>JAOPXC010000228.1 GCA_025965335.1 Nocardioides sp. | reverse complement strand
GTCGAGGGTGACCGCGAGCTCGAGATCCTCGAGGCGACGCTCGAGGTGCTCGGAGACGTCGGCTACGACCGACTGACGATGGACGCCGTCGCCACCCGGGCCAAGGCCTCCAAGGCGACGCTCTACCGCCGGTGGAACAACAAGGTGAGCCTCGTCGTCGACGCCCTGCTTGCTCACAAGGAGCAGCCCCCGACACCCGACACGGGCAGTCTGCGCGGCGACCTCATCGAGTCCTTCTGCGGGCTCGGCGGCCTCACGGACAAGCAGGCGGTGGGGACGTTCGTCAGCGTGCTGACCGCGATCACACACGACGAGGAGTTCGCGCTGGCGTTCCGCCGCGACTTCGTCGGCCCCAAGACCGCCATGGCCCACGCCATCTTCGAGCGCGCTCGGGCTCGTGGCGAGATCGCCGCCGGGGTCGACATCGAGCTCCTCGCACCTGCCCTCGCGGGCATCGTGCTCCACCGACTTTTCATCATGGGCGCCCTGCCCGACGAGGACCTCATCGTCCGCGTCATCGACCAGATCATCCTGCCGGCTGCCACTCACGGCACCACAGACCAGAAGCTACGACAGAAGGGCAACCGATGACCAACGCAACAACCACCGAGACCGAGGCGCGCGCGCCCGGTCAGCACGCGCACCTGGGCTGGGCCCTGGTGCTGATCTCGATCGCCCAGCTCATGGTCGTGCTCGACGGCACGATCGTGAACATCGCCCTCCCCTACATCCAGGCCGACCTCGGCTTCAGCCAGGCCAACCTCCCGTGGGTGGTCACCGGCTACGCCCTGGCCTTCGGTGGCCTGCTGCTGCTCGGTGGACGCCTCGGCGACCTCTACGGCAGGCGCAAGATCTTCGTCATCGGACTGTCGATCTTCGCGGTCGCGTCGCTGCTCGGTGGCCTGGCGACCAGCCCGGCGCTGCTGCTGTCGGCCCGCGGCCTCCAGGGCCTCGGCGCTGCGCTCGCGTCCCCGGCTGCGCTCGCCCTGATCACGACGACCTTCCCGGCCGGCCCGGCCCGAAACCGCGCGTTCGCGGTGTACGCCGCGATGTCCGGCGCCGGTGCGGCCGTCGGCCTGATCCTCGGGGGCTGGCTGACCGGCTCGAGCCTGGACCTCTTTGGCACCACCGTCGACGGCTGGCGCCTGACCCTGCTCATCAACACGCCGATCGGGCTCATCGCGGCCGCGCTCGCACCGAAGTTCCTGGCCGAGTCCGAGTCCCACCCGGGCGAGCTCGACGTGCCCGGCGCCCTCACGGCCACGTTCGGCCTGCTCGGCGTCGTCTACGGCCTGTCCCGTGCCGCGACGCACGGCTGGAGTGACGCGTGGACCGTGTCCACCCTGATCGCCGGAGCGGCCCTCCTGGTGGCCTTCGGGTTCATCGAGTCGCGTGCCCAGCACCCGCTGCTGCCGTTCCGCGTCTTCCTGAACCGAACCCGTGCGGCGAGCTTCGTGGCGATGATGCTGCTGCCGGCGGCGATGTTCGCGATGTTCTACTTCCTCAGCCAGTACATCCAGAACGTCATGGGCTACACCCCGCTGCAGGCCGGTCTGGCGTTCCTGCCGTTCTCAGCGGGCATCATCGTGGCCGCGGGTATCTCGTCGAACCTGGTGGCGCGGATTGACCCGCGGTTCCTGGCCGGCACCGGCACCCTGATGGCCGCGGTCGCGTTGTTCGGGTTCTCGCGGATCCCGTTCGACTCGACGGTGCCGCTGGCCAACACCCAGGCCAGCTACGTCACCGACATCCTGCCGTTCATCATCCTGATGTCGCTGGGCATGGGCGCGACGTTCGTCCCGGTCACCCTCACCGCGGTGCACCACCTGCGCAGCGAGGACTCCGGCATCGGCTCAGGCGTGCTGAACACGATGCAGCAGGTCGGCGGTGCCCTGGGTCTCGCGATCCTGGCGACGGTCGCCACTCACCAGTTCAACAGCTCGTCCAAGGAGCTGGGCGCTGCAGCCGCGCAGTCCGGCACCCAGCTGAACCCGGAAACGGTCGGCAACCAGATCTTCGCGGCCGGGGCGACGGACGCGTTCCTGATCGGCTCCATCATGGCGCTGGCGGCCTCGCTGACCATCTGGGTGTTCCTGAACGTCAAGCACGCCGAGCTGGCGACGGACGGCCCGGAGGTCGCCCCGATCCCCGGCTGAGCACCCTGCACGACGTACGAAGGCCGCCCGGAGCGATCCGGGCGGCCTTCGTCGTCCGTCGGACAGGTTCAGGACGCCAGGGCCTTCTCCAGAGCCCCGATGAACGCGGGCAGGTCGTCGGGCTTGCGGCTGGTGATCAGGTTGCCGTCCACCACGACCTCCTCGTCCACCCAGTCCCCGCCCGCGTTGCGGACGTCGTCGGCGAGGCTCGGGTAGCTGGTGAGCCGTCGGCCGTCCACCAGGCCCGCGGAGACCAGCAGCCACGGGCCGTGGCAGATGACGGCGACCGGCTTCCCGGCCTCCGTCACCTCGCGCACGATCGACTGGGCCTCCTCCTCGGTCCGGATCGTGTCGGCGTTGATGGTCCCGCCGGGCACCACGAGCGCGTCGACCGAGGCGACGTCGAGATCGGCGAACGTGCCGTCGACCTCGACCTTCTGCTTCGGCTCGATGTCGCCCTCGACGGCCTGGATCGGGTCGGTGTCCTTCGACCAGATGGTGACCTCCGCGCCGGCCTCGACGAGAGCGTCGCGCGGTTCGATGAGCTCCGCCTCCTCGAAGTAGTCCGTGGCGATGATCGCCACCTTCTTGCCGGTCAGGTCGGGCATGGCGCACTCCTCCGGGTCGGTGACAGGTACGACCCACCCGGTACCCATCGCCTCGGAAGCCGAACGACAGCACGCTTCGCGGCAGCTTCAGTCGGTGAGGTTCGCGGCGCTGGCCCGCAGCAGGGCAAGCGCCTGTCGTGTCCAGGAGTCCGACGCGCCGGACAGCCCGCAGGCCGGCGAGATCGCCAGCGAACCCCCGGTCGTTGCCGGGTCGAGACCCAGCATGTCGAGCCACCGTAGGACCCCCTCGACCACGTGGACGTCTGTCGGCGGCGTGTCGGGATCGACGGAGGGTACGACGCCGAGCGCGACCGACTCCCCCGCCTCGAGTGCCTCGGCGAGCACGTCGTGGTCGGCCGCCGACATCATCGAGAGGTCGACCGACAGTCCTCGTGCCCCGGCCCCGCGGAGCAGGCCGAGTGGGGTGCCGGCGGCACACGTGTGCACCCAGGGCTCGGCGCCCTCCTCCGCGATCGCGCCGAGCACCCAGCCGAGAGTGTCCGAGGCCTCGGGCGGGTGCACGACCCGGTGCCGGCCGAACCCGGACGCGGTCGGGACCTTGCCGCCGAGCACGGCGGCGAGCGCCGGCTCGTCGACCTGCACGACCAGCCGGTCCACCTTCGGAAGCCGACGGCGCACGTCGCGGACGTGCGCGCGGACCCCCTCGGCGAGCGCCTGGGCGAGCTCGCGCCGGGCCCCGAAGTCGCTGAGCACCTTGTCGCCGCGTGGCTTCTCGACCGTGGCGGCCAGCGTCCACGGCCCGGCCACCTGGATCTTGAAGGCGCCCGCGTAGTCCTGCGCGTGCTCCTCCAGCCCGTCGAGGTCCTGGCCGAGCAGGCTGCGCGCCCGCCGGTGGTCGATCCCGGACGCGTCGGTGAGCCGCCACCCGGCCGGCTGGAGGTCCGCGCCCAGGTCGCTCATCACGGCCAGCGCGCGGCCGGTCATGGTCGCGGTCGGGCCGCGTCCCGGGAGCTCGGGCAGGTGCGGCAGGTCGGGAAGCTCGTCGAGCACCACCCGCACGGCGCGGTCGAACCGGGCCTGGTCGTCGCCCGGCATCGCCCCGACACCGGTCGCCATCGTCATGCGGGGTCCCCGGGCAGGGCGGAGCGGAGCGAGCATTTGCCTGGGGTGCTCATGGGGCGATCACACGGTGACCCTGCGCGTGGATGCGATCGTGGCGGATCCCACCACCCGCGAGCCGTCATAGATGACCGCGGCCTGCCCGGGCGCGATGCCGTACGCCGGGTCCAGCAGCTCGATCTCGACGACCTCGGCGCCCGCCGCGCTGGTCGAGCTCGTCGAGACCACCGCCCGGTGCTCCTCGCCGTGCGCCCGGAGCTGGACGGTGCCCTCCAGCCGGTCCGGGACGCGGCCGCACCACCGCGGCCGGATCCCCTCGAGGCCGTCGACGGCCAGCCGCTCACGCGGGCCCACCGTCACGGTGCCGGAAACCGGCTCGATGTCGAGCACGAACCGGGGCCTGCCGTCCGCGGCGGGTGTCCCGATCCGCAGGCCCTTGCGCTGGCCGATGGTGTACGCGACGGTGCCCTCGTGGCGGCCGAGCACCTCGCCGGTCGCCTCGTCGACGATGTCGCCGCCGTCGTTGGGGGCACGATCACCGAGCTTCTGCTTCAGCCAGCCCGCGTTGTCGCCGTCGGCGACGAAGCAGATGTCGTGGCTGTCCGGCTTGTCGGCGACGAGCAGCCCGCGATCCGCGGCCTCGCGCCGGACGGCGTCCTTGGCGGAGTCACCCAGCGGGAACATCGAGTGGGCGAGCTGCTCCTGGTCGAGCACCCCGAGCACGTACGACTGGTCCTTGCCGTGGTCGACCGCCCGGTGCATCTCGATCAGTCCGTCCGGCCCGGTGCGGAGCTGGGCGTAGTGCCCGGTCGCCACGGCGTCGAAACCGAGCCCGAGCGCGCGGTCGAGGACCGCGGCGAACTTGATCTTCTCGTTGCACCGCAGGCAGGGGTTGGGCGTGCGCCCGGCGGCGTACTCGTCCATGAAGTCCTCGACGACGTCGGCGTGGAAGCGGTCGCTGAGGTCCCAGACGTAGAACGGGATCCCGACGACGTCGGCCGCCCGCCGCGCGTCGTTGCTGTCCTCGATCGTGCAGCAGCCGCGGGCTCCCGACCGGTAGGACTGGGGGTTGCGGGACAGCGCGAGATGGATGCCGGTGACGTCGTGTCCGGCCTCGGCGGCTCGGGCGGCGGCCACGGCGGAGTCGACGCCACCGGACATGGCGGCGAGGACCTTCATCGGCCGATCATGCCTTCGCGGCCCTGGCCCGCTCGACGCACGGGGCGATGGCCTCGACGACGGCCCGGACGTCGGCCGCGGTGGACGTGTGGCCGAGCGAGAACCGCAGCGAGCTGCGGGCCTCCTCCTCGGCACGGCCCATGGCCAGCAGCACGTGCGAGGCCTGCGGTACGCCGGCCGAACAGGCCGACCCCGTGGAGCACTCGATCCCGCGCGCGTCCAGCAGCATCAGCAGCGAGTCACCCTCGCAGCCCGGGAAGCTGAAGTGGGCGTTGCCGGGGAGCCGGAGCTCCGGGTCACCGTTCAGGATCGCGCCGGGTACGACGCGGCGCACGCCCGCGATGAGGTCGTCGCGCAGCAGCTTGATCCGGGCGGCGTGGTCCGCCTGGTTCTTCACCGTCAGCTCGACGGCGGCCGCCAACCCGGCGATGGCGGGGGTGTCGATGGTGCCGCTGCGGATGTCACGCTCCTGACCGCCACCGTGGACGAGCGCGGTCACGTCGACCTCGCGGCGCACCAGCAGCGCGCCCACGCCATACGGACCGCCGACCTTGTGGCCGGTGAGCGTCAGCGCGTCGACACCGGAGGCCGCGAAGTCCACCGGGACGGCACCCACGGCCTGGACGGCGTCGGTGTGGACCGGGATGCCGTGCTCGGAGGTGATCGCGACGATGTCCTCGATCGGCTCGAGCGTGCCGACCTCGTTGTTGGCCCACATCACCGAGACCAGCGCCACCGAGCCGGGGTCGGCGGCGACCGACGCCCGGAGCGCGTCGAGGTCGGCCCGGCCGTGGCGGTCGACCGGCAGGAGCTCGATGTCGGCGCCCCCGCGCTCACCGAGCCAGTGCAGGGCGTCGAGCACGGCGTGGTGCTCGATCGTCGTGGAGATGATGCGCGTGCGACGCGGGTCGACCTCGCGGCGCGCCCAGTAGATGCCCTTGACGGCGAGGTTGTCGGCCTCGGTGCCGCCGGAGGTGAAGACGACCTCACCGGGCCGGCAGTTCAGGGCCTGCGCGATGGTCTCGCGGGACTCCTCGACGACGCGACGGGCATACCTCCCGGAGGCGTGCAGCGAGCTGGGGTTGCCGACGTCGAGCAGGTGGGCCGTCATCGCCTCCACCGCCGCGGGGACCATGGGGGTCGTCGCGGCATGGTCGAGGTAGACGGTGCTGTTCATGTCGACCCAAGAGTACGGCGCGGTCCCGCACGGGCCGAACGGCGACCGGTTTCGGGTACCGGGGGTCAGCCTCCGAGCGTGCCGATCCAGGCGTGCCCGGGCTCCACGACGCGCAGGGCGTCGAGCAACCAGGCCTGCTTCGCGTGGTCGAGGAGCGGCCAGGTGACGGCGAGGTCACGGTGGTCCTTCGGCCGCTGCAGCCGGGCCTTGTAGAGCAGCGCGATCTCGGGGTTGAGGTAGCGCACACCCGTCTCGGCCACCCAGGTGACGTCCTCGACCGGCGCCACGTGCTCGGCCCAGCGCTTGTTGGTCCAGAGGCCGTCCCGGTCGGGCGTGATCGGCAAGTCGATGATCCAGGGCGCGAGCGCCTGCTCCCGGATCCAGATCTGGCTGTCGACCGCGAGCACCTCCGGGAACCGGTCGTCGAGCGGACGCAGGGTGCCGCCGTGGTTGCTCCACAGGTGCCAGCGCTCACCCACGTGCTCGCGGAACGCCGGGATGTCGCAGGCCAGGATCGAGAGGTCGATGTCCTCGTGCTCGCGCGCCTGACCGGTGTACGCCTCGATCGACCAGCCGCCAACCAGCCACCAGGGCCGCTGGAAGCCGGCCATGAAATCGCTCACCCCGGCGGGATCCAGCGGGTCCCACGGACCGTAGCGACGGAAGAAAGCCTCGTCCTCCGGGTCCGGTGTCACTTCGGCGCCACCTCGGCGATGACCGCCCGGTGGTCGGTGCCGTCGAGGGCGACCGTGCGACTGCTGATCGCGGCGAGGGCGGGCCCGACGAGGACATGGTCGATCCGGGCCAGCGTCGGGAGCGGGACGCCGACCGTCGAGAACAGGTCGTTCGCCGGCCAGGTCGGCTGCCAGCCCTCGTTCGCGAGCTCGGCGACGTCGCGCCACCCCGCGTCGGCCAGGGCCCGCAAGGGTGCGTGGTCGTTGGTCGCGTTGAGGTCACCCACCACCAGGTCCGGGGTGTACTCCCGCGCGGCGGCCAGGATCGCGGCGTGGTCGTCGCGCCAGGCCTCCGGCATCGTCGGTGCCGACGGGTGCACGGCCAGGATCGTCAGGTCGCCCACGGTCACCTCCCAGGACTCCAGGTTCGTGTCCAGCCGGGTCGCGGCGCCCATCGGCTCCCGCGAGAACACCATGGTGCCCTCCACCGCGATTCCCGGGGCGCCGGCCCGGTGGGGGAACACCTCGTCGAGGCCCGCCCGCTCCATGTCCGCGAACACGCCGCCGGTGATCTCCTCGACGACGAGGATGTCGACGCGCGCGTCGCTGGCCTCGGCCAGCAACGCCAGGGCGTCGCCCCTGCCGGCAAACAGGTTGGCGGTCATCACGACGACCGGTTTCGCCCCCTCGGCAGGCGGCGGGTTGGCGCCCAGCACCTCGGGAGACCACCACCAGGCGTGGAGTCCCAGACCCAGCAGGCAGACGGCGGTGGGTACGACGAGCAGCCGCCACCTCCCGCGACGCGCGACGCCCGCGACGACCAGGCCGGCCAGCGCGACGGCGTACAGCGGGAGCCCCAGGGGGGTGAACGCCTCGACCCGGACCGCCTGACCCGCCGAGGGCTCGAGCAGCCGGTTGCCGGTCAGGACGAGTGCGGGGAGCACCACCGCCAGCAGCAGGAGCCAGGGGATGACTGTCCGCAGGCGCACGTGCGGAACCTATCGGCCCGGCACCGCAGCGACTCCAGCACCCTCCCCCTTCGCGCTCGGCGAAAAGGTCAGAGCAGCACCAGGTCGTCGCGGTGGACGACCTCACGCTCGTAGGCGGCGCCGAGATCACGCTTGAGGTCCTGGGACGAGCGGCCGACGAGGCTCGGGATCTCGGCGGCGTCGAAGTTCACCAGGCCGCGGGCGACGGGTACGCCGTCGGGTCCCGCGAGGTCGACCGGGTCGCCGGCGACGAAGGCCCCGGTCGCGCCGGTGACGCCCGCGGCGAGCAGGGAGGCCCGGCGCTCGACGACCGCGCGCACCGCGCCGGGGTCGAGCAGGAGGCAGCCCCTGGGCTCGGTGGCGTGGGCGAGCCACAGCAGCCGGGTCGGGCGACGGCGGCCGGTGCTGTGGAAGAGGGTGCCGACCCGCTCGCCCGTCAGCGCGGACGCGGCCTGGTCGGCGGCGGTGAGGACGACGGGGATGCCCGCACCCGTGGCGATGCGCGCCGCCTCGACCTTGGTGTGCATCCCGCCCGTCCCGACACCCGCGGCGCCGGTGGAGCCGAACCGGACGTGGGCGAGGTCGACGGCCGAGGCCACGTCGGCGATCAGCGAGCTGCCGGGCCGGGACGGGTTGGCGTCGTACAGGCCGTCGACGTCGGAGAGCAGCACCAGGAGGTCGGCGTGGACCAGGTGCGCGACGAGCGCGGCCAGGCGGTCGTTGTCGCCGAAGCGGATCTCGGAGGTGGCGACGGTGTCGTTCTCGTTGACGATCGGCAGCACTCCGAGCTCGAGCAGCTTGGCGAAGGTCTGGTAGGCGTTGCGGTAGTGCGAACGCCGGGTGACGTCATCGACGGTGAGCAGGACCTGCCCGGCGACCACGCCGTGCCGAGCGAGCTCCTCGGTGTAGCGGTGCACCAGGAGTCCCTGGCCGACCGAGGCCGCGGCCTGTTGGGCGGGCAGCCCGCGGGGTCGTCTCTTCAGGCCGAGCGGCAGCAGCCCGGCCGCGATGGCGCCCGAGGAGACCAGCACCACCTCGGCGCCGCGGAGCTTCGCGGCCGCCACGACATCGACGAGGGCGCGGACCCGGCCCGGGTCGATGCCCCCGGCCGCGGTGGTGAGCGAGGAGGACCCGACCTTGACGACGATCCGCTTCGCACCGGTGACCTCGGGGCGGGTGGTCATCGACCGTCACCGGCGCCGGGATCGTCCTCCGCCCAGTCCGGGTCGTCGCGGGAGCCCACGACGTACGACGTGGGGCCCCTCGCGGCGAGGCGGCGCGCCACGTCGGCACGGGTCTCGGTCTCGGCGCGGTCCTCCATGCCTTCCTGGATGTCGCGGCGGCGCTGGTGGGCGGGGCGCTTCTCGTCGAAGCGCTGGTCCTCGCCGCGGCGTCCCAGCATCTCGACGCCGGCATCGATCCCGGGCTTGAAGTCGAAGACGACGGCGTTGTCGGGGTGGCCGATGAGGACGGCGTCGCCCTCCTTGGCACCGAGTGCGAGCAGCCGGGTCTCGACCCCCAGCCGGTTGAGACGGTCGGCGAGGAAGCCCACCGCCTCGTCGTTGCTGAAGTCGGTCTGGCGGACCCAGCGCTCGGGCTTCACCCCGCGCACCCGCCAGCCCTCGCCGGTCTCGGCGACCGTGAAGTCGTCGCCACCGTCCGCGCTCGGCGGGCGCAGCACGATCCGCTGGGTCTCGACGGCAGGCTTCTCGGCGCGGGCCGTGGCCACGATCTCGGCCATCGCGAACGTCAGCTCGCGCATCCCCTCCCCCGAGGCGGCCGACACCGGGATCACCCGGAGCCCGCGGTCGCGGAGGTCGTCGATGGTGATGTCGGAGATGTCGCGCCCGTCGGGGACGTCGATCTTGTTCAGCGC
>JAOPXC010000226.1 GCA_025965335.1 Nocardioides sp. | reverse complement strand
CACCGCCCTGCCCAACCTCACCGGGACTCGACAAGCTCGACCGGCGGGCGGGGGTCAGATGTCGCCGCTGATCTCGTCGTCGTCGAGTTCGTCCGTCACGTCGGGCTCGTTCTCCGGGTTCGGGTCGTCGTAGCCGAGGTACTTGATGCCCAGGTCCACGTCGCCGTCGAAACCGACGGAGCCCTTCTCGAGGACGATCACGCGGTTGCACATGCGCTGGACCGAGGCGGCGGCGTGGCTCACGTAGAAGAGCGTGACCCCACTGTCGCGGATCTCCTCCATCTTCTCCATGCACTTCTTCTTGAACGGCCGGTCCCCCACCGCCAGCACCTCGTCGGCCAGAAAGATGTCGGCGTCGACGTGGATCGCGACCGCGAAGCCCAGCCTGGCGAACATGCCCGAGGAGTAGTTGCCGACGGGAGTGTCGAGGAACCGGCCGACGTCGGCGAAGTCCACGATCGCGTCGAACTTGTGTCTGGTCTCCTGTTCCGACATCCCGAGGATGGCGGCATTGAGGAAGACGTTCTCCCGGCCGGTGAGCTGAGGGTGGAAGCCGGCGCCGGTCGCGATCAGGCCGGCGATCCGGCCACGGGTCAGCACCGTGCCGCCGTCGGGGCGCATGATGCCGTTGACCAGCTTCAGCAGCGTGCTCTTGCCGGAGCCGTTGAGCCCCATGAGGCCGATCGACTCACCCTGTTCGACGCTGAAGGACACGTTGTCGAGAGCCTTGAAGGTGTCGCTGACGTCGCGACCCTTCAGCATCGCGACCGTGACCTGCTTGAAGGTGCGGTGGTAACGCAGCGTGAAGGTCTTGTCGACGTTCTCCACGCGGATCGACTCACTCATTCAGAGACGCTCCGGGATCTTGTTCTCGAGGCGACTGAACACCACCTGAGCGATGACAAGCAGGACAAAGGAGGCGGCAAGCGCGATCAGGCCCCTGGTGTAGAGATGAGGGGGCAGCTGGTCACGGATGGCGGCCGCGGGGTCCGACGCGGCGCCGACCCAGAACGCCCGCTGCATGAGCAGCACGGCGTCCGCAATCGGGTTGGCGAGGTAGAGGTCGACGTTGCCGAACCTGTCGGCCACCATGGTGTACGTGTAGATCATCGGCACGCCGAACCGGACGAAGTTGGTCAGGACGCTGACGGCGCTTCCGAAGTCCCGGAAGAACACGTTGGCCGCGCTGAAGAGGAGCGCCAGGGCGGTCCCGAGCACCATGATGATGGCCAAGGCGAGCAGCATCGCGACCATGCCGCCCGGGTCGGGCGTCCAGCCGCTGACGAGGCAGGCGATCACCAGGATGACCAGCTGCGGGCCGACGTGCCAGAGCGAGACGAGCATCGAAGCGACCGGGAACATCTCCCGCGGCATCGCCATCTTCTTCACGAGGGTCTTGTTGCGCACGATCGACCGGGTGCCGGCGTTGAACGTCTCGGTGAAGAAGTGCACCAGGATCAGGGCCGCGAAGATGTGGATCGCGAAGTTCTCGACGTTCGCGTGCAGCTGGAAGATGACGCCCATCACGAAGTAGTAGATGAAGAACTGCGAGAGCGGGTTGATATAGGACCAGATCAGGCCGAGGAACGAACCCTGGTAGCGGGCGCTGATCTCTCGCCGTACGAGCAGGCGGAGCAGGTAGCGGCGTCGGAAGACTTCGAGCAACCCCTGGTGCCCCGACGGTGGGGACAAGGGAGCGTCCACCACATGGTGGTCGGTCACGGGGTCTCCTCGGTCCAGGGCCGGAAGGTCTCGTCCCAGGCTTCTGGCGAGGTGATCTCGGGGAGCTTCGAGCGGTACTCCTGCGCGAGTCGCGGCCACTCGCGCCGCAGCCTCTCGTGGATCTCGATCGTCTTCACCATCATCTCGCGGAACTTCTGCGGGTCCCGCTGGTACAGAGCCGCGGACGCGCCGTCGGCCATCGAGACGATCGCCGAGTCGTAGCCGCCCAGGCGGTACCACTTGGCGTCCATCGCGCGGATCTCCGCCTCGGGGAACTCCCGGGACAGCTTGCGTGGCGGCTTGAGCTGGCGCAGCGGCTGGAGACCGGCGCTGACCAGGTTGGCGAGGCGGCCCGGGATCTCGGTGCCGTCCTTGCCCTTGCGCGGCGGCTTCTCGCGACGGATCGGCGGGAAGGCGTCGGGGTCGGACTGGAGCTGCGCGTCCGTGAACTGCTTGCGGATCGCGTTGACCTCCGCAAGCCGGTTCGGCAGCATCTCGTGCAGGTGCTCGGGCCCAGCGAGCACGTCGAGCAGGGCCTGGTGCCGGATCTCGACCGTGGAGTACTGCATCGAGACCAGGTGCGAGATCTGGTGGTTGCGGCTCTCGCGGACCATCCGCCCGCCCCTTGGGTACGGCGAGTGCAGCAGCGCGGCGACGAACCGGTTGCGCTGGTGGAAGTAGGCCTGCCAGTCGAGACCGTCGTTCTTGTCGGTCCACGGGACGTGCCAGACCGCGGCACCCGGGAACGTGACCGTCGGGTAGCCCGCGGCCTTCGCCCGCAGCCCGAACTCCGAGTCGTCCCACTTGATGAACAGCGGCAGCGACAGCCCGACCTCCTCGAGCACCTGACGCGGGATCAGACACATGAACCAGCCGTTGAAGTCCACGTCGATGCGCTTGTGGAGCCAGCGGCTCGAGCGCAGATTGCGGCCGGCGAGGTCCCAGTCGCTGTAGGTGTCGAAGGGCGACTGCCACCAAAAGCGCCACGGCTGCACGATCTCGCCGAAGCTGTGCAGCCGGGAGCGCGAGTAGATGTTGAACATGTGGCCGCCCACGATCGTGGGTCGGCGGGCCAGGTCGGCGAACGTGACCGCCCGGATGATGCCCTCGGGCTCGCAGACGACGTCGTCGTCCATCATCATCGCGTACGTCGCGGTGCCCTTGCGGATCGACTCGAGCTGGCCGCGGGCGTAGCCGCCGGACCCGCCGAGGTTGCCCTGCTCGATGACCCGCAGCAGGTCGCCGAGAGCACCCTGCGCCTTGGCGAAGTCGGGCGAGTCGGTGACCTTGTCGGTGCCCTGCTCCATCATGAAGACCGTGTCGAGGAAGGGCCGCAGATCGACGTCCTCGCCGATCTGGCCCAGCAGCTTGGCACAGAAGTCCGGGCGGTTCATCGTGGTGATCGCGATGTCGACGGTGCCGTGCTCGGCCCGGTCGTCGGGCACCTCGGCGGTCCACTCGGCCGACTGCACGACGACGTCCTCGTCGCCGGCGACCACGTCGTACCAGTACCACCCGCCGTCGACGAACGGCTTCAGGGAAAGGTCGAAGGTGAACGCGCTGGGCCCGTCGGTGGTCGTGCTGGCCGAGCCGACCCGCTGCGAGTTGCCCCTGGCCATCGACTTGTAGACGATGACGGTGGCGTCCTTGCCGCGGAGCGTGACCGTCAGCGTGACGTCGTTGACGACCGTCCAGCGCCGCCAGTAGCTGGCCGGGAACGCGTTGAAGTAGGTGCCGAACGAGAGCCTGGTCTCGGCCTCGACGCGGAAGGCGGTGCGGGACTCGATCTGGTCGGGATGGATCGACCGGCCCGTGGACGTCGACTGGCGGATCGCGGCGTTGTTGAGGTCCTTCGCCGCCCGGTTGCCGCCGACCTCGTACTTGTCGGTGTCGAGCTTGGCCTCCTCCGGGTCGACGTACAGCGCCAGGACGTCGAAGTCGCGGTCCAGCGGCAGGATCTGGCGTTGGAGCAGCCTGGTGGCAGTCATTCGTCCACGCCTCCACTCGTGAGGGCCGCGCCTTCGACGAAGTGCGGCTTGAGCTTGTTCTCGAACATCGACAGCGCCGAGCCGATAGCCATGTGCATGTCGAGATACTTGTAGGTGCCGAGCCGACCGCCGAACAACACCATCGGCTCGCCCTTCGCGAGCTCGCGGTACCTCAGCAGTTTCTCGCGGTCCTCTGCGGTGTTGATCGGGTAGTACGGCTCGTCGTCCTCCCCCGCGGCGCGGGAGTACTCGTGGACGATGACCGTCTTGCCCTGGATGTAGGTGCGTTCGGGGTGGAAGTGCTTGAACTCGTGGATTCGGGTCCAGGGCACCTCCTGGTCGTTGTAGTTCATCACCGCACAGCCCTGGAAGTCGTCGACGTGCTTGACCTCCGCCTCGAGGTCGACAGTCCGCCAGGAGAGCCGTCCCTCCGAGTTGTGGAAGTACTCGTCGACCGGGCCGGTGTAGACGATCGGCACGCGGCCCTTGAACTCCTCGGCCACGTCGAAGAAGTCGGTCTCGAGCCGGACCTCGATGTTGGGGTGGTCGGCCATCTTGGTCAACCAGGCGGTGTATCCGTCGACCGGAAGGCCTTCGTACTTGTCGTTGAACCACCGGTTGTCGAAGTTGTAGCGCACTGGGAGCCTCGTGATGATGTCCGCGCTCAACTTCGTGGGGTCGGTCTGCCACTGCTTGGCGGTGTAGCCCTTGATGAACGCCTCGTAGAGCGGGCGCCCGACGAGGGAGATCGCCTTCTCCTCGAAGTTGGTGGCGCCGGCCGTGTCGAACTCGCTCGCCTGCTCGGCGATCAGCGCGCGCGCCTCGTCGGGGGTGTGGGACTTGCCGAAGAACGTGTTGATGAGCGCGAGATTCATCGGAAGCGAGTAGACCTGCCCGGCGTACTGCCCGAAGACCCGGTGCTGGTAGTTCGTGAACGACGTGAACCGGTTGACGTACTCCCACACCTTCTCGTTGGACGTGTGGAACAGGTGGGCGCCGTACACGTGCATCTCGATACCGGTCTCGGGGTCCGCCTCGCTGTAGGCGTTTCCGCCGAGGTGGTGGCGACGTTCGAGGACGAGGACCTGCAGACCCAGCTCGTTGGCGCAGCGCTCGGCGATGGTGAGTCCGAAGAAACCGGAACCGACGATGACCAGATCGGGCACGGATGGGGACGACACAGTTCTCCTGACGATTGATGCGACGGCGAGTCTAGCGAGCGGCTCGGGTGGGCCCTGGTACCCGGCGCATGCCCCGCGCCGATCGCATGGCGCGGATCACGTTGGAAGCCTCGCCACGTCCGCCGCGAAGCGGGCTGAGCAGGGCCACCACGAGGGCGATCAGCCAGGGTTTGAGCCGGACGAGGGTGTTCTCGCCGTACCGGAGGTGGACCACGAAGAGGTTGCGGTACATGTAGAACCCCTTCCACCCGGCGAGATCGTGCTGTTGGTCGAAGTCGAGCTGGCGGACCAGCACGGCATCGCGGACCGCCCAGATGCGGAACCCGGCGCGCCGGGCCCGGATCGCGAAGTCCACGTCGTCGTAGAAGATGAAGTACGACGCATCCGGGAGACCGATGGCGTCGATGACCTCGCGGCGGACCAGGAACCCCTCGAAGGCAACGATCTGGATCTCGGCCAGCGGCGGCATCGCGTCCCGCGTGACGTACGTCGTCTCGACCATCGCGGTCTTGGGGCGGATCGCGAACGGGTTGCGCAGGTCGAAGCGGATCGCTGCCTTCTCGACGAGTCTGCCAGACGTGTCCTCGCGCACCGCCATCAGGCACGGCTCGTCGACGGCCATCAGCGTGGTCAGGCAGCCGGGTTCTGGCAGCACGTCGTCGTCCATCAGCCAGATCCGGTCGTGCCCGGCGTCGTACGCCTGTTGGACGCCGAGGCGGAAGCCGCCGGCGCCACCGAGGTTCTCCTCGGTGCGGGTCACGTGCAGCGGCAGGTCGCGCGGCTGGGCCAGGACGCTCTGGGTGTGGTCCTCGCTGGCGTTGTCGATGACGTAGACGGCGTCCGGGCGGCGAGTCTGTGCCGCCAGCCCGTCGAGCATCCGGGCGAGCAGGTCCGCGCGGTTGAACGTGACGATGACGACGGCGACGCTCTCGGTGGCCATCGGGTTTCGCGACGGGCGCTGCGCGCCTTCCTCAACCACCGAGGTACCTCCGGTGACCGGTGAAGTCGCCGCGCAGCCCCGCGTACATCGCGCGGAAGCTCATCGCGATCCGGCGCGGCTGCGGCTTGGTGAAGAGGTAGAACCACACGGTCTTGGCGACGAACATCAGGGCGTGCGGCCAGCCGCGGTACTCCCGCAGGTTGAGCAGGTTGTTGCGGGCCATGCAGTAGTGCTTGAGGTCGCTCGGGGTGTGGTTGTACGTCGTCCGCGCGAACATCATCGGCGTGCCGAGCTCGCCCACGCTGGGGTGGTGCACACGCGCCTCGACCACGGTCGCGATCCGGCCGCCCTCCCGCTCCGCCCGCAGGCGGTACTCGTGGTCGTCGCCCCAGATGAAGAACTCCTCGCGAGGCAACCCGATGCGTTCGACGAGGTCACGGGTGACGAGGACGCCGTTGAACGGGATCACGACGTCGCGAATCAGTCCGTCGACCGCGGCGGCCACGACGTCGCTCATTCGGTGCACGACCCGGGTGCCGCCCGGGAGCCGGATGGGGAACACCAGCCGGTCCGGGTTCGCCTCGTCCACCACGACCGGGCCCCAGAAGTCGAGCTCCTCGCGGAAGGCAAGCAGCGTGCCGAGGCAGTCGGGGTCGGGAAGTCCGTCGTCGTCCATCAGCCAGACTAGGTCCGCGCCGCGCTCGAGCGCCCAGGCGAGCCCGTCGTGGAAGCCGCCCGCGCCGCCGCGGTTCTCCGACAGGGTGCGTCCGAGCACGGGCGTGGTCGGCCGGTCGTCGGTGGTGTCGCGGTCGTCGAGCCCGGCCAGCCACTCCCCCGTGCCGTCCGTCGACGCGTTGTCGACGACCAGCACCTCGGCGACGCCGCGCACCTCGTCCAGGCGGGCGACCAGTCGCTGCAGCAGCTCGAGCCGGTTGAACGTGACCACCACCGCGACGACTCGGCGGTCGTCGGAGCGGTGGTCGGTCACGCCGAACACCCTAGGGTGAGGTGGCCGCCGTACTCACCTCGACCTCAGGCGCCGCAGTCGGTCAGCCCGTAGGCCGTGGCGAGCTGGTTGGCCTCGTCGAACGGCGATCCGGTCGTGATCGCGGCGGGGTCTGCGCTCAGCGCGTCGATACCGGTCTGCAGGGCCGCGAGGAGCGCGGCGACCTCGTCCTCGTCGCCCGCGGGGGCGCCGAGCGCCTCGATCGCGTCGTGCTGTCCCTGAACGCTGGGGATCACCGTTTCGGTGACGAAGGCCTCGATGTCGGCCGACGACGTGCTGTCACCCAGAGCCGCCGAGGCGGCGTCGATCGTCTGGGTGCCGGTGGCGCAGATCGCGTTGGCCTGGGAGCTGAAGTCCGCCTTCGAGAGGGCGGCGGCCGCGGCGGTGGGTTCGGCGGTGACCTTGTCATCGCCTCCACCGCCGCACCCGGTGACGGCCAGGCCGAGGGTGAGGATCA
Organism: Nocardioides sp.; assembly: GCA_025965335.1. Lineage (GTDB taxonomy): Bacteria > Actinomycetota > Actinomycetes > Propionibacteriales > Nocardioidaceae > Nocardioides. Next base: position 14,207 of record JAOPXC010000226.1, on the reverse strand, counting down.
GGGCGGGCAGGACTGCGGTGCGCTTCATGCGGAGGTACCTCTCGTGGTTCGGATCTGGTCGTGTGGGGCTGTGGTGCGGGTCAGAACAAGGCTTCCTGGACGTACGCGGGCGCGGCTGCGAGGGCCGGCTCTGCTCGCGGGAGCGGTGGGAAGCGTCGGGGGGCGGCCGGGGCCGGGATCCAGTGCGGCTCGACCCGGGGCGGGCTGGCCTGCAGGCCGGGCTCGCGCAGCGCCAGGGTCCGGACGGCGGTGGGGACGTGCAGGGAGAAGCGCTCGTAGGTGTCGCGGATCGCGGTCTCGTCGAGCGGCAGGCACCCGGCCCCGCCATCGAGGTCGAGACCGAGCTCGGTGTCGTCGACCATCGTCATCGCGGCGCAGTTGAGCCGCCAGACCTCCCGCGCCGTGTCGGTGTCGAGGGTGTGCGCCAGTGCGGCGCCGACGGCCTCGCGGCAACGCTCGCCTCCCGACGCCGCGTCGTCGAAGGCGGCCTGCGCCGAGCCCAACGCCGCAAGCAGCCGGGCGGCGGTCTTCGGTCCGAACCCGTGCACCCCGGGCAGGTTGTCGGAGCTGTCGCCACGCAGCGCGGCGTAGTCGAGGTACTGGTCGGGGCGGACTCCGGTCACCATCTCGAGCCGGTGCGCGTCGAGGAGGGGCGAGGCGTCGACGCCGCCGTTGAGGATCCGCAGCATCCTGGTGTGCTCGCCGATCAGGGCGAACGAGTCGCGGTCGGACGTCGCGACGACCGTGCGCGCTCCGGCCGTCGGTGCGTAGGCGGCGACGCTGGCGAGCACGTCGTCTGCCTCCAGTCCGGGCGGCACCACCACGAGCACACCCAGGTCGCGGAGCACGTCGATCGCCGCGTCGAGCTGCTGGTGGAGGGTGTCGGGCTTGGGCGAGCGGTGCGCCTTGTACGTCGGCCAGCGGTCCCGCCGCCGGCTTGCGGTCCGGTCGTCGAACCCGACCACGACCACGTCCGCCGACACCCGGTCGACCGCCGCGACCAGCTGCGAGAGCAGGCCGCGAACCGCCCACATCGGTCGCCCGTCCGGGGTGCGGAACCCGGACCGCGCCGAGGCGTGGAAGGCCCGGTGCAGCAGCGAGTTGCCGTCGACGGCGAGCAGGGTGCGGGGGGACATCGCCGCTCAGCCTGCCACGTTGTCGGGGCGGTCGCCGGAGCCTCGCCGGTGGTCTAGCTGTCGAGCAGATTGCGCCAGGAACCGACTCGGGCCTCAGCAGGCGGCGCCGAGGTCCTCGGACTGGTTGGCGGCGTAGCCGTCCCCGAGCGAGCCCACCGAGCCGCCGGTGACGACGTCGCCGGCATGCGCGCCGGACTTGCCTGGCTTGGCGGCGGTGCCGTCCGCGCGGGCGATCGCCTCGGCGACCTTGCGCTTGACCAACGGGATGTCCGGATCGCCGGTGTTGATCATCGGCGGGACGAGGGACAACGTGGAGACCTTCTGGTCCTTGGCCTTGAGGGCCAGCGCCATGAAGCGGTCGAGCTCGGAGGCAGGCAGGTTGGTCGAGATCATCGCGGTCGACGCGTTCGCGATCTGCTCGAAGTTGCTGACGGCGACCTGCGGACTGATCTCGTGGAGCATCGCGTTCATCACGCACTTCTGGCGCGCCATCCGCGAGTAGTCGTCGGAGCCTTCACGGGCCCGGGCGTACCAGAGGGTGTCGTGGCCGTTGAGCTTGCGTGTGCCGGGCTGGATGTAGCCGGTGACGTCGGATCCGAGGCCGCCGACCGGGATCGGTGAGCGCACCGTGAGCGTCACGCCGCCGACCGCGTCGACGAGATCCTTGAAGCCCTCGAGGTTCACCATCGCCCAGTAGTTGATCTTCAGCGCGGTGATGCCCTCGATCGCTTGGATCGTGGCGTCGACACCGGGGTTGTCGGAGTTGGGGAAGAGCTCGGTGTTGTCGCCGGCCCAGGTGCTGACGCCGTTCAGGTAGCAGCCCTCGCAGTCGAAGCCGTTCGGGAACTGTTGGCGCATCACCGAGCCCCGAGGGAACGGGAAGTTGGCCAGGTTGCGGGGCAGCCCGATCAGCACCGTCCGGCCGGTCTCGGCATCGATCGACGCGATCGTCATCGAGTCCGGGCGCAGCCCCCAGCGACCGGCGCCCGAGTCCCCGCCGAGTAGCAGCACGTTGTAGCGGCCGTCGTGGGCGTTCGTGACCGTGTCGGACCCGAACATGGTCAGGATGAGGCTGCGCTGTACGCCGACCAGGTGTGCACCGAAGAGCAGGGTCCCGATCACCGAGAGACACAGCACGCCGTTGACCCCGACCACGGCCCGGCGGTGACCGAGGCCGAGGGTGAGCGGCTGACCGATCCGCCAGGCGTCGAGGAAGAGCACGGCCCAGGCCACCGCGGCGGCCATCAGCCCGAGTCGGAGCAGCAACAGCAGACCGGTGTTGGAGACCATCCAGAACACGAGCTCGTGCCAGAAGACGGAGACGGTGAGCGTGAGCACGCCCGAGACCACGAGAGCAAGCCAGATCCGCAGCGCGATCCTGCCGATCCGGCGGTTGCCCGCAACCAGCTGGGCGGAGCCGGGAACGACGAGCGTCATCACCATCAGCGCCATGGCGCGACGGAACCTGACGCGCGCGGCCCGGTCGGCCGCGGTGAAGCGCGAGCCGTCCCGGCCACCGAGCAACCCGGGGGAAGTGACGGGTGGCATCGAGATGCCTCTCTGTGACCGAACTGACGGGGAAGATTCAGTACTGCCCAGAAGTATCACCAGTCACAGGGGTCACATTGCGTCACGACGCGCCGGAGCTTCCCGACTCGATCTCCGGCCGCCGCTGTGGCGGGCCCGGGTCATGCTCGCCAGCGACACCCGGCGAACGACGGTGGCCGGGCCGTCGTCTCGGCGTCCATGGCCCACCCGGTAGCGTCGGCGACATGGCAGATCGTCCCGGGAGCGGGGGTCCCGACGAGGGCACGCCGGAGTATGGCTGGTTGTACGGCGGCAAGAGCGGCGACGTGAGCGGCGCGGATGAGCAGGCGACACGCGCGATCCCGCGTCAACCTCGCCCCGATGAGACCAGGGCGATACCGGTGCAGCCACGAGCCGCCGCCGGAGCCCCGTCGAACTCGTCCACGAGCAGACCCACCCCACCCCACATCGCGCCGCCTCCGAGCCAGCCGGGCACTCCGCGCCCCGCCAAGGGTGGTGGCTCCCGGCGGCCGAAGTTCCGGGTCCGCTACCTCGTCGTGCTGCTCCTGCTGTGGGTCGCCTACCTGGTGTTCGTGCCGTTCTACGCCTGGCACCACGTCCACCAGGTTGCGTGGGAACCCGCCGGCGCGCGTCCCGCCGACCAGCCGGGCACGACGTATCTCATGGTCGGCAGCGACTCGCGCGCCGGACTGACCCAGCAGCAGCGCAAGGCTCTGGGCACCGGCAACGCCGCGGGCCAGCGCACCGACACGATCATCCTGCTGCACACCGGGTCCGGCCCGAACCTGCTGATGTCGATCCCCCGCGACTCGATGGTCGACATCCCCGGCCATGGCAACAGCAAGATCAACGCGGCCTTCGCGTACGGCGGTCCGAAGCTCCTGGTGCAGACGATCGAGAGGGCCACCGGGATCCGGATCGACGACTACGTCGAGATCGGGCTGGGCGGCCTGGTCGGCGTCGTCGACGCCGTGGGCGGCATCCAGATCTGCCCGACCCAGAACATGTTGGACCCACTGGCGAACCTCGACATCAAGAAGGGCTGCCAGCAGGCCGACGGCAAAACCGCTCTGGGCTACGCCCGGTCGCGGCACACGTCGGGCCTCGGTGACATCGACCGGGCCAAGCACCAGCGTGAGGTCATCTCCGCGATCGGCAACAAGGTCGTGTCTCCCTGGACCGTGCTCAACCCGGTCCGTTACTGGCGGCTCCTCAACGCGATTCCCGACTTCTTCGCCTTCGGTGACGGCACGAGCACCGTGCGAGCCGGGCTCTGGGCGTCGGCGATGACGCACGTGAGCGGCACCGACGGCCTCACCTGCGGGGTGCCGATCTCGGACCTGGGCGTCCACTGGGATCCGACGAGGTCCAAGCAGATGTTCCAGAAGATCATCGCCGACGACACCGCGAGCATCGGCAAGTCGCTGTGCAGCCCGACCGGGCTCGCGAACTGAACGCCCAGCGCCCCCTTGGAGAGCGAGACATGACCAGCTACGAGACCCTGCTCTGGGACGTCGACGGCGACGGGGTCGCCACCCTGACGCTGAACCGGTCCGATGCGCTCAACGCCTTCAACGTCACGATGGCGCGCGAGCTCGAGCAGGTCTTCCTGAACGACGCGCGGGACGACGACGTCCGGGCCGTCGTGGTGACCGGGTCGGGGCGGGCGTTCTGCGCCGGCATGGATCTCTCGGCTGACGGCAACGTGTTCGGGCTCGACGAGTCCGTCGACCCGACACCCGAGGACCTGCGCGCCCATCTCACCGAGGCCCCCTATCACGACGGAGTCCGCGACACGGGGGGCCGGGTCACGCTGGCGATCCACTCCCTTCCGAAGCCCGTCATCGCCGCGATCAACGGGCCGGCGGTCGGGATCGGCGCCACGATGACGCTGGCGATGGACCTCAGGCTCGCCTCTACGAGTGCCCGGATCGGCTTCGTCTTCGGCCGTCTCGGCATCGTGCCCGAAGCGGCTTCGAGCTGGTTCCTCCCCCGGATCGTCGGCATCCAGCAGGCCCTCGAGTGGGTCTACTCCGCCGAGGTCCTCACCGCCGAGGCCGCGCTCGCCGGGCGGCTCGTCCGGTCCGTGCACGAACCCGACGACCTCGTGACGGCCGCGCACGACCTGGCTCGCTCATTCGTCGTGGGTCGGTCCGCGGTCGCTCTGGGCCTGGCCAAGCAGCTGCTCTACCGCAACAGCGCGGCCGCCGAGCCCCTGGAGGCGCACCTGTCGGACTCGCTCGCGATGTTCCACTCGTCGATCGGGGACGGCAAGGAAGGAGTGGCGGCCTTCCTGGGGAAGCGAGAGCCGCAGTTCACCGGACGTGCGTCCGAGCTGCCCCGGGTGTTCGGGGCCTGACCTCGGGCCGGGCCCGCGACCGGTGCGCTCAGCCGGCGCCGGCCGCGCGGGCTGCCTCGGCCTCGGAATCGGCAGCACCGGTCGAGAGGCGGCCGCCCTTGTCCTCGAGGTGGGCCCGGATGAACCAGTGGAACAGCTCGAGCTGCTCGATCTGCGAGATGAACATGTCCTGGGTCACCAGGTCGAGGTCGTCGAGTTCCTTCATGCCGTCGCGGTAGCTGGAGATCACGCCCTGGAAGACCAGGTCCAGCGCACCCAGATGCTCCTGCGTGGTGGCGCGGCCGAGGCTGTAGTCGTCCCAGTCTCGCTGAGCCACCAGCACACCCGGGGTGCCCTGGGGGGAGCCGCCGAGCGTCGCGATCCGCTCCGCCAGATCGTCGGCGAAGCCACGCACGGCTTCCACCTGCGGGTCGAGCATCTCGTGCACGGAGATGAAGTGGGGGCCCACCACGTTCCAGTGCACGTGCTTGAGAGTCAGGTGCAGGTCGTTGCAGGCGTGGAGCCGGCTCTGCAGCAGGGCCACGACACGCTCGGCGTCTGCTTCGCTCATGCCGGGGACGGTGTAGTGGAGCTTGCTGCTGGTAGCCATGGGTCGCAGGTACCCGTGCGCCCGGGCGGACAAACCGGTCCGAGCGCGCACCCGCCTCGATCAGAGGGCCCGCTCGAGCAACCCCTGGAGTGCGACGAAGTGGCGCTCCGTCGCTGCCGCGTCGTACGTCGAGGAGTCGGCCATCGAGTACCCGTGCGCGGCCCCGGCATAGACCTCGTTGGTGTGGGCGAGACCGGCCTCGGCGAGCGCCTCGCCGAGCGCGGTGACCGCCTCGGGCGGCATCGAGCGGTCGTTGTCGGCATGCCCGAACACGAACTCGGCCCGGGCCTTTGCGAGCTTCCGGTGCGGGCTCTCGGGGTCGTCGGTCACGAGCCCTCCGCCGTGGAATCCACCACAGGCCGCCACGACGTCGGGGCGCAGCGAGGCGGCGCGTACGGCGAGCCGTGCACCCATGCAGTAGCCGACCACGCCGATCGGGGCCTCGGCGTGCTCGAGCAATGTGTCGACCCAGACCCCTGCGTCCGAGTTCGACAGGCCGGGGGTCAGCCCGCCGACGCGTTTCATTGCCCCCTGGATGAACGCCTCACGGTTCTCGGGCACCCGCAGGTCTGACGTCGGCGCGAGCTCGGCTGCGCGGCCTGCCCGATAGAAGACGTTCGGCGCCAGCACGACGTAGCCCCACGAGGCGATGCGGTCGGCCATCTCCTCGATGCGTGGCCGCAGCCCGATTGCGTCCATGAAGAGGAGGACGCCCGGATGGGGCGCGTCGTCCGGACGCGTCAGGTAGGCCTCGGCGACGCCCCCGGGCGCCTGGATCTCGATTGTCTGTCCCATCCCAGGAACGGTAGCCACCGCTCGGACGACGCAGGACGCCCGACCGGTGCACTGGGCACCGACCGGGCGTCCGGGCGAAACTGCCGGTTCGTCGGCTGGGTGGCCTCAGGCCAGGGTCACTTGACGACGCTGAGCTTGACGGTCCTGGTGGCGCCAGCGGTCTTGGCGTTGCCGAGGTACTTGAACGTCAGCGTGTGCTTGCCCAGCTTGAGGTGGCGCAGCGCGAACTTCGCGTTGCCGCCGTTGAGGTTCTTGCTCGTCACCAACTTGCCGTTGTCCAGGACCTGGACGCCACCGGCGCCCTTGCCACCGAGCTCGCGGGTGACGCTGGCGGCGACCTTGGCGACCGCGCCCTTCCTGATGGTCTTCTTGGCGGCCACGGCGGCGAGCGACGAGGTCTGCTTGCGGACGGTCACCTGACCGACGACCGCAGCCGACGGGTCCTTGATCGTGCACGGCAGGCCCAGCTCGGGGAGCGGGATCGGCAGGGGCAGCGAGCTCAGGGGCAGGAAGTTGAACGACGTCGGCAGGGCGAGGTCGTAGACACCCGGAGCACCGACCTTCGCCGTTCCGCCCGAGGTGAGGCCCGTCGCAGCCAGCGGCAGGTCGCCGAGCGCGGGGATGGCGACCGGAAGCGCCGAGAGGTCGTCGATCGAGAGCGGCAGACCACCGAGCAGCATCGAGAAGCCGCTGATGCTGCCTCCGATGTCGCCGAGGCCCAGGAACGCGAGCGGGCCGAGCAGCGAGCTGGGCACCGTCGAGGTTACGTCGACCGGCAGCCCGGAGAGCGGCAGCCCGGTCGGCAGCGAGGTCGGCAGGTCGGGGATGTCGGCCACGAGCGGCAGGTCGATGGAGCCAAGGATGGGCACGACACAGGTGAAGGTGGTGCCGCCACCCAGGCCACGGGCCGGGGTGGTGCCGGCCGCATCGGCCGAACCGGCCGTGCCGGCGACCATGACGCCGGCGACGAGCGCCGTGGCCACGCCGGCAGTGGCAAGGCGTGAATTGATACGGGAAATAGTCATGATGGGCCCCCCTCCCAGAAGGCATTTCGGCCGGTGCCTCCCTGCATCGGCCGCGTCAGGCTAGCGAGACGCACGTCACATTCGCAGCCGAACGCCGGATACCGTGGCAGCCATGACTGACACCGGCACGGACGCGGACGTCGGCTGGCAGGAACCCGAGGCGGTCCGCTTCATGCTCGACGACTGCGTGACCTGGGCGGTCGTGGGCCTGTCCGGCGACCGGAGCCGCACCGCCTACCGGATCGCGGGACTCCTGCAGCAGCACGGCAAGCGCATCGTGCCGATCCATCCGTCCGCCGCCGGCTCGGACCTGGTGGTCCACGGCGAGCGCGGCTACGCCTCGCTGGCGGACGTGCCGTTCCCGGTGGACGTGGTCGACGTCTTCCGCCGGTCGGAGTTCGCCGGTGAGTTCGCGGACCAGGCCGTCAGCATCGGCGCCAGCGGAGTCTGGTTCCAGCTCGGCGTGGTCGACGAGGAGGCGTACCGCCGTACGACGCGGGCCGGGGTGCCGATGGTGATGGACACCTGCCCGGCCATCGAGTGGCGCAACCGGGGCGGCTGAGCGATGAATCGGCCCGGCTCCGACCTGACGGTCCCTCCCGGTCCAGGGCTTCCCGACGGGTTGGCGATCCCGGCCGCCGAGCTGCTCGAGCGGTTCTCGCGTTCGCCGGGGCCCGGGGGCCAGTCGGTCAACACCAGCGACAGCCGGGTCGAGCTCGTGTTCGACGTCAGCGCGTCGGAGGCGCTCACCGGAGCCCAGCGCGACCGGGCCCTGGCCCACCTCGCGAGCACGCTGGTGAACGGGACGATCGTGGTCGTCGCGTCCGAGCACCGTTCGCAGCACCGCAACCGGGTGGCCGCCCGCGAGCGTCTCGTCGAGACCCTGCGCACGGCGTTGGCCCCGCCTCCCCCCTCGCGCCGGCCGACCCGGCCGACCCGGGGGTCACAGCGACGACGGCTCGATGAGAAGCGGCAGCGCGGCGAGACCAAGTCGCTGCGCGGCCGCGTCCGCGATCAGAACTCGTAGCCGAATCTCCGGTGCGAGTCCGAGCCGATCAGGAGAACCCGACCCGCCGAGCCGCGCCCGACGCCTCCTGACGAACCGCCGCGCCCTTGTCCCGGGCGGTGGTCCTCAGGTCGGCCTGGAAGTCCAGCATCCGCCGCTGCAGCTCGGGGTCGCTCGCGGCGAGGATCCGCACGGCGAGCAGGCCGGCATTGCGTGCGTTGCCGATCGCCACCGTCGCCACCGGGACACCGGCCGGCATCTGCACGATCGAGAGCAGGGAGTCCATGCCGTCGAGATACTTCAGCGGGACCGGGACGCCGATCACGGGCAGCGGCGTGACCGCGGCCAGCATGCCCGGCAGGTGGGCCGCTCCCCCGGCGCCGGCGACGAGGACCGACAGTCCACGACCGGCGGCCTCCTTGCCGTAGGCGAGCATCTCCTCGGGCATCCGGTGTGCCGAGAGGACGTCGGCCTCGAACACGACGCCGAACTCCGTCAGGGCCTCCCCGGCCGCCTTCATCACCGGCCAGTCGGAGTCGGACCCCATCACGATGCCCACCCTCGGGCCCGGCCCGGGTCCTCCCGGTGTCGGGTCCTGTGTCGTCGCTGGTGTCATGGCCGGTCACTCACTTTCGTTGCCGAGGTCACCGCTGAACCAGGCGGCAGCGTGCCGCGCCCGCTCGAGGCAGTCATCCAGGTCGTCTCCGTAGGTGTTGACGTGGCCGACCTTCCGGCCGGGTCGCAGCTCCTTGCCGTACAGGTGGACCCGCAGGTACGGGTCGCGGGCCAGCGCGTGCGGGTAGCCGTCGTACAAGCCCCCTACCTCCGGGTGGTCACCGCCGAGGATGTTGACCATCACCGTCCAGCGGGCGCGCGGCTCGGGCGAGCCGAGGGGCAGGTCCATGACGGCTCGCAGGTGGTTCTCGAACTGGGAGGTCACCGCGCCGTCCTGGGTCCAGTGCCCGGTGTTGTGCGGGCGCATCGCAAGCTCGTTGACCAGCACGCTCCCACTCCTTGTCTCGAAGAGCTCGACGGCGAGGATCCCGGTGACGTCGAGCGCACCCGCGATCCGGAGGGCGATCTCCTGCGCCTGCCCGGCCAGGCCAGGGTCGAGCCCCGGGGCGGGCGCGACGACCTCGCGGCAGATGCCGTCCTTCTGGGTCGAAGCGACGACGGGGTACGCCGCGGCCTGGCCGCTCGGCGACCGGGCCACCAACGCCGAGAGCTCGCGGCGGAAGTCGACGAGCTCCTCGGCGAGCAGTTCGACGCCCTGCTGCTCGGCGACCCGGAACGGCACCGCGCAGTCCTCGGGGGCGCGGACGAACCAGACGCCCTTTCCGTCGTACCCGCCACGCGTGGTCTTCAGGACGCACGGGAAGCCGAACCCCTCGACGGCGCCGACGGAGGCGACCACGGCGTTGCGGGGGCACGGCACGTCGAGCTCGGCCAGCCGGGCCCGCATCACGGCCTTGTCCTGGGCATGGACGAGGGCCTCCGGCCCCGGTCGTACGGCGATCCCGTCCTCCGTGAGCGCGCGGAGGTGCTCGGTCGGGACGTGCTCGTGGTCGAACGTCACGACCCGGCAGCCCTCGGTGACCTTGCGGAGCGTGTCGAGGTCGCGGTAGTCGCCGACCAGCCGGTCGGGGATCACCTGGGCGGCCGAGACCCCCTCGGCCTCGGCGAGCAGCCGCAACGGCAGGCCGAGCGCGATCGCCGGTTGGGCCATCATCCGAGCCAGCTGTCCGCCGCCGATGACGGCGAGGGTCGGGGCGGGTTCGGGCACCCGCAAAGACTAGGGCTTGGCGCCCCACCCCTCAGGACGTGGGCGCCGGGAGGGCAGGGTCGGTCGTCTCGAACCGGAGGCCCTTGCCACGGATGGTGGTGATCAGCCGCGGGCGCCGACTGTCGTCACCGAGCTTGCGGCGCACCCAGCCCAGGTGGACGTCGATGGTCTTCGAGGACGTCCAGAAGGTCGTGTGCCACACGTCCCTCATCAGCTCGTCGCGCGTCACGATCTCGCCGGCCCGGGAGATCAGCGCGTGGACGAGGTCGAACTCCTTGCGGGACAGCGCGATCTCTTCGGGCCCGCGCCAAGCGCGCCGGGTCTCGGGGTCAATCCTGATGTCCTGCACCTCGAACACCCTTCCAAGGTAGGGACGCCGCTCGTTCGAAAGTGGGAAACGCCGAAATTGGACACTGGCCACTTCCTGCCAACCCCCGATCCCCGGGTCGGTCTGAACAGGCCTCTCAGTGACGCCGGACCGCCACCGGCTCCACCAGACCGAATCCGCGGACCGGTCGGGCGGGCAACCGACGCGTCTCGAACTGGTCCTCGGGGAGCAGCGCGGCCGTGGCCGTGTCGATGATCACCCGGTTGCGCCGGGCCACGGCGGTGAGGCGGGCGGCCATGTTGACCGGGGGTCCAAAAACGTCGCCGAGCCGCATCACGACGGAACCACTGGCCAGCCCGACCCGGACGTCCGGCATCCGGGGGTCGCGGCCGATCACGTTGATGATGCCCTCGGCCGTGTCGTAGGCCCGGATCGGATCGTCGTTCACGAACAACACCGAGTCGCCGATGCTCTTGATCACCCGCCCCCGCTGGGCGGCGACCACGTCGTGGCACCGGGACTCGAAGAGCTCGACCAGGTCACCGATTCGTTCCTCGGCCAGCTGGTTGGACAGGGCCGTGAAGCTGACGATGTCGGCGAACCCGACGGTGAGCTGCGTGGTGTGCAGGTCCTCCTCGTTGGCGCCGAGCGCCTCGAAGCGCGACACCGCGGCGGCCAGGTGCCGGCGCCAGGCGTAGACGAGGAGCTCCTCGAACGGCTTGCTGAACTCGTCGACGAGGCGCTTGGCCGACCCCCCCAGGCTGCCGGTGGCCTGGTCGCCCCTCTCGAGCTCCTCGACCCGGTGCACCAGCGCCGTGACCTCCCAGTCCGCAAGCCTGGCCATCGTCTGGCCCACCGCCCGAGTCAGGGTGACCGCCAGGTCGAAGTCGAACAACCCCTGGTCGACGGCGCCCACCAGCTTCGACACCGCGTCGACATCGGCCGCCGTGAAGGCGACCGCGTTGCCGGTCTCGGGAAACCCGAGGGCCCGCCACAACCGGCGGGCCTGGCCGATCGTCACGCCGGTCTCGGAGGCGACCTCCAGGGCGTTGAACACCGGACCCTCGCCGAGGATGGCCCGCTCGAGACCGGTCGATGGTTCCTGGTCGTCGTCCTCGCCCGCTGCTGCGTCGGTGTCAGGCTCCTTCATCGGAGGGGGGCGTGCCGTCGTGGAGTGAGTGCAGCAGCTCGTTGAGGCGGCGCTGGGTCTCCTCCACCCGGGGGATGTCGGGCAGCGCCACCTGGCCGTGCGTGCTCGCGTCGCTGATGATCAGCGTCCCGCAGCCCAGCATCCGGTCGATCAGCCCGAGCTCGTAGGCCACGTCGCTGACCCGGGTCAGCGGGATGTCGTGCCCCTTGCGCGTGATGACGCCGGTGCGGGTGATCAGGCGCCGGTTGGTGATGGTGTACGAGGCGGTGAGCCAGATCAGCAGCGGCCGCAGGAAGTACCAGGCGATGCCGAGCCCGGCGAGGATCCACACGCCGATCCCGAACACCCTGTTGTCCACAGCGCGGTCGGCGAAGACCGCGATCGCCAGGAAGACGATCAGCGCGAGCAGGGGCAGCAGCAGCGCCTTCGGGTGTGTGCGGGTGCTGACGACGACGTGCTCGCCCTCATTGAGCAGTTTCTCGGAGATGGCCACGGACGGATCATCTCACCGATCGCTCATCGGTCGAGTGCCCTGACATGGATCACGTCACCCGCTCCCACCACGGTCCGACCCGACGGGCCGTCGACCTCGAGGCGGCCGTCCGAGTCGATCCCGGTGGCGCGCCCCGTCAGCACGTCACCCGACGGCAGGTCCACGCGCACGTCCTCACCCACGGTTGCGCAGGCGGCGGCGTACGACGCGCGGAGCCGGGCCGTGCCCGCCTCCCCGCCTGCGCTCCAGGCGTCGTACGCCTCGTACAGCGTGGACAGGAGCGTGCGCAGCAGGTGCGTCCGGTCCGGCGCCGAACCGGTCTCGATGGCCAGCGACGTGGCGGTCTGGACCGGCAGCTCGGCGTCCGTCTGGCTGACGTTCAGGCCGATCCCGACGACGGCGGCGGGACCGTCGGGGGTCTCCACCCGTTCGACAAGGATGCCCGCCACCTTGCGGCCGGCGATGAGCACGTCGTTGGGCCACTTCACGTCGGCGGCGAACGCTTCGGCACGCAGCGCCTTGGCCACGGCGTACCCGGTCAGCAGCGGGAGCCAGGGCCAGTCCGAGGCTGGGACCGTCGGGCGGAGCAGCAGCGACAGCGTCAGCGCGGCACGCGGCGGGGCCTCCCAGGCCCGGTCCAGGCGTCCACGGCCCGCGGTCTGGTGCTCCGCGACGACCACCAGTCCCTCCGGCGCGCCCGCGCGGGCGCGCTCGGCGACGAGCGAGTTGGTGGAGGAAGCCTCGCCGACGACCTCGACCACGAGGTCCGGGGCAAGACCGCCGTCCGGGTGCGCGAGACGGGTCCTGTCGAGGGGTGGGCGCTCGCTCGAGTCCTGGGTCACGGGCACTACATTGGCTCACGGCCACGCAGGACGCCAGCAAGGGAGACCACGAGCAGTGAGCGCGCAGCCCGGAGAAGGCACCGACGTCCCGAAGGGCCCGGATGCTCCGGACATCCACACCACCGCCGGCAAGCTGGCCGACCTCGAACGACGCCTGGACGAAGCCGTGCACGCGGGCTCGGCCAAGGCGATCGAGAAGCAGCACGCCAAGGGCCGCAAGACCGCGCGCGAGCGGATCGAGCTGCTCTTCGACGAGGGCTCCTTCGTCGAGCTCGACGAGCTGGCCAGGCACCGCTCCACGGCGTTCGGGCTGCAGAAGAACCGCCCCTACGGCGATGGGGTCATCACCGGCTACGGCACGATCGACGGACGACAGGTCTGCGTCTTCTCTCAGGACTTCACGGTCTTCGGCGGATCACTCGGGGAGGTGTACGGCGAGAAGATCACCAAGGTGATGGACCTCGCCATCAAGACCGGCTGCCCGATCATCGGCATCAACGAGGGCGCCGGCGCCCGCATCCAGGAGGGCGTGGTCTCGCTCGGGCTCTACGGTGAGATCTTCCGCCGCAACGTGCACGCGTCGGGCGTGATCCCGCAGATCAGCCTGATCATGGGCTCGTGCGCGGGCGGGCACGTCTACTCCCCCGCGGTCACCGACTTCACGATCATGGTCGACGGCACCTCGAACATGTTCATCACCGGTCCCGACGTCATCAAGACGGTCACCGGCGAGGACGTCACGATGGAGGAGCTGGGTGGCGCGCGCACCCACAACACCAAGTCCGGCAACGCGCACTACATGGGTGCCGACGAGGACGACGCGCTCGAGTACACCAAGGCGCTGCTCTCCTACCTCCCGCAGAACAACCTCGACGAGCCCGTGATCTACGACCCCGACGTGGGCGCGGCCGCGGACCTCCTCGAGATCTCCGACCTGGACCGCAGCCTCGACACCCTGATCCCGGACTCTCCGAACCAGCCCTACGACATGCACGACGTCATCACGGCGGTCCTCGACGACGAGGAGTTCCTCGAAGTGATGGCGATGTTCGCGCCGAACCTGATCATCGGCTACGGCCGGGTCGAGGGGCGCCCGGTCGGCGTGGTCGCCAACCAGCCGATGCAGTTCGCCGGGACGCTGGACATCGACGCT
>JAOPXC010000217.1 GCA_025965335.1 Nocardioides sp. | reverse complement strand
TCGCGGGTGCAGTCCTACGCCGACTGCGACCCGGCCCTGCTGGGCCGGGTCGAGCAGCTCATCGACTTCGTGACCGACGCCTGACCATCGACGGCGGCCGGGCCGGGCTCAGCTGCGGAGCGGACGGTCCTGCGCGTCCTTGCTGTCGCTGGCCAGCATGATGATGCCGTCGATGAACGGCCACAGCGCGCCGATGCCGCAGGTCAGGATCGTGACCACGAGCTGCCAGGTGCCGGTCTTGTTGTCGCCGATGTAGAAGCGACCGATCCCGAGCGGGATCAGGATCTGCAACAGGGCCGCGACGATCTTGGACTTGTCGGAGTACGGGATGCCCAGGGTCGGGTGCACGCCGTACGGCGCGGCCGCGCTCGCGCCGTACGGCGCCGCCCCGGGCGGGGCGTACTGCTGCTGGCCGTACGCCGGCTGCGACGGCGGCTCGCCGTAGTTCGGCTGCGGCGCCGGGGCCTGCTCACCGTACGGCGGTGGGGGCGGTGGCGGCGGCTGGTTGGGGTCGGGGGTCGAGCCGGACGGGTTCGGGTACTCAGGGCCTTGCGTCATGGGGCCACCCTAGGGGTTCCAAGGCACCAGGTCGCGGACAACTGCGTCGGCAAGGAGTCGGCCGCGCCGGGTGAGGACGAGTCGGTCGCCCTCCTCGGTGAGCAGGTCGCGGGCCGCAAGCTCGCCCACGGCGGACCGGCCCACGTCGTCCAGCACCCCGGCCTCGAGACCGGAGCTCAGCCGGAGCTCCAGCAGCACCCGCTCGACGCGCCGGCTCTGGGCATCGAGCACCTCCCGGGCCTGCGCCGGGCTCAGCCCGGCGGCGAGCCGGTCGGCGTACGCCGCCGGATGCTTGACGTTCCACCAGCGCACCCCGCCGACATGCGAGTGGGCGCCCGGTCCCACGCCCCACCAGTCGGCGCCGGTCCAGTAGAGGAGATTGTGGCGGCACCGGCTGGCCTCGTCGCGTGCCCAGTTGGACACCTCGTACCAGCCGAGCCCGGCGGCTCCGAGCCGCTCGTCGGCCACGAGGTACTTGTCGGCGAGGTCGTCGTCGTCCGGCATCGGCAGCTCGCCGCGGCGGACCCGACGGGCCAGCGCGGTGCCGTCCTCGACGATCAGCGAGTACGCCGACACGTGGTCGGGCTCGCAGGCCAGGGCCGCCTCCAGCGAGAGCTGCCAGTCGGCCAGGCTCTCCCCGGGCGTGCCGTAGATGAGGTCCAGGCTGAGCTGGTCGAAGCCAGCCTGGCGCGCCCACTGCACGACCGCAGGCACCCGCAAGGGGTCGTGGGTGCGGTCGAGGACCCGGAGCACGTGGTCGACCGAGGACTGCATCCCGAACGAGATCCGGTTCAGGCCGACCGCCCGCAGCTCCTCGAGGTCCCATCGCGCGACGCTGTCGGGGTTGGACTCCGTCGTGACCTCGGCTCCGTCCGCGATCCCGAACTCGGAGGCAACGGCCGCGATCACCGAGCCCAGGTCGGCCGGGCTGAGCAGCGTGGGGGTCCCGCCGCCGAAGAAGATCGTCGAGACCGGCAGGTCCACGTCGCCGAGCGCGCGACGGGCCCGCCGTACCTCCTCGATCGCGGCAGCGGCGTACGTCGTGCGCGACGCGCCCGGCGCACCGGCAACCGGGCCGAGCTCGGCTGCGGTGTAGGTGTTGAAGTCGCAGTAGCCGCAGCGGACCGTGCAGAACGGCACGTGCACGTAGATCCCGAACGGGCGCTCGCCCAGCCCCGCCAGGGCCGATTCGGGTAGAGACCCGTCCTCCGGGGCCGGGTCTCCGACGGGCAGGACGGAGGGCACTCCCCCATCCTGCCTGCTACGCGTAGAGCTCCGCGATCTGGGCCTTGTGGTTGTCCTCGACGACGTTGCGCTTGACCTTCATCGACGGTGTGAGCTCGCCGCTCTCGATGGACAGGTCGTGGTCCAGCAGTTCCCACTTCTTGATGGTCTCCCACCTGTTGAGCCTGGCGTTGAGCTCGTCGACGTAGCCGCCGACCATCGCGCGGACCTTCTCGGACTGGACGATCTCGGCGTACGACGAACCGGCCATGCCGTTCTCCGAAGCCCACCCGTCCATCGCATCGGCATCGAGCGTGATGAGCGCGACGACATAGTTCTTCTCGTTGCCGAAGACCATGAACTGGCTGGCGTAGGGGCAGACCGCCTTGAACTTGGCCTCGATCGCGGACGGCGCGATGTACTTGCCGCCCGAGGTCTTGAAGAGGTCCTTGATCCGTCCGGTGATGGTCAGGAAGCCGTCGGCGTCGAGGCTCCCCTTGTCACCGGTGCGCAGCCAGCCGTCCTCGGTCAGCGTCTTCGCCGTCTCTTCGGGCATGTTGTGGTAGCCATCCATGACGTGCGGACCCCGGATCAGGATCTCGTCGCCCTCGCCGAGCTTGACCTCGCTGCCGGGCAGCGCCGGGCCAACCGTGCCGAACCTGTAGTCGTCGGGATGGTTCACGAAACCGCCGGCCGAGCACTCGGTCAGCCCGTAGCCCTCGAGGATCACGATGCCGGCGGCGTGGAACCACTCGGCGATCTCCTGGTTGAGCGCCGCGGCGCCAGAGATGAAGAAGCGCACCCGGCCACCGAACCGGTCCCGGACCTTGCTGAACACCAGCCGGTCGAACAGCGCGTGCTGGATCTTGAGCGTCAACGGGACGGGCTTGCCCTCCCGGACCAGCTTGTCGACCTCGAGGCCGACCTTGAACGCCTGGTTGAAGAGCTTCTCCTTGAGGCCGCCCTCGGCCTGCTGCATCGTCACGATGCGCCCGTGCGCCTTCTCGAAGATGCGCGGTGCGGCACCCATGAACGTGGGCTTCACGATGCCGAGGTTCTCGACGATCTTGTCCACCCGGCCGTCGATGGCCGTCGCGAACCCGCACGCCAGCTGGGCGGAGAGCAGCACCTTCCCGAAGGAGTGGGCCATCGGCAGCCACAGGAACTGGAGGTCGTCCTCGTGGAGGATGTCCTGCACCTCGATCGCGGCGCCCTCGTAGACCCACGACTTGTGGCGCAGCCGGACACCTTTGGGGCGACCGGTGGTGCCGGAGGTGTAGATCAGGGTGGCCAGCGCGTCCGGCGCGATGGACTTGGCGGTCTGCTCGATGACGTCGGGGTGCTCGGCGAGGTAGCTGTCCCCCAGCTCGGCGAGCGCGTCCAGGGTGATCACCCAGTCGCCATCCGCGTTGCCGTCGAAGGTCACGACCTTCGCGAGGTGCGGGAGCTCGGCCCTGTGCTCGGTGAGCTTGGCGAGCTGCTCGTCGTCCTCGACGAAGACCACGCGGCTCTCGGAGTCGCTGAGGATGTACGCCGTGTCCTCTCGGTTGGTGGACGGGTAGACCGTCGTCGTGGCGCCGGCAGCGCACACGACCGCGAGGTCCGCGAGGATCCACTCGTAGCGGGTCCCGGACACGATGCCGACGCGCTGCTCGGGCTCGATGCCGAGCGACAGCAGGCCGGCCGCGAGGCTCGCGACCCGGTCGCCGGCCTGCTTCCAGGTCACCGACTCCCAGTCGGTGCCGCGGGGGAACCGGAACGCCTCGCTGTCGGCCGACCTGGCCACCCGGTCCAGGAACTGGACGGCCATGTTCGGGGCGAGGTGGTCGACGAAGGTCGCGTCGTGGTTGACGGGCATGTCACTCCTACGGGCGGGGCCGGGGCGCCGGGAGGCAGGAGAACTCGCACCTCCAGGGCGGATCTGTCCCACGTAACCTAGATCACTTTGCCTACCTGCCGGTAACGGTCCCGCTTCCCGGCCGGTGAGATAACCCAGATGGCCGACGCCAGGGCGACATGACCTCGCGCGGGCCGCGCGGGCCGCGCCGGTCGGCGAGGTGACCAATGGGCACCCGGGCAAAGATCGCGACGCTCGCGGCGATGCTGAGACCGGTACCGACCTCGACGACCGAGAACCCGACGATCCGGGTGAAGTAGAGGGCGCTCAGCGTGAAGAAGATGCCGTTGCCTGTGGTGTTGACCAGGGTGGCCAGTGCCATCGGCCGCACGGCAGGGTCCTCGGGGACAGCCTCACCGGGGGGCGCGGGGGGCGAACTTCACGCGCACCGTCTCCGACAGCGCCGGGACCGCGAGCACTCGCGGCAGCAGGTCGCGCTCGGTGGTGATCGCGCGGAACAGCATCGTGACCGTCACGTCGTGGTCCGGTCGGTGCTCGACGGTCACGGGGTCGCCCGCCCGGACCACGCCCTCCTCGAGCACCCGCAGGTAGGGGCCCGGGCGCCCCTCCCGCGTGAATCGCTTGATCCACGCCGTGTCGTCGTAGCCGTTGAGCCCCATGAAGTTCTTGAACACCGTGCACGGGGTGCGGACCTTCGCCACCTCGACCAGCGCCGAGCCGACCCGCCACCGTTCTCCGATCAACGCCTCGTTGACGTCGATGCCGTGCGTAGTGAGGTTCTCACCGAAGTGGCCGTCGGGGATCTCGACGCCGAGCACGCCGCCCCAGCGGTCCAGGTCCTCGCGGGCATAGGCGTAGACCGCGTTGTCGGGCCCGCCGTGGTACTTCTGGTCGCAGATGCTGTCGCCGGCCAGGCCGGCGCGGGTCAGCGCGACGGGTGCGTCGACCGCGAGCTTGCGGATCGCCGTACGACCCACGCGACCGGTCCAGTCGCCCACCTCGGGCCGACCCACGTTGACCGAGAGGAGGCGCGCGTTCGTCACCGGACCATCGTCCCCCCTCGACACCCGCCGGGGCCAATCAACAGGGCGTCAGTCCTGGACGGCCTTGGCGACGGCGACGCAGCAGGTGATCCACTCGCGCTCCTCCTGCTCGAGGGCGCGCCCGGCGCGTGCGAGCACCGGAGAACCCGACGTCAACCCCGGTTGAAGACAACCGCTCGTCGGTGCGCCGTTCTCAACGGGTCTCGTCGTGGTCGAGCAGGTGCAGGTCCAGGGCCACGAAGACCGTCAGCCGACGGTCGGCGTCGGCGAGGAAGGGGCCGATCAGGGACTCGATGCGGGCGATCCGCTGGCGGAGCGTATTCGGATGGATGAACAGGCGTCGAGCGGCCTCAGTGATGTTGCCGTGCGCGGAGCGCAGGGCGTGCAGGACGCCGAGCATGTTGGCGGCGTCCGGGTCCGCGCCGGCGGTGATCAGGGGGCCGAGGACCTCCTGGGCGAAGGCCCGTCGCTCGTGCTCGGGGAGCTGGTAGAGCAGGCGCAGGACGCCGAGCTGGTCGTAGTCGGTGACTTGATTGGCGCGCCCCAGCCGACGCCCGAGGGTCGCCGCCCGCTGTGCCTGGCGGTAGGCGCCGGGATAGCTGCGGCTGTCGTCGACGACCCGGCTGGTGCCTACCGACAGCGGCAGGGCGGCCCGGCGGCGCAGCGCGCGCAGCAGGCGGTCCAGCGACAGGTCGGCACTGACGAGGAGCACGATCGAGCCCTCGTGCACGAGCATGGTGGCGCGGTCGTCCTCGGCGTGGAGCGGCAGGTCCAGATGGCGGGCGAGCCGCTCCATCCCGGCGCGCGACAGCGGTGCACCGAAGGGCTCCAGCACCACGACAACGGCCCGTCTCCGCGGGAAGGCCTGCAGCCGACGCCCCCGGCGCAATGCTGCCTCGCGGGCGATCAGGTCCTCGCCGAGGATCACGGTCAGGAGCTCCCGAGCCGGGGCCTCGCGCTCGTCGTCGGCCCGGTGCACGCGCACCGACAGGGCCATGACCTGGGCCAGTGCCGCCAGCATCTTCGTCTCGGCCGGGCCGAGCGGCGTTTCCCGTGCCACGGACAGCCGCCCCAGGGGCACACCGGCATGGACGAGCGGCACCGCATCGACCTCGGGAAGCTCCGGATCGGCGTCCGGCGGCTCGTCGGCGAGCACCCGGTCGAACCCCGTGACGACGACCCGCCCGCGCAGGAGCGACGCTGCCCGGGCGACCAGGCCCGCGAGCTCGGCACCGGCCGAGAGCGCCTCGAGGAGCCCGACGGCCTCGTCCGTGACGTCGACGTCGGCCGCGCCGGTCGCCAGGAGCTCCCGTACCCGCGACACCAGGGCCTCCGCCCGCAGGCCGGGGGCGCCCCAGAGGAGGGGGACGCCGCCCTCGGTCGCCGCCGCCAACGCGCCCTCGGGCGGGTTCACCGCCCGGTCCGGGCACACGATCACGAGGGCCGTCGGCGCCGGGGGTCGCAGCAGGCCCTGCACGAGCGGCGACATTGGCGGGAGCGGCCCCCCTCGGCGCTCGGGTCGCCACTCCAGGACGACCAGGGCCCGCTCATCATGGTCCGCCACGTCGTCGGCGAGGCGCACCGAGGCCACCGTCGCGTCCGCCCCGTACGACTCCCCCGGACCAGCCACCAGCTCCAGGCCGAGCACAGCGCAGAGCTCGGTCAGCGCTACCGGCCGCGCCGCCCTCACCCGCCGCCGTCTCTCGGTCGCTCGCCATACTGGGCCACGTGCAGATCCTGCCAGCAGTCGACCTGAGGGCTCTCGCGGCCGGACCCGAGCGGGCGGAAGCCGAGGCCCGGCTGCTCGACCTCGCCTGTCGGGAGGTTGGCATCTTCGAGGTGGTCGGGCACGAGGTGCCACCCGCCCTCTGCCGGGAGCTGTTCGGTGTCACCCGGGAGTTCTTCGCGCTGCCACCCGCGGTGAAGGCGGCGGTCGCGCAACCGCAGCCCGACCAGGTGCGCGGATGGTCCGGGCTGGGCAGCGAGGGCATCGCCTATTCCCTGGACGAGGAGTCCCCGGCGGACCTGAAGGAGAAGATGGACATGGGTCCGCCGCCGCGCGTGATCGACGACGGATCGCTCTACCGGCCCGCCGACTCCGGTCCGCACCTCGCCGACAACATCTGGCCCGAGACGCCCGCTGGCATGGCCGCCGTCTGGAGCGAGTACTACGCGCACATGGCCCGGGTCAGCGCTGGGCTGATGGCGCTCTGCGCCCGCGCCTACGGCTTGCCGGCCGACTACTTCGCCGACAAGTACGACCGCTCGATCAGCATGCTGCGGGCTCTCTACTACCCCGACCAGCCCGAGTCGCCGCTGGGCGGGCAGATGCGCGCGGGCGTGCACACCGACTACGGGACGTTCACATTGGTGACCGCCGAGGACCGGCCCGGGGGGCTTGAGGTGCTCGACCCCAGCGGGACGTGGTCGCCCGTCCCCACGTCGCCGGGCCGGTTCGTTGCGATGGTCGGCGATCTCTTCGCGGAGTGGACCGCCGACACCTGGACGTCGACCCTCCACCGGGTCGCCAACCCGCCGCGCGCCCGGGCCCTGGACAGCTCGCGCCTGGCGTTCGCCTTCTATGACCACCCCAATTACGACGTCCACGTCGACGTGCTGCCGCCGTTCCATGGAGACGACGAGCCGCCCGCCGGACCGCCGCTGACGTCCGGGGACCATCTGCGGCAGAAGTACCTGCGCCAGACGACCTTCGGGCGGCGCGAGGCGGACCTCTGAAGGCTCGCGCCGCCCGAGCACTCAGCGCAGCGACGGCAGGTGGTTGACCCGGAAGGCGTTGCCCTCGGGGTCGAGCAGCACCGCCTGCCAGGCGCCGTAGTAGGTCTCGTGCGGCTCCTGCACGAGGACGCCGCCCGCCTCGACTGCCGCGGCGACGTACGACCCCACGTCGTCGCGCTCGGCCGCCTCGAAGGTGAGGAAGGTCCGGACGGCCTCGTCGTCGGTCGAGGGCACCGGGAGGTCGAGGAGCTGGTACGCCGACGGCGCGCTGAAGCCGAGCACCGTCTCGCCGATCCACAGCCCACGGAAGTGTGGCGACGTGAGTCCGACGACCTCCGCGAGACCGAAGACCCGTTCGTAGTAGGCCGAAAGCGCTGTGAAGTCGCGCGCCAGGATGCTCGTGAAGGAGAGGCTGACGGGCGCGGGTGCGGTGCTCACCTCAGATCTTCGCCTTGTCGGCGAACTCCGCGTAGCGGTACGGGTTCTTGGCGATGGCCGCTGCGGCGTTCTCCTTCGTGACGATCTCCTGGTCCACCGTGCCCTCGAACTGCGGGGTACCGCCCTCGAGGACCGCGCGCACAGCCCGGGCCGCGATCACCCCGGTCTGAGCGGCCGAGTAGTACCGCGTGGCCGCGAGGTACGGCGTGCCGAGCCAGTCGAACAACTCGTCGTCGGCGTCGCTGGAGACGTGGGTGATGTTCTCGATGGCGTTGGACTTCAGGTAGGACGCGATGCCGTTGCTCATCGAGGCCGAGTAGGCCACGATCGCCGTCACGTCGGGGTGGGCCTGCAGGCCGCTCTCGACGATCTTGGTCGCCGTGTCACGCGCGAAGAAGCCCTGGTCGCGGACCACGACCTCGAAGCCGCTGCCGCCGAGGACGCCGTCGAGACCCTCGTCGATGAGCTCGGAGAACCCTTGACCGACGATGCCCTGGACGACGATCACCTTGCCGGGCTCGGCGTTGTCGAGCAGCCACTGGCCGATCATGCGTCCGCCCTCGACGGAGTCGAGCGAGGCGACGCCGGCGAAGTACTTGTCGGCCTCACCTTGGCCCGGCCACAGCGCGTTGCCGACCGCGACGTCCTGCTGTCCCGCCAGCTGGGCCGCCCGGGCGATGGTGGTGGAATCAGCCGGCAGCACCACAAGCCCCGCGATGCCCTGGCTGAGCAGATTCTGGACGTTGCCGAGCTCGGTGCTGGAGTCGAAGTTGTTCTGGACGCCTGCGAATTCGTACGCCGTGCCGTCGAGCTCC
Source organism: Nocardioides sp. (assembly GCA_025965335.1). Lineage (GTDB taxonomy): Bacteria > Actinomycetota > Actinomycetes > Propionibacteriales > Nocardioidaceae > Nocardioides. The sequence goes on along the minus strand of JAOPXC010000217.1, from coordinate 6,201 downwards.
TTGAGGACGCCCTCGGCCACGTAGCCCGAGTAGGCGTTCACGCCGTTGAGGGAGATCGCGATCGTCTTGCCGGCGCCGATCTCGCCGGCACCAGAGGACGACGACGGGGAGGCTCCCTTGTCGCTGCCGCAGGCGGCGAGGAGTCCGCCGGCCGCGACCGCACCGACGGCCAGGCTGCTGTAGCGGAGGAAGCCACGGCGGTCGAGGCCGCCCGGGATCTGGGGGTTGGGAGAGCTGGTGAGGGTTCGAGTGCGCATGCGATGGCTCCGCTTCTTGTGACGGGACGAGACGGCCGACCTCCGAGCAGGCCGGGACGGGCGACGCTGCCCGGATGTTGCGGGAGGTGGAGGTGCTGTGGTGGTGGGCGGTGGCCGGCAACGCTGCCGGCCTCGGAGTTCAGAGGCTGGAGGCGCCGGATCCCTCGCCGTTCCCGGCGTCGCCGCGGCCGCGGCGCAGAACGACACCGGCGACGGCGGTGCCGAAGGCCGCGGCGCGGCCCTGCGTGGTCGCGACCCGACCAGCACGCAGGTCGGCGACCGCGGTGACGGTCACGGCGAAGATCAAGATGCCGCCCGTGACCAGGCTCTGGTAGGCGCCGGGCACCTGCAGGAACGTCAGCGACGCATTGATGACGCCGAAGACCAGTACGCCGAGGAAGGTCCCGACCATGCTGCCCCGGCCACCGGCCAGCGCCGCTCCGCCGAGCACGGTCACCGCGATCACCGAGAGCTCCAGCCCCTCTCCCGACCGCGGATCGCCCGCGGCGAGCCGGGACATCATGATCAGACCCGCGGCGGCGGCGAGGGTGCTGTTGAGGACGAACAGCGTGATGGTCAGCCGCCGGGTCGGCACGCCGGCCAGGTACGCCGCGCGCGGTGCGGAGCCGAGCGCGAACACGTTGCGACCGAACCGCGTGAAGTGGAGCAGCAGTCCGAGCACGACCACCGTCACCACCAGGATCACCGCCGGAGCTCGGAACCCGAACCACTGGCCGAAGCCGAGCTCGGTGAGGCCGCCGTCGAGCACCGGGATCGGGCGGTTGTCGGAGATCACCAACGCCAACGAGGCGAACACGCTGAGCCCGCCGAGCGTGAGCACGAACGGGGGAACCCGCAGGAACGCGACGGTCAGGCCCCAGAGCAGACCGACCGCGACGCCGAGGGCCAGACAGACCACCACAACGGTCGTTGTGCTCCAGCCGGCGTCCAGCCGGGTGGCCGCGAGGACGCCGATGAAGGAGACCAAGCTCCCCACCGAGAGATCCATCTGACCGCCGATGATCAGGAAGGTCTGACCGGCGGCCAGGATCCCCAACACGCAGACCTGGGAGAGGATGTTCTGCCAGTTGGACGACGTCAGGAACGCCGGATTCTGGGAGTTCGAGTACAACGACAGCACCACGATCGCCGCGACGAGCGGGACCACCGTGCGGGCGAAGTTCTGCGTGGGCGACTGCCGGCGTACGGCGCGCGCGGTCGGGGTCGGCGGCGGCCGGCGGTCGGTCGGTCTCGCGGCAGCCGTCGCCGCCTCCTCGATGGTCAGGTCGTTCACGCGCGCACCCCTCCGGTCGACTGCATGTTGATCTCGAGCTGGTAGAGCCGTTCGGGCGTGGCGCCGTCGCCCGGCACCTCGCCCACGACTGCCCCGTCGCGAAGCACGACGACCCGGTCGGCGAGGCAGCAGATCTCCTCGTAGTCGCTGGACACGACCACGACCGCCAGGCCTTCGGCCGTGAGGTCGAGCAACTGCTGGTAGATCTCGAACTTGGCGGCGATGTCGACCCCGGCCGTCGGTTGGTCGAGGACGAGCACCCCGCTGTCGGCCAGCAGCCAGCGGGCGATGACGACCCGTTGCTGGTTGCCACCCGACAGCGTCGAGACGGCGCGGCGCGGGTCGTCGACGCGTACACCGCCGCGGCGCAGTGCCCGGCGGGCGGTGCGGAGGACCGCGGCCGGCCAGTGCCACCACCGCGCGTGCCCGCGCAGCCGGCCGAGGACGACGTTCTCGGTGATCGCGCGCTCGAGCAGCAGCCCCGAGCCCTTGCGGTCGGCGGGGACGAACCCGATGCCCGACCCGGCCGCCCGGGTGCGCCGGCCCACCGCCGACCCACCGGCGACGGTCACCGAGCCGGCGGCAGGTGCGCGCACGCCCGCCATCAGCTCAGCCAGCTCCGACGTACCGGAGTCGGCGGTGCCGCAGAGCGCGAGCACTTCGCCATGCCGGACGTCGAGGTCGACCGGCTGGAGGCGGGGCGGCGCGCACGCGCCCCGCAGGGACAGCGCCACCGTCTGCTCGGCCGGCCTCGGCCGACGCGGCAGCCTCGTGTGTGCGACGTCGCGGTCGAACATGAGCGTGACGATCTCCTCCTGCGTCGTCTCGGCGACCACCAGCTCGCCGACCCGCTCGCCGTTGCGCAGCACCGTCGCGGTGTCGGCGATCTCGAAGACCTCGTGCAGGTGGTGGGAGATGTAGAGCACGGCGGTGCCGGTGGACCTCAGGTTGCCGATCACCTCGAACAGCGTGCGGACCTCGTCGCGCCGCAGGGAAGCGGTCGGCTCGTCCATCACGACAAGGCTCGCCTGCCGCGAGACGGCACGGGCGAGCTCCACCAGCTGCTGCTCCGCCGGCGACAGTGAGGTCGCCGGTGCGCGGGCGTCGAGGTCGAGGCCGAGCCGGTCGAGCTCCGCCTGCGCGCGCGACACGATCGACCGCTGGCTGACCAGGCCCAACCGTCCGCGCGGGAGGTTGTCGAGCAGCACGTTCTGCGCCACCGAGAGGTCCGGGGCGATCTGCCGCTCCTGGTGCAGCACTCGGACCCCGAGCCGCTGGGCGGCGCGCGGGCTGTAGGGATGCAGCGGCGCGCCGCCGACGAGGACCGACCCGGCGTCCGGCCGCTCGGCCCCGGTCACGATCTTGATCAACGTCGACTTGCCGGCGCCGTTCTCACCGAGGAGGGCGTGTACTTCGCCGGGCCGGACCGCCAGGGTCACGTCGTGCAGCGCGCGGACGCCGGGGAACGACTTGCTCACGCGCTCGACCTGCAGCGCCCACCGCGCCGCGCCCGTCGCCTGCTGCGCTCTCACAGGTCCAGCACCAACGTGTCGGTGCTGGACCGGCTCACGCAGATGGTGATCCGCTTGCCGGCCTCCCTCGCCCGCTGGCTGAGCACGGTGTCGCGGTGGAGGGGGACGCCCTCCAGCACGGTCTGGACGCAGGTGCCGCAGTCGCCGCGGAGACAGTAGTAGTCCACGTGTCCGACGACGGGCAGCACGGCCGCCAGAATCGTCTGTCCGGGCGCGACCTCAACGCTCACGCCGGTCTTCCGCAGCTCGACCGTGAACGGGCGGTCAACGTCTTCATCAGGCATGCGCGACCGTCGAGCCGAGACCGACCGACGCGGTCGTCTTCTCGAACTTGCTCATGAGATGGTCGCCCGAGCTCACCGGGGCGTACCGCGGGCTCTCGCCCTCCGCGAGCACGGTCGGGATGCACTCAATGATCGCGTCATGGTTGGGCTGGTGGAAGAACACCAGTGACATCCGGCGGGTGTCGCCGCTGTCCGGCGGGGGCGGCGCGACGCGGTGCCGGGTCGACGTCCAGAGGTCGTTGGTCCACTGAGCCATCAGGTCGCCGATGTTGACGACGAAGGCGCCCGGGACGACGGGGACCGGGATCCAGTCGCCGTCCTTGGTGAAGACCTGGAGTCCGCCAGGCGCCTCCTCCTGCCGCACGATCGTGACGCTGCCGTAGTCGGTGTGGGCACCGGCCCGCATCTGCCCGGGCAGCGGCGGCTCGTCGCGGTGCGGGTAGTTGATCGCCCGCAGCATGCTGATGTCCTTGTCGATGACGTCGACGAAGTACTCGAACGGCAGGTCGAGAGCCAGGGCGAACAGCCCCATGATCTCGCGGCAGAGGTTGTTCATCGTTCGGAAGTACTCCGTCCAGGTCCCCTGCATGCTCGCGGGGCTGTCCGGCCACTGGTTGGGCAGGAAGTGCGCGCCCGAGTGCTCAACGGAGAAGTACGGGTCGCCGGCCGGCACGTCGACCGGGCCCACGTCGTACTTCTCGTGGAGGTCGGTGGGGGTGGTGACGTCGTCGGAGTAGGCGAAGGACTGCTGGCCGACGGCGCAGTAGCCGCGGATCGTCTGCGGGTTGGGCTGGGCGACCGATTGCTTGATCTCGTCGGACTGATCGAAGAACGCTCGCGACACGTCGTACATCCGTTGCACCATGTCGAGGTCGACACCGTGCCCGGTGATCTGGAAGAACCCGATCTCACGGCACGCCCCGTCGATCTGCGCGACCAGCGCGACGAGCTCCTCGGCGGATCCGTCCCGCAGGGCGGAGATGTCGATGACGGGCACTGGGTTCATGTCTGCGGTCTCCTCGGCTGACGCGGCGCTACTGGTTAGGCCAGAAGTCTCAACGGCGCGGCGGAGGCGCAACAAGGTCGATGTAGCACACGGCTGGGCCCCGTTCCTGACCGACGTGGACACCGGAAACCTTCCGGACACGCGTCGGTCACCCAGCGCTCGACCGAGGCGACAATCGGGGGCGGCGGCATGACGTTCTCGATAGTCGCCCGGTCCGCCGACGGAGATCAGGAACGGCCTGTCTCAGGCCCCCCAAAGCCGGCCGCGGCGTGCGAACGGTTGGGCGACGCGGTTCTGTCAGTCCTGGACGGCCTTGGCGACGGCGACGCAGCAGGTGATCCACTCGCGCTCCTCCTGGTCGAGGGCGCGTCCGGCGCGTTCGGCATCCTCGATCGACCAGTAGGCGTTGACCACCATCCGCACCACCACCCAGGCTCGGGCGCGGTCCTCGTCCAGCGAGGCAGCGTCGAGCAGCGCATGGAAGCGGCGGCGCACTCCGCCGCGGATGTCGCCGGCCAGCTCCTCCCACCGGTTCCACAGCATCGGCGCCGGCTCGTAGTGAGGATCGCCCGACATGGGATGCGGGTCGATGACCAGCCACGGCTCCCGCTCGGCGGCCAGGACGTTCTCGTAGTGCAGGTCGCCGTGCACGAGCGTGCCGGTGCTGCCCGGGTCGTCGGCCAGCTCGCGAGCCAGTCCCACCGCCTGCTCGACCAGGCGGCGCGGGATCGGCGCGTCGCGGGGCAGCGCGGCGAGCGGGCCCGTCCAGCGCCCGACGTACGACGTCACCGTTGCGAGCTGCGGGGGTGCGGGCACGTGGATGAGGCCGTACAGGCCCGCCACCACGTCGCACGCCTCCAGGTCCCACAACCCGGTCAGGTCGGCCGTCAGCAGCCGCTCCAACAGCACGGCCCGGCGGTGCGGGTCGGCGCGGAGCAGCCGGACCGCGCCTCGCCCGCCCCAGCGCTGCAGGGCCAGCGCCTCGTGCTCGGTCTCGACGTCGGGGAAGCCGACCTTCAGCACGCCGGGCACACCGTCGGCGAGCACCGGGAGGACGACCGACCCGTGGCCGTGCAGCATCACGCCGTCCCGCTCGAGGTCCCACTCGTCCAGGAGGTCGCGGATCAGGCCGGGAAGCCGGTCGACGTGGGCCGCCCAGTCCGGCCCCCGCGCCGCGAAGTCGAGTACCGCCTTCGGCAGCTCGACCCGGGTCACTTCTTGGTCGGGACCGTCGTCGACAGGGCCGCGATGAAGGCCTCCTGCGGCACCTCGACGCGGCCGACCATCTTCATCCGCTTCTTGCCTTCCTTCTGCTTCTCCAGCAGCTTGCGCTTGCGGGTGATGTCACCGCCGTAGCACTTGGCCAGCACGTCCTTGCGGATCGCGCGAATGGTCTCGCGGGCGATCACGCGGGCACCGATCGCAGCCTGGATCGGCACCTCGAACTGCTGGCGCGGGATCAGCTCCTTGAGCTTGCCGACCAGCATCACGCCGTACGCGTAGGCCGCGTCCTTGTGCACGATCGCGGAGAACGCGTCGACCGGCTCACCGTGCAGCAGGATGTCGACCTTCACCAGGTCGGCGACCTGGTCGCCGGAGCGTTCGTAGTCGAGCGAGGCATAGCCCTTGGTGCGCGACTTCAGCTGGTCGAAGAAGTCGAAGACGATCTCGCCCATCGGCAGCGTGTAGCGCATCTCGACCCGGTCCTCGGACAGGTAGTCCATGCCCTTGAGGCTGCCGCGCTTGGTCTGGCAGAGCTCCATGATCGTGCCGATGTAGTCCGACGGCGACAGGATCGTGGCGCGCACGACGGGCTCGCGCACCTCGT
>JAOPXC010000170.1 GCA_025965335.1 Nocardioides sp. | reverse complement strand
CCAGTGGGTGCGGGCCGGCTTCTCGGCCTTCTCCTCGGGGAGAATGCCAGCGGTGCTCAGTCCGACAGCCCCGCAGCGCGGGCACTCCCAGTTGGCGGGGACGTCGGCCTCGACCGACATCGTGATCTCGAAGTCATGTCCCTGCGGGCACCGGTACCCGACCTGCTGACGAGCGGCGAACTCGATGCCACGCTCGTCCTCGAAACTCTGGCCTCCGAGCCGCGCTCCCCGTAATGTGCGCTCTGCCATGAGGCACCTCCCGTTCTTCCCCCGTTGAATGTCTGGGCCAGCGCTGCGACGTGGTGGAACTCCCCACGCGCGGGCGTCGACCCCTCAATCTGTTCAACGGTAGCGAGGCGCTCAAGATTCCGACAATCGACGCCCGGGCCCCAGCGCGCCGCCACCGCTGGGTCACACGACCTGAGGTAACGCGTTGCCGGCCTCTTCGATGCCTCGTCTGGGGTCGAGCCGAAGCAAGAAGAACGCCCCCAGGACGAAGAAGACGATCAGGGACACGATCGCGGGGCGGTAGGAGCCGGTGACCTGGAACATCACGCCGAACAGCAATGTGCCGAACCAGGAGGTACCACGCTCGCAGGCGTTGTAGAGCGCGAAGTACTCACCCTCCCGGCCACGCGGGATCAGGAGGCTGAAGAAGGACCGCGAGAGCGCCTGAGTGCCTCCCAGCACGATCCCGATCGCGACGCCCACGACCATGAAGAGCGGGATGTTCCTCTCCGGCAGGAACATCGCGGCGACGACGATCGCCATCCACGCGAACGTGCCCCAGAGAAGTGACTTGTAGGCGCCGTAGCGCGCGGCCAGGCGGCCGAAGAAGAGCGCGCCGCCGAAGGCGACGAACTGGATCATCAGAATCGCGCCGATCAGCACACTCTGACTGAAGCCCAACTGCTTGGAGCCGTAGATCGAGGCACTGTAGATCACGGTCTGGATGCCGTCGTTGTAGAAGAGGTAGGCGATGAGGAACGTCAGCGTCATCGGGAACTGGCGGAGCTCCTTCAGCGTCACGATGAGTTGGCCGAAACTGCGCCGCATGAGGGTGCCCGATGCGGGCACGACGTTGCGGGGCGGGTGGGCCCGAAGCCTGCGGAACGGAATGATCGTGAATGCCGCCCACCACACCGCTGCCGACAGCATTGACAGGCGCACGGCGAGCTCTTTGCTGATCCCGAGGGAGTCGTAGCCGAGCACCATGACCAGGTTGACGACCAGAAGCAGGCCGCCCCCCAGGTAGCCCAAGGCCCAACCGCGCGAGGACACCTGATCGCGCTCGTCTTCGGTCGAAATGTCGACGAGGATCGCGTAGTAGCTCACGAGGGAGCAGCCGCCGAGGATGCTGCTCATGATCACGGCGAAGGCCCCCAGCTGCCAATGATCCCCGTGCATGAAGTAGAGAAGCGCGGCGAAGAACGAGCCGGCCCACGCGAAGGTCGCCATGTGCAACTTCTTGTTGGTCGCCCGGTCGACGAATGCGCCCACCACAGGCAGGAGGAAGGCACTGAGGATCGTTGCGAAGCTCGTCAGGTAGCTGGGCAGCGAACCGGCGGCGAGGTGCAGACCGAGCACGTTGACCGTCTTGCTGCACGTGTCGTCCGGGTCGGCGCCACAGCCGGCGGCCCGGCCGGCCACCGTGATCATGAACGGACCGAAAAGAACCGTGAGGATCGTGGTGTAGAAGGCTGAGTTGGCCCAGTCATACCAGTTCCAGGCCCGCTGTTCCCTGGCCCGGTTCAGTGGCTCAAGGTTGGCGATCCCTGAGGTGCCGGCGGATGCCGTCATGAGTCATTCCCTCCATTGGCCGCGCTCCATCAGCACGGTCTTCAGTACGTCGGTGCGGTCCGTCATGAGCCCGTCGACGCCCCTGTCGAGAAGCTCCCTCATCTCGTTCGGGTCGTCGATCGTCCAGACGTGTACGTGCTTGCCCGCCGAGTGCGCGCGTCGTACGAGACCTGGTGTCGCTACGACCCACCGGCCGCGCCGGTGGGGGATCTGGAGGGCCGCGACGCGGCCTCTGGTGACGCGGTCGGCGAGTCGACCGCTGGGCAGGAACCGGAAGGCCATGATCTCGAGCGGGTGGGCCGAGGTGGGCACTCGCCCGCCGGTGAGCTTCCGGAAGAGGTTGATCCGGCGCGGTGAGAAGGAACCCACCAGAATCCGGTCCCACGCAGCCCGCTCCTCGACGAACCGCGCCAGCGCGGCGACCGCACGCTTGGACTTGATGTCGATGTTGAAGCGGGCGTCCGGGAACTCGTCGAACAGCCTGGCCAGCGACGGCACCAGCTCCCGACCGCCGATCAGCGCCTTGTTCACCTCGTCCGCAGTGAGGTCACCGATGGCACCGGTCCGGTCGGTGACCCGGTCGAGGACGGCATCGTGGAACGCGAGGAGGGCGCCGTCGCGGGTGACCTGCACGTCCGTCTCGAGGTAGTGGTACCCGAGCGAGACCGCGAGCCTGAACGCGGCGAGCGTGTTCTCGAGCCCCTCGAGCTCGGGATGGAACGCACCGCCACGATGTGCGAATGCCAGCACTCCGCCCGGACTCCGCTCGATCTCGTCGAGGTAGGCGAATCCGGTGGTGGGGGACGTCACGCTCGCAGTATTCACCCGCCCGTGCCCGCCCGAACCGGATTTGGCGCCCGGGTGTTCCGGCGCGTGTCCGGACGCCGTTGTCACGCGGGGCTACGGTCGAGGGATGGAGAGTTTGACCTGTCCCCGCTGCGGTGCCGAGATGGACACGCGGACGCTCGGCGACGCCGAGGTGAGCGCGTGCCCGGAGGGCCACGGAGTCTTCCTCGACCGGGCCGACCTGGGTGCCCTGATCGAGGCCGAGACCGACTGGCACCGGCACGCGGGCCAGCACACCGCGCCAATGCCGAAGATCACCGAGGACATGCCCGCCCCACCCGTCGCCAAGCTGCCGGCCCG
>JAOPXC010000169.1 GCA_025965335.1 Nocardioides sp. | reverse complement strand
GTCGAGGGTCACCAGGGCGAACGCGAACGGCCGGTCGAACGGCTGCCCGGCCACCGGCTCGGGCACCCAGCTCCAGGACGTGACCGTGCCGACCGGCGCGACCTCGACGAAGTCGGCGGTCGCCTCGTGCGTGACCGGGTCGAACTCCAGCGGCGGGACGACGACCTCCCCGGCCGAGGTGCGCCCGGCGACCAGCACGCCGTCGCGCAGGCCGGTGAGGAAGCGGCCCACCACGGGGCCGGTGGACCGGGTGTAGTCGAACGCTACGGTGACCGGTGCTGACAGGGTTCGTGTCATGGTGAGAAAGTAGAACACGTTCTAGGATTGGGCAAGCACCGATCGACTGAGGAGACGCGATGAAGCTGGGACTGCAGCTGGGTTACTGGGGGGCACAGCCCCCCGCCGGCACCGCGGAGCTGGTCGCCGCCGCGGAGGAGGCCGGCTTCGACGCCATCTTCACCGCCGAGGCCTGGGGCTCCGACGCCTTCACGCCGCTGGCCTGGTGGGGGCGGGAGACCAGCCGGGTGCGACTCGGCACCTCAATCGTGCAGATGTCCGGTCGGACCCCGACGTCGATCGCCATGCACGCGCTGACGCTGGACCACCTCAGTGGCGGCCGGGTGGTGCTCGGCATGGGGGTGAGCGGTCCGCAGGTCGTGGAGGGTTGGTACGGGCAGCCGTTCGCGAAGCCGCTGGCCAGGACCCGCGAGGTCGTCGACATCATCCGCCAGGTGCTCGCCCGGGAGGCACCGGTGACCAACGCCGGGCCGCACTACCCGCTGCCGTTCAACGGCGAGGGCTCGGTCGGGCTGGGCAAGCCGCTGAAGCCGATCGTGCACCCGCTGCGGGCCGACATCCCCATCTGGCTGGGCGCCGAGGGTCCGAAGAACGTCGCGCAGACGGCCGAGATCGCCGACGGCTGGATCCCGATCTTCTACACGCCCAACTCCGCCGCGATGTACCAGCCCTGGCTCGACGAGGGGTTCGCGCGCCCGGGCGCCCGCCGTACCCGCGCCGACTTCGAGATCGCGGCCACCTGCCACGTGCAGATCACCGACGGCCCCGAGGAGAAGGCCGCGGTGATCAACGGGATGAAGCCGATCGTCGCGCTCTACATGGGCGGGATGGGCGCGAAGGACCAAAACTTCCACAAGCAGGTCTTCGAGCGGATGGGGTACGCCGAGCTGGCCGACCAGGTCCAGAAGCTCTACCTCGACGGCGAGAAGGACCGGGCGGTCGCGCTGATCCCGGACGAACTGGTCGACGACATGCACATGATCGGCACCGCGGGCGAGGTCCGGGAGCGAGCCGCGCAGTGGGAGGAGACCGGCGTGACGACGCTGCTGCTGAGCATGCGTACCCCCGACGAGCTCCGACAGATCGCCGAGCTGCTGGCGTGAACCACGGCGCACCGGCGGATGACGGCCCCGGGGTGATCGGGGTCATCGGCGTCGGTGCCCTCGCGGCGGCCATCGTCACCGGGCTGTGCGACGGCGTCGACCGCCCCCCGCAGGTGCTGCTGTCCCCGCGCGGCGCGGCAACCGCCGCGGACCTGGCCGCTCGGTTCCCGTCGGTGGCGATCGCGCCGGACAACCAGGCCGTGGCGGACGGGGCCGGGATCGTGATCGTGTGCGTGCGCTCGCAGGACGCCGAGGCCGTGCTCCGCGGCGTCGACCTCTCCGCGGAGCACGTCGTCGTGAGCGCGCTCGCGGATGTCTCCCTCGACCAGCTCGCGGCGCTCGCCGCGCCCGCGACGCGAGTCGCGCGCGCCATGCCGTTGCCGTCCGTCGCCGGGCGGGACGGGCTCACGCCGGTGTACCCGCCGCTCCCGGAGGTCGCCGACCTGTTCGAGCGGCTCGGGGGCTCCTTGGCGGTTACTGACGAGGACGCCTTCGCGGCGATCGTCGCCACCGCTGCGACGATCGCGGGGCACCTGAACTACCTGGGGGCCATCGCGAGCTGGCTGGGGGCGCGGGGTGTGCCCGAGGAGGAGGCGCAGCGCTACGTGACCGCGACCTACGGGGCGCTGGCCGGCCAGCTGCGGGGCGGTGCGGACCTCGCGGGGCTGACGGCGGAGGTCGCGACCCCGGGTGGGCTGAACGAGCAGTTCGCGCGCCAGTTGCGCGAGGCCGGCGTCTACGACGCCGTGGACCGGGAGCTCACGGCCGTCCTGGCCCGGATCCGGGGATGACCGCCGCGCGGCCCGTTGCCCCAAACTGAAACAGGTTCTAGTCTCGGCGGCATGACTGCGACGGCCGAGTCCCCGACCACCACCGAGACCATTGACGACGCCATGCGGGTCGGCACCCACAACGGGCACCTGATGGTCGCCGCCCTCAAGCGGCACCGCGACAAGCCCGTCATGTACCTGGGGGACACGACCCTGACTGGCGGCCAGGTGGCCGAACGGGTGAGCCAGTACATCCAGGCGTTCGAGGCGCTCGGTGCCGGCGGCGGCACGGCGGGTGCGCTGCTGGCCCTGAACCGGCCCGAGGTGCTGTTCATCATCGGCGCCGGCCAGACGCAGGGCTACCGGCGTACGTCGCTGCACCCGCTCGGCTCGCTCGACGACCACGCCTACGTGATCAACGACGCCGGCATCACCGCGCTGGTGATCGACCCGGTGCCGATGTTCATCGAGCGCGCGCTGGGGCTGCTCGCGAAGTGTCCCGGCCTGGACACGGTGCTCACGATCGGGCCGGTGCCGGACGAGCTCGCGCACATCGGCCGGGACCTGGCCGCCGCCGCGGCGACGTTCGAGCCGCAGCCGATCGAGGTCGTGACGCTGGCGGCGGACCACATCGTGTCGATCACCTACACCGGCGGGACGACCGGCAAGCCCAAGGGCGTCGTCGGCACGTCGCGCGCGATGTCGACGATGACCCAGGTGCAGATGGCCGAGTGGGAGTGGCCGGAGTCGCCCAAGTTCCTGATGTGCACCCCGCTGTCGCACGCCGGCGCGGCGTTCTTCGTGCCGACGGTGATCAAGGGCGGCTCGCTCTTCGTGCTCGCGAAGTTCGACCCGGCCGAGGTACTGCAGACGATCGAGGAGCAGAAGATCACCGCCACGATGCTGGTGCCGTCGATGCTCTACGCGCTGATGGACCACCCCGACTCCCACACCCGGGACCTGTCGTCGCTGGAGACCGTCTACTACGGCGCGTCCGCGATCAACCCGGTGCGCCTGAAGGAGGCGATCGACCGGTTCGGTCCGATCTTCGCGCAGTACTACGGGCAGTCCGAGGCGCCGATGGTGATCAGCTACCTCGCCAAGGGCGACCACGACGACGCGCGGCTCTCCTCGTGCGGACGCCCCTCGGCGTTCCTGCGCACGGCGCTCCTGGGTGAGGACGGACAGCCGGTGCCGGTGGGGGAGCCGGGGGAGATCTGCGTGGCCGGGCCGCTGCTGGCGGGCGGCTACTGGAACCTGCCGGACGCCACCGCCGAGACGTTCCGGGACGGCTGGATGCACACCGGCGACATCGCCCGCGAGGACGAGGACGGCTTCTGGTTCATCGTGGACCGGACCAAGGACATGATCGTGACCGGCGGCTTCAACGTGTTCCCCCGCGAGGTCGAGGACGTCGTCGCCGAACACCCGGCCGTCGCCCAGGTCGGGGTGATCGGGACGCCCGACGAGAAGTGGGGCGAGGCGGTGACCGCGATCGTCGTACTCCGGGACGACGCGCCGCGCGACGAGGAGTCCATCGCCCGGATGACCGCGGAGATCCAGGCAGCCGTCAAGGACCGCAAGGGGGCCGTGCAGTCGCCGAAGCAGGTCATCGTCGCCGACGCACTGCCGCTGACCGGCCTCGGCAAGCCGGACAAGAAGGCGCTGCGGGCGCAGTACTGGACGGGGGAGCGGTCGGTCGGCTGACCGTGCCCAGCCGCTTCCGGGACCTGTCCCGGGACGAGCTCGCCGTACTGCTGCCGGAGCTGCTGCTGATCGGCCAGCTGATCGACCGGTCCGGCATGGCCTGGTGCATCTCGGCGTTCGGGCGCGCGGAGATGGCCCGGATCGCGATCGAGGAGTGGGCGGGCTCGTCGCCGGTCTACACCCGGCGGATGCAGCACGCCCTGGGGTTCGAGGGCACCGACGTGGTCACGATCTTCAAGGGCCTGCAGCTCGACATCGGCGCTCCGCCGCAGTTCATGGACTTCCGCTACACCGTCCACGACCGGTGGCACGGTGAGTTCCACCTGGACCACTGCGGCGCGCTCATGGATGTCGAGCCGATGGGGCCCGACTACGTGCGGTCGATGTGCCACGACATCGAGGACCCGACGTTCGACGCGACCGCGGTCGCGACCAACCCGAAGGCCCAGGTGCGGCCGCTCCACCGGCCGCCGCGGGTGCCCGCCGGGCGGAGCCCGCACTGCGCGTGGACGGTGACCATCGACGAGTCGCACCCCGAGGTCTCGGGCATCCCCGCCTTGGCGCTGGTGCAGCACACGCACGCGGCGAACCTGGTGCTGGACCCCATCGACCCGGTCTCGGAGGGACTGGCCGACTACACCGGGCCGCTCGTCTCGGACCTGGACTTCGCGGCCTTCTCGAAATCGGCGCTGGTCCGGTTGGCCGACGAGGTGTGCGTGCAGATGCACCTGCTGAACCTGTCCTTCCTGATCGCCCTGCGGGCACGCTGCGGGGACGACGCGGCGCAGTTCACGACGATCGCGACCCGTCAGCTGGTCGGCATCGCAGGGATCGCCGCCGAGCGGATCAGGCACGCGCTCGAGCTGCCCGGAGGGGTCGACGGGGCGCTCCGCGTGCTCGCGCTGCACCCGCTGCTCAACCCCGCGGCGTACGTCGTCTCGTCCGTCGCCGAGGGCGCGCTCTCGGTGTCCGCCTCGCCCGCCCACGACGACGGCGCCTGGATCACGCTGTGCGGCCCCTCGTCGACCAGGCCCCTCCAGGCGGTCGTGCGCGCCGTGGACCCGACCTACGACGTGGACGTGTCGGGTACCCACACCGACTGGACTCTCCGAGTCGTCGAGACCGGCACCGCGGCCAGGGAGTTCGACGAGGTCGCCGTCACCCGCGTCAGCACCGGCGCGTCGTTCGAGTTCGAGCCGCGGTTGTCGCTGCCGATCACGCCGGTGTGACGCGCAGTTTCACTGGTTAACCAGTGAAACCCTCACTGCACACGGAGAACTCTCCGTGTGCAGTGAGGGTTTTCCATGTTCAGCACCCGCGGTCGCGCGTCCTGCTGGCTCAGGCAGGGACCCGCAGGAGTTGAAGAGCCTGGCGGGACGGAGCCGAACCGGCATTCAGGTCCTGCCAGGTCCAGCGGACCATGGTCCCGCGGGTGACGGCCCGGATGAGGTCCTCGCGACGCTTCTCCTCGAAGACCACGGCTCCCGGGTCCTGACCGTCCTTGAGGAGGCGCCCGTACTTGACCTTGCCGTCGAACTCGCCGTAGACGCCGTGCCTGGGCCAGGCGAAGTCGCAGATCCCCAGCAGACGCCCGTACTCGTCGTGCACGTGGTACTGCAGCTCGGGGGCAGGCAGGCCCATCCTCCAGAACAACTGCCGCGACCGGGTCTCACCGACGGACTCGCTGCGTCCGTCGCCCAGGCGGAGCGTGAGCTCGAGATGAAGGGTGTTCGGCCACTTCTGCATGCGCTGGTAGACCGACCAGAGCTCCTCGAGCGTGACCAAGCCGTGGTGCAGCATCCAGTCCACCGACACGAGACCGGACTCGACGGTCATCAGGGTTGCTGCGTCCACTGTCGACCGCGCCGGGCTCGTGAGCCACCGACCGTCGCGCTCGACGAGGTCACCGGGAAGCAACAGGCCCGTGTGGTGGACGGTTCCCGCCTCCCGCCGGCTGGATCCCCCGTCGCGCCGGACCACGTGGGTGCGGTCCAACGGGGCGTTCCACAGGGCACAGCCGAACTCGGCGAGCGCGCTGACGTGCGACAGGGCGATCTCGCCCTCGATCAGTTCGTACGCCGCGTGCGCCCGTACGGAGTGCTGCTCGTCGGGGGAGAGAGTCGCCCACACGTCGCGGTGGCAGTACGCGCCTTGTCTGATCCGGAGCCAGGTCCGGTGCCGGATCCCAGCGGCGAGAACGCGGTCGGTGAAGCCGAGCTCCAGCGCCTCACGTCGAAGGAAGTAGCCCTGGGTCTCGGTCAGTG
>JAOPXC010000458.1 GCA_025965335.1 Nocardioides sp. | reverse complement strand
TGTCCGGGCATATTATCCATCGCATCAAAAGCGGCATTGGTACATTTATGATAAACACCTCCATCATTCGGGTCTTGCATGGTAAGCATCCAACGTAAGTTGTAAATGGCTTCATCTAAAATGTCGGGTATTTGATTGTCGCTTTCTGGAATATTTATATTCAACTTGTCGAAATAGGATGGAAAATCTTCATATGCTGAGAACAAAGTAGAGGTACTAATCCCGCTATTTACAATGTATTTGTTATAATCTCCTGCATCATACCAGCCGCCTGGGCTAGAGATGACGGTACCTTCGGGCCTGTGTTTAGTAGCGGCTGAAGCATGAACTAAAACTTCTGTATCGGGATGCCCGGCTGGTCGTGCCCATTTCCCTGCATATTTCTCTATTAAAGGGGTATTTGAACGTATAAAGTAAAATCCTTTTAAAGAGGCCGCTGCTGCGGGATGATTTACCTCATTTTGGATATTAAACCTGTAAGAATCGGGCAAACCTTTCACCCGAATAACGTAAGCTCCTGGTTTTTTTAATAGAGAGAAGTTGGCCTGTTTTGTTTTTAAAGACGAATTAATTGATTGTTTTGTCTCAGACAATTTTCCGGAATAGACAATTGCCTGTGTTTTGGTCGAAATAATATCGAAACTGGTTGCAGAAACATCTTCTATAATCACCGCTATTTTAGACGCGTTAGGATAAAATCCTAGTTGATTTATCGCAATCTTTTGTTCCTGCTGAGCTGAAGAAAGTTTACCGTAAATAATTATTACAAGTGTTAAAAGGTACTTGTTAATCGTCATGACCAGATCGTTTAGTTATTTAAAAAATGGGAATTTCCAGAGTTCAAAAATATCGCTACTACAACGCTAACGAAGCATGCAAATGTTCATGTTTGGGTTATGAATTGTTAACCAGATTTACAATTAGTGCCTTTTAGGACGAATAGGTAGGAAATTTAGAATTGCACTTTTACGAATAACTGATTGATATATCTATTAAGGGTAGATTTGGATACGCTATGGAATAATTTGTACAAGGACCATTGCCATGTTTAACAATTAGTTTTTTAATTAGCAGCTCACTAAATAAGCGCTTTACCGTCGGATTTAGTGCGAGTAATTTTTTAGCGATTTCACCTGAACTACAACCGGGATGATTACTAACATATGTAAGCAGAGATTTTTCTTTGGGTGAAAGCAACGTATTCATACCTTGAATTTATCCAGACATACACCTAATTTAATAAAAATGATTTGATACGATATTTATACGATAGGGGTTAATTCAACTAGAAAGCATTACACCCTTTACTTTTTCAACTTATAAGCCTTTAAAGCCTGTTGATTTATCCCAAAAAAGAGTGTATTATTTATCATTAAAACGCTACGCACATCTCCCTTCAAATTAAAGCCAGATTGTTGTTGACTTACCGTTTTATAATTTCCTGCACCATCATTTTGTAATAGCAAGCCGTAGTTCGCATCATATTTACCAAAACGTAACCGGGCCTGATTCATATTACCGCAAAGCAGCAAATCTTTCTTCCCATCATTATTATAATCTAACGAGGTGATGGTATAAACTGGAGCAAACTGAGTCTCGATAGGCAGCTTTTTTTCACTAAACTTGCCCTTTCCATTATTCAAAAACAGAGTTGTTTTTAAGTTATTTGCAGATAAATGTTTAGCACCCTTTAATTCGTCGGCAGTAAAAATATCTTTTAAAGTTGCATCGGCATAGCTGGCATAGTCTGCGAAACGATTCCTGGTCATGCTGATTTGATCAAACAACTCATCGCGGGTAACATAGGGATAGCTTTTCCCTTGAATATAGAAACACAAAATAGGATCGACTGAGCCATTATCGTCAAAATCTTTATAAAATAACTCGGCAGGTTCCTTATCGCTTACTCTGCACTGAGAATTTAATCCCATATTCCCAGCCATTATATCCGGTTTACCATCGCCGTTAAAATCGTCAACCAGTAGTTTGTTCCACCAACCACTCTGTTTTTGACTGAAATAATTCTCAGTAACATCGTTTAAATGTCCTGATTTGAAGCTAAATATGCTTATTGGCATCCACTCACCAACTACTATGAGCTCTTGTTTTTTATCGCCATCTAAATCTAACCAGGCAGCGTCGGTAACCATCCCGAAGTTTTTCAAAGAAGGTGAAATTGTTGAAGTTTCATCGCTAAAATGGCCTTTTCCGTCATTGATCAAAATATAACTTTGAGGTGCTTCCGGGTACCTAACGGGAATTACTCTCCCACCGATAAATAAATCTAATGAACCATCGCCATTCATGTCCGCAGCCCGAACACAGCTTTTGCTTGATTTCATTACCGGAAGTGATGATATGCTTTTGGTAAAATTTCCTTTTCCGTCATTTAAATAAAGCCGGTCTTGAAGTGCCTCATCATCTGGAATGAAATTATTATAGCCACCACTCGCAACATACAGATCAATCGTTTTGTTTCCGTCGGCATCAAAAAACAAGGCATCAGCATTGCTACTAATCTTATCGATTTCGAATGCAGGAGTAGATTTCAAATTGAACGAGCCACCTTTTTGTTGAATAAACAAGGCAGAAGTCTGACCAGAACCTCCACCAATAAATACATCTTCCAATCCATCTGCATTCACATCTGCTTTAGCCATGCATGGGCTAGAAAACGACATTGGGTTTACCAGTAATGGTTGTCGCTTAAAATCATTTAAGCCATTCTTTTGATGCGTAAAATTTAATACCGATTTAACTTCTGTAAATACTTGCGAACCGGTATTTTTTG
>JAOPXC010000131.1 GCA_025965335.1 Nocardioides sp. | reverse complement strand
CGACCCGAACGCCACTGGCTCAGTCGACGTCGGGAGGCGCGGACTGTCCCGCAGGCGGAAGGGCTTGCGGAGCGCCCAAGTCCCGACGACCGGTCGACTTCATCGGCGCGCGCGTCCCGCAAGGGATCCTTTAGCGGGACACTGAAACTCGTGATCGTGACGGAACCGCGGTGCAGGCAGTGCAGGATGCAAAGCAGCCGCCTTGCATGTTTGCCGTGGCCACGACCGGGGCAGACGGGCAGCTAGTCGTAGATGACGGCAATGCCCTGGCGCTTCAGGTTGGCTAGGCCGTCCCGCATGGCCTGCACCTGATCTGGGGAGTGTCCTGCCCAGTCCAGGAGTTCACCTACGACCTTCACCGGCTCTCGGGTGCGGTAAGACCGGCTCGGATTGCCGGGGAACTTCTTGTCCGTCACGTTCGGGTCGTCTTCCAGGGTGCCCGTCGGTTCCACAATGTAGATCCGTCCTCGGCCGTCCCCTGCAGCCAGTTCAGCCCCCCACGTCGCGGCATCGAGTGTTGCCGTCACGTAGACGTGGTTCATGATTCTTCCTTCTTCAAAGTTCGACGGGCGCCCGGGCACCAACAGATCGCCTACCGCCAGGTCCGCCTTAGTCCCGTGAAGAAGGGCTCCCGATTCGTGGACTTTGAACGGTTTCGGCTCGTTCGTCATGCACACCCCCTACAAGTTCCTTATACACGATTGGGCCGGGTGGCCGTCGCAGCAATGCTGGGGCAGAAGCGCCCGGAAGACGATGGCCCTGCGGCGAGCGTTGCCGCACTCTTCGCGGCATGTGCATGCGTTCTCCGGATCCACCTCAGGAGAGTCGGGCGCACCGACCCAGCTGTTGGGGAAGAATCCTGTGAGTGAAGAAGTACATCCTCTTCGACCATGACGGTGTTCTGGTCGATACCGAGCTCTGGTACTTCAAAGCCGGGGAACGCGCTCTCGCGGACATTGGTTTGGCCGTCAACAAGGACCAGTACCTCCTAGACATGAGCCAGGGTCTGGGGACGTGGGCGCAAGCCAGAGCGGCAGGTGTTGATGAACGAACCATCAACAGGCAGCGCGAGGTTCGTAACGCCTACTACCAGGAGTCCCTGCGGACCGAAGCTATCGAGATCGACGGCGTCGTCGAAGTTCTCGCCGAGCTGTCGCAGTACGTCCGCATGGCGATTGTGACGACGGCGAAGCGGGCGGACTTTCAGCTCATCCACCAAGAGCGTCAGATCACGCCGTACATGGACTTCGTCCTCGTCCGCGACGACTACACGCTCGCCAAGCCTCATCCGGAACCGTATCTGACCGGGTTGAAGCGATTTGGAGCCGCCAAAGAAGAGACGTTGGTGGTCGAAGACTCATCCAGAGGGCTGAGCTCGGCGGTGGCGGCCGGAATTGACTGCGCCATCGTCTACAACGACTTCACTGGGTCACATGACTTCTCGCGGGCTCGCTACCAAATCGAGGCTTTGGCTGAGCTGAAAGAAATCGTCCTCAACGCAACCTGAAGGAGGATCCAACCAGTGCCTGGTCCCCGGAGCCGAGCCAGCGACAGCACCCGCTCGAGAGCTCTCGCAGGCTCACGCGACGCGCTCGCCCATCGGCATAACAAGCATGACCGAGCGTGCACCGAACGGTCCCGCATGCGGAACGGGCAGCGGTGACGCAGAGCGTCCCGGGACTGGTCAGAGTCCTCCCCCGCAAGGGGATCCGCTTCTGGCGACGGCGTCACCCCCTCATCCCCGCGGACTTCACCGTCGCCGTACGTCGTTCCAGCTACGGGACGTCGGCCAGCCCGTACGGAACGCGGCATAGAGCGGATGAGGTGAAGCCGGAGGCTTGGGCCAGCTTGGCCGTCTAGACGGCCGTCCCCGGTGCGCGGCTGCTTCGGCCGAGGTAAACCCACCCGACAACGAAAAGGACGCCCCACAGGATCAGCTCCACCGGGCCGACCCCAAATCCAGACATACGTAGCAAGACGCTCATGAAGGCGGTCCACGCCACACGGTTCAGGATCAACTTCACCCGGGCAACCCTAGCGTCAGCCGATCGGCGCGTCCGGTCAACGGCATCGCAGCCCGCCTGCGCCGAGGAGGCAGTCGTGACAATCCCCAAGCCCAGGAATAGGCCCGACATGACCCGACGGCCGTGGCGAAGTTACGCGTACGCATCATTCTCTCCCTCGATCGGCGGCGGTTCGAGGACTCAGGCTTCCACGCGAAGGCGCATCACCCAGCGCCACTTGGCGATCCGGCGGTCCCGCGTGAACCCGAACTCCTCGAAGAGGGATTCAGGGCCGGTGTGCAGGTACGCACCGCGTTGTGCGGGACGGTCCACGACCTGCTCCGGGTAGGCCTCGACCACCCCACCTCCCGCGGCCGTGATCTCGTCCAAGACGGCGGCCACCGCGGCGCGCGAAACCCCTCGCCCCCGATGCTTGCTTCCGGTGAAGATGCATCCGATCCGCCAGGCCGGGGCTGCATCAAGCTCCCGCTCGTACGCCTTCCGGTTCTTGATGTTCGGCAGCTCGGTGGGAGTGCCGAACTGGCACCACCCGACGCACTCATCGCCGGCGTAGACCAGTACCTGGTGAACGGTGCCCGCGGTCGTGTGTGCCTGCTTGGCGGCACGATTGCCCTCCGGCGTGGGAGCCTTGCCGAATCCCTCGGCGTGAAAGCCCATGCACCAGCAGCCGCCCCACACACCATTGTTCCCCTCGACCAACGCTGCGAAGTCGTCCCAGGTTTCCGGCGTCAGCAGACGCGTGTGGTACCCGGGGTCCACGGTCATGGCGTTCAGTCCAAGCAGAGACAGAAAGGATGTCCGGCTGGGTCGAGCAGCACCCGGAAGGACTTACCGGGCTCGGCAGACGCCTTGCTGGCGCCGAGCCGGATCGCCGCCTCCTCGCCCTCATCGAGGTCATTCACAATGAGATCGAGGTGCATTTGTTGCGGCACAGTCTGGTCGGGCCACTGGGGCGCCCGGTATCCCTCGACCTGTTGGAATGAGATGCAGTCGCTGCCGTCGGCGGGGCGGATCTCGGCCCTGCCCTCCTCAACCCTGACTCCCCAGTCGAGGAGCGCGCCATAGAACTCCGCGAGTGCTGTCGGGTCAGGGCAATCGATAATGACACCCGGAAAGCGTGCGATGACCATCGCTAGATCCTAGACCCGAGCGGCAGCGATGTTGCCTGGAG
>JAOPXC010000068.1 GCA_025965335.1 Nocardioides sp. | reverse complement strand
TCGGGCGCGGTCGGGCTCGAGGCCTGGTCCCGTGGCGCCGGCGTCGTCACGCTGGTGGAGCAGGACCGACGCACGGCCGGGTTGATCGGGCAGAACGCCCAGCACCTGGGGTTCCCCAGGGCCAACGTGGTCGCCGCGTCGGTCGCCAGCACGGTGCTGCGGCCTCCGCACGCGCCGTACGACGTGGTGTTCATCGACCCGCCGTACTCCCTCGACAACCCGAGGGTCGGCGCCGACCTGTCCGCCCTCGCTCGCAACGGCTGGCTGGTCCCGGGTGCCATGGTCGTCGTCGAACGCTCGTCGCGCAGTCCTGAGCCGGAGTGGCCCGACGGGTTCACCGACATCCGAGCGCGCAAGTACGGCGAGACCGTGCTTTGGTACGGTCACCCGGCCCACCCCACGACCGGTTCGCCGGCCCCAGCGATGCAGGAGTAGCCGTGCGCCGAGCCGCCTGCCCCGGTTCCTTCGACCCCGTCACGAACGGCCACATGGACATCGTCGAGCGCGCCTCCAGGCTCTTCGACGAGGTGGTCGTGGCCGTCGGCGTGAACAGGTCGAAGAGCCGACTGTTCACCGCCGAGGAGCGCATCGCGATGCTCGAGCAGGCGTGCGAGCCGTTCTCGAACGTCCGGGTCGCCGGCTTCACGGGACTGCTCACCACGTTCTGTGCCGAGAACTCGATCCAGGCCATCGTCAAGGGCCTGCGGGCCGTCTCCGACTTCGACTACGAGCTCCAGATGGCCCAGATGAACGCCTCGCTCGCCGACATCGAGACGGTCTTCGTCCCGACGAGCCCCGAGTACTCGTTCCTGGCGTCCAGCCTGGTCAAGGAGGTCGCGGGCTTCGGAGGGGACGTCTCCGGCCTGATTCCGGGCTTCGTCAACGAGCGGCTCACGGCACGGCTCGCCGAGCGTGGCAGCGGGCTCGAGGGTTGAGTCCCGGCACGCGTTTTGCTCTCTCGCGGACCCGCCGGTTACGCTTCTCGACGATCTGTTTGTGCCCGGACCCGGAAGTGATCTCCTGAGCAGCCTGGACCCGAGAGCGCCGCTCGTGCTCGATACCCGCGAGCTCGGCCGCCGCCCGGGGTCCCAACGCGAGGTGACGCTCTCGGTTCCGGCACCGACAGATCTGGGCATCGAAGTCCTCCGTGTCCCCGAAGGCTCGCCGGTCGAACTCGACCTGCGGCTGGAGTCGGTCATGGAGGGGGTTCTGGTCACTGGAACGGCGCGAGCCGTTCTCCAGGGCGAGTGCGCGCGGTGCCTGGAGCCGATCTCCGACGAGATCGAAGTCCGGTTCCAGGAACTGTTCGTGTACGAGGAGCACCAGACTCCCCACGACGAGGACGACGAGGTCAGTACGCTCGAGAAGGACCTGCTCGATCTCGAGCCGCTGCTGCGGGATGCTGTGGTGCTTGCGCTGCCGTTCCAGCCACTGTGCATGGATGACTGTCCCGGCCTGTGCCCCGAGTGCGGAGCACGTCTGGCCGATGACCCCGACCATGCGCACGACGCTGCGATCGACCCGCGTTGGGCCGGACTGGCAGAGCTGACGAACGACGACGACTGAACGAACGACTGACCGGACAGAACACTGGCCGGTCGGACACGCATGGCCGGAGGTTCCGGTCCTGGTTAGAGGAGATAACAGTGGCTGTCCCGAAGCGGAAGATGTCGCGCAGCAACACGCGTCACCGTCGCTCGGCCTGGAAGGCCGTGGCGCCGACCCTGGTGACCTGCGCGAACCCCGCCTGTGGTGCCAAGCACCTCCCGCACCGTGCGTGCGGCACGTGCGGTCAGTACGGCGCTCGCGCCGAGCGTCGTCAGGTTCTCTGAGGTTGCTCAGAGACCGGCCGGTCCGCTGACCAACTACATCGAGCTCCGCGAGGCGCTCGGGAATCCTGAGCTGGACCCCGAGCTGCTGGAGCGCGCCCTGACGCACCGCTCCTTCGCCTACGAGAACGGCGGGTTGCCCACCAACGAGCGCCTGGAGTTTCTTGGCGACTCGGTGCTGGGCGTGGTCGTCACCGAGACCCTCTATCTCACCCACCCGGATCTCTCCGAGGGCCGCCTCGCCAAGCTGCGCGCGGCCGTCGTGAACGCGCGGGCGCTGGCCGAGGTCGGCCGAGCGATCGGGCTCGGCGAGTACGTGAAGCTCGGTCGCGGCGAGGAGTCCACCGGCGGGCGCAACAAGGCGTCGATCCTCTCCGACACCGTCGAGGCGGTCATCGGTGCCGTCCACCTCAGTGGTGGCGGTATCGGGGTCTCCACGCAGGTCGTGCACCTGCTCTTCGACCCCCTCATCGAGGCGGCCTCCGCCCTCGGCGCCGGCCTCGACTGGAAGACCTCGCTGCAGGAGCTCGCCGCCGAGCACAGCCTGGGCGTCCCCGAGTACGTCATCGAGGACGACGGCCCCGACCACATGAAGACGTTCACCGCGCAGGTCCGGGTCGGCGACCAGCTCTACGGCAACGGCATGGGCCGCTCCAAGAAGGAGGCCGAGCAGGCCGCCGCGGAGACGGCGTACGGCGACATCGCGGACTTTCTCGGCGTGACCGACCCGGTCGACGAGGTGGCGGTCCGCACCGCCACCCGCCACTGACCGCGTCAACAGGGCCGTGCCCGAGCTCCCCGAGGTCGAGGTCGTCCGCGCCGGCCTCGAGCGCCACGTACTCGGCGCGACCATCACGTCCGTGGACGTCCTCCACCCCCGGCCCGTGCGTCGCGACCTCCGCGGTCCCGCCGGCTTCGCCGCCGCCCTCACCGGCCGCCGGATCGAGCACGCCCGTCGCCGCGGCAAGTACCTCTGGCTCCCGCTGGACAACGGCGACGCGTTGCTCGGCCACCTCGGGATGAGCGGCCAGCTGCTCGTGCAACCCGCCGGCGCTCCCGACGAGCGGCACCTGCGGGTCCGGCTGCGGCTGAAGGGGGCGGCGGAGAACGCTGAGCTGCGCTTCGTCGACCAGCGGATGTTCGGCGGCCTCTCGGTCTCGGCCGGGGGAGCGGAGCTGCCCGCCGAGATCTCGCACATCGCCCGCGACCCGCTGGACCCGGCCTTCGACGACGACGACTTCGTGCGCCGGGTCCGGCGCCGTACGTCGGGAGTCAAGCGGCAGCTGCTCGACCAGAACCTCATCTCGGGCGTCGGCAACATCTACGCCGACGAGGCCCTGTGGCTGGCTCGGATCCACGGCGAGCGACCCGGGGACCGGCTGAGCGCCGGGCAGGTCCGCGACGTGCTCGCCCAGGCGCGCGTCGTGATGCTCGAGGCCCTCGGACAGGGCGGCACCTCCTTCGACGCGCTCTACGTGAACGTCAACGGGGAGTCCGGCTACTTCGACCGCTCGTTGCACGCCTACGGCCGCGAGAACGAGCCCTGCGACCGGTGCGGGACGCCGATCCGCCGGGTGGCGTTCATGAACCGTTCGTCGTACTTCTGCCCGACCTGCCAGCCGGCCCCTCGACGCCGGCGGACACCCGCATTGACGGGCAATCGGCTGGCCGTGCCGGATTGACCGCACGCGTGTCTGGTGGGACGCTTGAAGACGGTCCGCGGCGCTGCGGGCCGTCCCCACGAACCGGAAGGCTTTTCCATGGCCAAGGCGCTGATCGGTTACCTGAACAGCGACCTCCGGGCCCCGGCTCACCTCGCCTCCGAGAACGCCCGTCTGCGGGCCCGGGTGCGTGAGCTCGAGGGGCTTGTCCTCCGACTCTCCGAGGAGAACGACAAGCTCACGTCCGCGCAGGACGTGAGCATGCTCGACCTCGAGACCGTCGAGATGCAGGAGATGCAGCCCGCCTGACAGGCGTGGCTCTAGAACCCGGCCGGCGTGATCGCCGTCCGGTCTGGTCGGCGACTCTCCGACGCCCGGCACCGACCACGCCGTGGGCCTAGCCGTGGGCCTAATTGGGGTGAACGCCGGGCCGGGTCGGACTAACGTTTCGGGTTTGTGAGCCGCCTTGTCGAGACCGTCCTCCCGGCTCGCCTCGGCACCGGTTTCCGCTGGCTCCTCGCGTCCTCGTGGATCAGCAACATCGGCGACGGCATCGCCATCGCCGCCGGACCACTCCTGATCGCTTCCCAGACCCGGGACCCGTTCCTGGTCGCCCTCGCGGCGCTGTTGCAATGGCTGCCGCCCCTGGTGTTCGGGCTCTGGGCCGGCGCCCTCGCCGACCGCCTCGACCGCAAGCTCATCGTCGTCACCGTCGACCTGGCCCGCGCCGTCGTACTCGGCGTCATCGTCACGTCCGTGGTCACCGACACCGTCTCGATCGCGATCGTGCTGGGGGCACTGTTCCTCCTCGGCACGGCCGAGGTGTTCGCGGACAACTCCGCCCAGACACTGTTGCCGATGTTGGTGCATCGTGACGACCTCGCGATCGCGAACTCCCGCCTGCAGGTCGGGTTCATCACCGTCAACCAGCTTGCGGGCCCGCCGATCGGCGCGAGCCTGTTCGCGATCGGGATGGCCTGGCCGTTCTTCGCCCAGGGGATCCTCGTGGTGTTGGGTGCCCTGCTCGTCACCCGGATCTCGCTGCCCCCGCACGGCCGCGACCCGGCCCAGGCCACCCACATCCGGCAGGACATCGCCGAGGGCTTCCGCTGGGTGCTGCACCACCCGGCGGTCCGGAC
>JAOPXC010000067.1 GCA_025965335.1 Nocardioides sp. | reverse complement strand
CGAGCGGCCGCGGAGTCGGGGAACAGTCGGTCGAAGCGCGAGAACATCGCGTCGCTGAGCCTCGGGGCCACGAGGTTGAGCACCTCCCCCACGTTGCCGGACCGGGTGCTGACCGTGACCGGCCGGTCCTCGAGAGCGCGCACGATCCGTCCGGCCGCCCACTCCGGCGACTTGCCCCGGCCCGCGTAGGCCTCCGTGGGCGCCGACATCGCGGTGCGCACGAGAGCGAAGCGCATGTTCGTGAAGACGACGTCGTCGGCGTACGCCTCCCGCCCGGCGATCCGGCTCCAGGTGTCGAGCGCGGTCTTCGAGGCGAGGTAGGCGGAGAACTTGGGTGCCTTCATCTGCACGCCCCAGCTCAGCACGTTGACGACGTGGCCGAAGCGCTGGGCGCGCATCGCCGGCAGCAGCCCCATCGTCAGGCGAACGGGGCCGAAGTAGTTGATCGCCATGGTGCGCTCGAAGTCGTGGAACCGGTCGTGGCTCAGGTGCAGGGACCGCCTGATCGAACGGCCCGCGTTGTTGACGAGGTGGTCGACGGCGCGGTGCTCGGCCAGGACCCGCTCGACGAGGGCGTCGACGGCCGGACCGTCGGTCAGGTCGCAGGCGTACGACGCCGCCCGGCCGCCGTCGGACTCGATCGCCCGACGCACCCGCTCGAGCTCCTCGGTGCGGCGGGCCACGAGCAGGACGGTGGCGCCGGTGCCCGCGACCGCTCGCGCGGTGGCCTCCCCGATCCCGGACGAGGCTCCGGTGACCAGCACCGTCCGGTCGGCCAGCGGACTGCTCGCGTCGCCCCGCAGCCGGCGCAGCACCCGGTGGGCGCGGGAGCGAGGTGTGTGGAGGAGCAGGCCCATGGCCAGACGCTATCGGTCGGCCCGGGCCGGGCGACGCAGCCCTTGACCTGACCGAACGATCGTGCTTTTCTTGTCGCATGAGCAAGGGCGTCGAGACGCGAACGGCCATCCTGGACGAGGCCACGGAGCTGGCCTCCAGAGTCGGCCTCGGCGGGCTGACCATCGGCACCCTGGCCACTCAGACCGGGTTGTCGAAGAGCGGTTTGTTCGGCCACTTCGCGTCCAAGGAGGCCCTGCAGGTCGACGTCCTGCTGCGGGCCCGCGAACGCTTCGTCGACGCCGTGCTCCGGCCGACGCTCAGCGTCCCCCGCGGGGAACCACGGGTGCGGGCCCTCTTCGAGCACTGGCTCTCGTGGCAGCGCAACGGCCTGTCCGGCGGATGCCTGTTCGTCAATGCGGTCAGTGAGTTCGACGATCAGGAGGGCCCGGTGCGCGACGAGCTCCTCCGCGCCGAGCGCGACAAGGCCGAGTCGGTCCTGACCATCGTGACGGCGGCCGTCACCGAGCGCGACTTCGCCGGGGACCTCGACGTCGAGCAGTTCGGCTTCGAGCTCGAGGGCATCATGCTCGCCCACCACCACAACAGCCGGATGATGCGCGCGCCCGACGCCGAGTCCCGCGCCCGTACCGCCTTCGAGCGACTCGTCGAGTCGGCTCGGCCCCACTGAATCTCCGAGAGGAAACGTCATGGCATCGTCAGGTTCGCTGAAAAGCACGATCGTTCGTGCTCTTATTCACACCGGCTTCGGAACACTCGACGTCGTTGCCCCCGCCCTGGGCGCCGCCCTGGTCGAGCGGGTCTGGTTCCGCGTCCCACGGGGCATGCCCCTGGTCGAGCGCACCGGGACACCCTTCGAGGTGCGCTGGCAGGGCCGGACGATCCGCGGGCAGGTGTGGGGCGCCGGCCCCACGGTCTACCTCGTCCACGGCTGGGGAGCGAACGCCGACCAGCTGCGCGGGTTCGTCGGGCCGCTCGTGTCCGCGGGCTACCGGGTCGTGGCGCACGACGCACCGAGCCACGGCCGCTCGGACGCCGGCCAGCACGGCGCCCGCTCGTCCGACGCGGTGGAGTTCGGTCAGGCCCTGGACGCGGTCGTCGCCGAGTTCGGGCCGGCCCACACCATCGTCGCCCACTCCCTGGGCACGCTCGCCACGCTGCTCGCTCTCCGCGACGGCTGGTTCACCGCCGACCGGGTGGTGCTGATCGCGCCGGTCGATGGCGTGCCCTGGTTCACGGCGCACTTCCGGGGCCTGCTGGGCTTCGGCGACCGCACCCAGCGGCACACCGACAAGAGGCTCGAGGCGCGAACCGGCTACCCTCCGGCCGAGCTGGAGACCCGGCTCCTGGCCGCCGAGCTCGACCGGCCCGAGCTGCTGGTCGTGCAGGACCTCGACGACCGGCAGGTCGGCACGAGCCTGGCCCGGGAGCTGGCCTCGAGCTGGCCCGGGGCGACGTACGTCGAGACCGAGGGCCTCGGGCACAACCGGGTGCTGGCCGACCCCGGTGTGATCGGGGCGGTCGCGCGGTTCGTGCACGGTGGCGACGCGGTCGAGGAGGTCTCCCCGGCGCCGGCTCCGCCACGCCTCGTGAGCTCCCGGGAATGAACCGTCGGTTCAGCTGGACTCCCAGCTGAAGAGCCGGGCCGCGATGAGGGTGACGACGATCGCGAAGGTGGCCAGGATCGCGATCGGGATCAGCGCCGCGGAGGGGCCCTCCCCGCGCACCATCACGTCGAGCATGCCGTCGTTCAGGTGTCGGAGCGGCAGCGCCTCGGACACCGCCTGGAGCCAGCCGGGTGCGCCGTCGAGGGGGAAGAACGAGCCGCTCAGGAACGCCATCGGCAGCACGATGAAGTTGGCCGCGTTGACGGCTGCCTCCTGGGTCTTCGTGAGCGCTCCGGCCAGCAGGCCCAGCGCCATGAAGCAGAGCGTGCCCACCACCAGCAGCGGGACCGCCATCCACCAGGAGCCGGTGAGCGTGAGCCCGAACGCCGCCGCCCCCAACCCGATGAAGATCGCCATCTGCACCAGGGCGATCGCGACGGTGACCGTCACCCGGGCGCCGACGACCGTACGGGTGGACACCGGGGCGAGCTGGAGCCGACGCAGCAGCTTGCTCTGCCGCCAGCCCTGCAGGGTGGCGGCCGCGCCGAAGCTGGCGCTCATGGCGACCGCCCAACCGAGCAGGCCGGGCGTCACGAACTGGATGGTCTTGAGCGAGTCGTCCTCGACCCGCTCGGCCGTCAGGTCGAACTTCGGTGGCCTGCCGGACAACGCGACGTTCGTGCCGTCGACGAAGGCCTGAAGGGCGCCCTGGGTGATCGCGGCCTTCACCTGGTCGGTCTGCGTGTAGTGCGCCACAAGGGTGTCGCCCTGCATCTCGATCGCCACGTCGGCGTCGCCCTTGCGCACCGCGGCAATGGCCCGGGCGAGGTCGTCCGACCTGGTGACGACGAAGGTCTGCTCGAAGGCGGCCCGAGCGTCGGGCGGCAGGTTGTCGACGAGCGAGACGTCACCGACCTGGATGAGGTCGACCTTGGACTGGCTCTGGTCGGAGAAGATGCCGCCGAACAGCACGAGGAACATCAACGGGAAGATCACCGCGAAGAACACCGACGACCGGTCCCGGACGAAGCCGCGCAGGATGGCCGTCGACAGGGCCACGAACGCGGACACCCGAGGGGCACTCATGCTCGGTACTCCCGGCCGGTGAGGTCGAGGAACACGTCCTCGAGGGTGCCGGTCTGCACGCGGACCCCGTCGAGCTGGTCGTGCTGGGCGAGGTACGACACGACCGTGGCGGGCTCCCGCGTGGTGAGCACCACGCCCTCCGCCCCCTCGTTCGCGTTGGTGACCCCGGCGATCGCACGGGCGTCCTCGAGCGTGATCTGCCCGGGCGCCACGGTGATCCGCGCGGGCGCGTCCAGGTCCCGGATGAGCGCGGCCGGCGAGTCGCATTCGAGGATGCGGCCGGCGTCCATGATCGCGACGCGGTCGCAGAGGACCTCCGCCTCGTCCATGTAGTGGGTGGTGAGGACCACGGTGCGGCCGGAGTCGTTGAGACCGGACAACAGGTCCCACAGGTTGCGACGCGCCTGCGGGTCGAGCGCCGCGGTGGGCTCGTCGAGGAACACCACCTCGGGACCGTGGACCAGGGCGCAGGCGATCGACAGCCGCTGCGCCTGGCCGCCGGACAGGTCCTCCACGCGGCTGTCCGCCTTGTCGACGAGCCCCACTCGCTCCAGCCACGCGTCGGCAGCCGCGGTGGGCACGGCGTACAGGGCGGCGAAGGTGTGGATCTGCTCGCGAGCCGTGAGCCGCTCGAAGAACGACGAGGCCTGGAGCTGGACGCCCATCCGCGGGAGCAGCCGTGGGTTGCGCGGCCAGACGCGCTCGCCGAGGACCCGGGCCGTGCCCGAGTCGGGCCTGCGCAGCCCCTCGATGATCTCCAGCGTGGTGGTCTTGCCCGCGCCGTTGGGCCCCAGGATGCCGACGAACTCGCCCTCGGCCACCTCGAGGCTCACGCCGTCGACGGCCCGGAGATCGCCGTACGTCATCGTGAGGTCGACGACCTCGATCGCTGCCATGACGGGGACCCTATCGAGCAGGGTTCAGGCGTCGCCCGCCAGGAGCGGCCAGGGTCGGGCCCGCTCGATCTGGGCGGCGAGGCTGAGCAGCGTCGTCTCGCCGTCGGTCCGGCCGACCAGCTGGACCGACACCGGCAGGCCGTCCTCCGCGATGCCGCAGGGGACGGCGGCGGCCGGGTTGCCGGCGACGTTCCAGATCGCGGCGTAGGCGATCGCGGGCATCGCCAGCAGCGACGACGCGACGGTGCCCCGGCCGTCGAGCATGCCGACGCGGGGCGGCCGGTGGGCGATCGCCGGCGTCAGTAGCACGTCGAGCCCGCCGTCCCCATCGAAGAGCCGGTTGGCCTTCGCCGAGAGCTTCTCGGTCTGGGCGAGCGCCCACTCGATGACGCGGGGACGGACCCAGGAGCCGAGCCGGTAGGTCTCGCGGGTCCGGCGCTCCAGCCGCTCGTAGTGCTCCACGGCGTCGGCCTCGGTGCGGATGCCCGCCAGGAACTGCGGCACGAACGCGGTGGTGGGGTCGGGATAATGGGGATCGACTTCGCGGACGTCGTGCCCGAGGTCGGTGAGCAGCCGCGCCGTCTCCGTCAGCGCCCGCACGTGGATGGGGTCGGGCCGGACGCCGAGCGTCACCGGCTTGGCCGACCAGCCGATGCTGAGCCGACCCGGCTCGCGGCCGGCGGCCTCGACGAACGAGCCGGTCTCCCCCGCCCGGTAGAGGTCGCCGTCGAGGTTGCCGCGGATCACGTCGTAGACGATCGCGCTGTCGAGCACGGTGCGCGTCAGGGGCCCGGACGTGCCCAGCGCCCACCAGAGGTGCGGCTCGGGTGCCGAGGTGACGCGACCACGCTGCGGCTTGAGCCCGAAGAGTCCGCAGCACGCGCTCGGGATCCGGATCGAGCCGCCGCCGTCGCCACCGATCCCGACCGGGACCATGCCCGCGGACACGGCCGCCGCCGTACCTCCGCTGGAACCGCCCGGGGTCCGCGTCGGGTCCCAGGGGTTGCGGGTGATGCCCCGCGACGCGGACTCGGTGTAGGGAAAGGCACCGAACTCCGGCATCGTCGACTTGCCCACGATCACGGCGCCCGCTTCGCGGAGCCGCCGCACGATCTCGGCGTCGGCCGCCGCCGGGGTCGAGTTGGCCTCGCCGCCGAACGTGGTGACGGTGCCGGCGACCGCGATCTCCTCCTTGATGACCATCGGCACCCCGTGCAGCGGGCCCGGGCTCCCCCCGGACGCCAGCCGCTCGTCGCACGCCGCGGCCTCGAGGCGGGCCTCGTGTGCGAGCAGCCTCGAGATCGCGTTGAGCCCGGGGTCCGCAGCGGCGATCCGGGCCAGGGCCTCGTCGAGGACGACCCTTGCGGTCAGGTCTCCGGAGGACGTGCGGGCAACGATGTCGGCCACGCCGGCGCGGCTCAGGTCGGTCACGCGGCGAGCCTAGTGGGGGAAGCCGTACGCCGCCGGACGTCTCAGGCGGACGTCATGCGGTGGGAGCAAGTGGTTGCCCCGTCCGTATGACGTCCCCATGCGGTGGTCAGGCCAGGGAGTCGATCCACGCCTGGTGCAGATCGGAGTAGCGACCGTCGCCGCCCGCGACCAGGTCGGCCGGCGAGCCGTCCTCGACGATGCGGCCGTGCTCCATCACGAGCACCCGGTCGGCGATCTCCACCGTCGACAGCCGGTGCGCGATGATCACCGCGGTCCGGCCGGCGAGCACCGTGCGCAGGGCGCGCTGGACCAGCCGCTCGGACGGGCTGTCGAGCGACGAGGTGGCCTCGTCGAGGATCAGCACCGCAGGATCGGCCAGGAACGCTCGGGCAAAGGCCACCAGTTGGCGCTGACCGGCACTGAGCCGACCGCCCTGGTTGGCCACGTCGGTGTCGTACCCGTCGGGCATCGCGCTGATGAACTCGTGCGCGCCCAGGGCGCGGGTGGCCTCAACCACCTGCGCCATCGTGGCGTCCGGCCGACCGAAGCGGATGTTGTCGGCGATCGTCCCCGAGAAGAGGTAGTTCTCCTGGGTGACCATCACGACGGAGTCGCGCAGGTCGGTCGACGTCAGACGGCGTACGTCGACGCCGTCCAGCAGGACGCGGCCCGACTGCGGGTCGTAGAAGCGGGTCGCCAGCTTGGCCAGCGTCGTCTTGCCGGCGCCGGTCGTCCCGACCAGGGCCAGGGTCTGACCCGCCGGCACGGTCAGGTCGAGGTCGGGGAGCACCCGTCGGCCCTCGACGTAGGCGAACCCGACGTGGTCGAAGGTCAGCTCGCCGCGCACCTTGTGGATGCGGGTCGGCGCGGCCGGCTCGGGCACGCTCGGCTCGACCTCCAGCACCCCGGCGAGCTTCTCCAGCGCGGCCGAGGCGGACTGGAAGGTGTTGTAGAACTGCGAGATCTCCATCATCGGCTCGAAGAACTGCCGGAGGTAGAGCAGGAAGGCCGCCAGCACACCGACGGTCACGTCGCCGTGGTAGGCGCGGTAACCGCCGTACAGCAGCACGATCGCGATGGTGATGTTGCCGATCAGCCGGATCCCGGGCATGAACCACGCGACCAGCCGGAAGGCGACCAGGTTGGCGGCGCGGTACTGGTTGTTGACGTCGTCGAAGATCTCCTGGTTGCGGCCCTCGCGACGGAACGCCTGGACCGCGCGGATGCCGCCCATGGACTCCACGAAGTGGACGATCACCAGCGCGACCTTCTCGCGGGTCACCCGATAGCTGTCGGCCGACGCCTTGCGGAACCAGTTGGTGAGCCAGGCCAGGAACGGCCCGCAGACCAGCGCCACCAGGCCGAGCTTGACGTCGAGGAACAGCAGCAGCACGGCCGTGCCCACGAGCGTGAGGGCGGCCGTGACGAGCCCGTCGAAACCGGTCTCGAGCATCTCGTAGATCGCGTCGACGTCCGAGGTCTGCCGCGAGATGACCCGCCCGGACGTGTAGCCGTCGTGGAACTCCGGGCTCAGCACCTGGAAGTGCCGGAACACCCGGCGCCGCAGCTCGAAGAGGACATCCTGCCCGATCCGGCCGGACCGCAGCAGGAACAGCTGTCGCGCCACCGCCTGGGTGATCGTCGCGAACAGCACGATGCCGACGATGAGGAACAGCGGACCGTTGTCGCCGGACGCCCGGATCGGCGGGATGCCCGTGTCGATGCCCTCCTTGACGAGGTAGGGGATCGACAGCCGGGCGGCGTTCTCGACGACGACGATGACGATGAGGACCTGGAGCACCCGCTTGTACGGCGCCAGCAGCTGGCGCAGGAGCCGGCGCGAGCCACCGCCGAGACGGCCCGCGGTCTCGCGCTCCTCCGCCTCCTCGTCGTCGACCTGGGCGACGCCGCGCCACTTGATGCGGTCGTCGTCCGGCGCGATCTCCCCCGCGGGGGCCGTGTCGGTGCTCGTTGGGTTGTTCATGCCTCGACCGCCACGTCGGCGGCCACGTCGGCGGCGAGCAGGTCGCGGTAGGCGGGGACCGTGGCCAGCAGCTCCCGGTGGTCGCCGACGTGGGTGATCGTGCCGTCCTGGAGGAGCGCAACCCGGTCGGCGAGCAGCACCGTCGAGGCGCGGTGGGCGACCACGAGGCCGGTCGTCGCGGCCAGCACCCGCCGCAGGGCGTCCTCGACGAGCTTCTCGGTGTGGATGTCGAGCGCGGACAGCGTGTCGTCGAGCACGAGCACCTTCGGCTGTGCCAGCACCGCACGGGCCAGGGCGAGCCGCTGGCGCTGTCCGCCGGAGAGGGCCATGCCCTGCTCGCCGATCCGGGTCGCGAGGCCCCACGGCAGGTCGTGCACGAACTGGGCCTGGCTGACCTCGAGCGCGGACTGGATCTCCGCCTCGGTGGCGTCCGCCCGACCGAGGGTGAGGTTCTCGCGGGCGCTCATCGAGAAGAGCGTCGGGTCCTCGAACGCGGTCGCGACCAGTGACCTCAGATGATCGAGCCGCAGCTCGCGGACGTCCACGCCGTCGATGGTCACCCGGCCACCGGTGACGTCGTAGAGGCGCGGGACCAGCGCGGTCAGGATCGTCTTCCCGGACCCGGTCGCACCCACCAGGGCAATGGTCTCGCCGGGGGCCAGGTCGAGGTTGACGTCGCGGAGCACCGGGTCGTCGAGCGCGTCGGGGAAGGCGAAGTCGACGTGCTCGAAGCGCAGGTGCCCGCGCGGACGCTCGATCACCTGCGTGCCCGACACGATGTCGGGTTCGGTGTCGAAGATCTCGAGGATGCGGGCCGCGGCGGTCATGGCCTCCTGGGCCATCGCGAGGATGACCCCCAGGGACGCGACCGGCCACACCAGCGACAGCATCAGCGTGATGAACGCGACCAGCTCGCCGGGGGTGAGGTTGCCGTGGCCGACGCCGATCGCGCCGAGCAGCAGCACGACGACGACCGCGAAGTTGGGGATCACCTCGAGGAACGTCCAGAACTTCGCCGAGAGCCGGACCTTGTCCATGCTCGTGGCCTGCAGCCTGCGGGCGGCCGACTCGTACTGGCCGGAGACGTGCTCGGACCGGCCGAAGGACTTGATCACCCGGATGCCGACGGCACCCTCCTCCGCGAGCGTGGCCAGGTCACCCTGCTCGTCCTGCACGCGCCGGGAGACGACGACGTACGACTTCTCGAAGCGCATCGACAGCCACACGATCGGGGCGGCGGCCGCGGCCACGACCAGCCCCAGCGGCCAGTACATGTTGAGCAGCACGATCGTGACGACCGTGACCTGCAGGATGTTGATGACGAGGAAGAGCAGGCCGAAGCCGCTGAACCGGCGGATCGCCGACAGGTCCGTGGTGGCCCGCGACAGGAGCTGACCCGAGCCCCACTTGCCGTGGAAGCTCATCGGCAGCCGCTGGAGCCGCTCGTAGAGGTCGTGGCGCATGTCGGTCTCGAGCCCGAGCACGGCGCTGGACTGCACCCAGCGACGGATCCAGATCAGGACCGCCTCCACCACGCCGAGCGCCAGCGCCAGCAGCCCGAGCGGGAGCACGGCACCGATGTCACGGTCGGTGATCGGGCCGTCGATGAGGGCCATGGTGACCAGCGGGATCGCGATCGTCAGGCCCACGCCGGCCAGGGAGGCGCCCGCCATGACCGAGAGTGCCAGCGCGTGCGGTCGCAGGTAGCCCCGCAGTCTCCACAGGGAGTGAACGCCCGCGGGAGGGTCCGAGAGGGTGGTTGACATCGTCATCCATCCTAGGTCGGCCCGCCGACAATCGGCGAACCGGTTTACCTACCTACCCCCCGGACGAGAGCAGGCTCCGCACGACGCGCAGCCCGACCGACATCCGGGCCAGGTCGGCGTGGTCGTCGGCGCAGATCTCCTCCAGCGTGGCGGCCGCACGGCTGATCAGGATGGCCTCGGAGTCCTCCCACGCGGCGATCCGTGCGGGGGCGGAGTCGTCGGACGAGGTCGCCAGCAGCACCTGGCTCGTGAGCTGGGCGTGCACCGCGTGCAGGTCGTCTCGCAGCGCGGCCCGGGCCATGGTCTGCCAGCGGTCCTCACGCGGCAGCGCCAGGATCCGCTGCACGAGCTCGGGCAGCCCGAGTCGCTCACCGAGCGCGAAGTGGACGCGCGCCACGTCGTACGGGTCGAGGTTCTCGCGGGTGGCGATCTCGATGACCCCGAGCAGCATGTACGCCGGCGGGAGCACCGCCACCCAGGAGGCGAGCTCCTCGGGGACGCGCCGGTCGACGAGCGCGGCGAGCCGCTCGTGGTACGCCGTGAGCTCGCGACCGCTCATCAGGCTGGGCAGCTCGGCCATCACCGTCTGCACCGGGCCGGCGAAGAAGTCCACGGTGGCCTTGCTGTCCAGCGGGGGCCGGCGGTTGTTGACCAGCCACCGCGACGCCCGCTCGACCAGCGTGCGCATCTCGATCCGCATCCGCGTCTGGACCCCGGCATCGAGGACGTTGTCGTAGGCCTTCAGCTGGTCGCGCAGCGCCAGCGACCCGAAGATCTCGCGGGCCACGAAGTTCGCCCGGGTCAGCTCGGCCGGGTCGGTGCCGGTCTCGCCGGCCAGGCGTGGCCAGTAGGTCATGCCGGCACCGTTGACGAGGTCGTTGACGACCCGGGTCACGATGATCTGGCGACGCAGCGGATGCTCGCTGATCTGCTGCTCGAAGCCCTCCTGCACGGGCTTGGGGAAGTAGGCCCGCAGGTCGAGGTCGAGGTAGGGGTCGTCGGGCAGGTCGGTGGCCAGCAGCTCCTCGGCCAGCACGATCTTGGTCCATGCCATCAGCACCGACAGCTCCGGCGTGGTCAGGCCCTCCCCGGCGTCGAGCCGCCGGCGTACCTCCCGGCTGGACGGCAGTCCCTCGATCTCGCGGTTGAGCACCCCGTCCCGCTCCAGCCGTCGCATCCAGTCCTCGTGGACGTGCAGCAGCGAGCGCGAGTGCGCGGAGGCGTTGGCCAGGGCGAGGTTCTGCTCGTAGTTGTCCTCCAGCACCAGCGCGGCGACCTCGTCGGTCATCTCGGCGAGCAGCTTGTTGCGCTGCTTCTCGGTCAGGTCTCCGTCCTGGACCACCTTGTCGAGCAGGATCTTGATGTTCACCTCGTGGTCGGAGGTGTCGACGCCGGCGGAGTTGTCGATGAAGTCGGTGTTGGCCCGGCCGCCGGCACCCTCGCCGCCCCGCAGGGCGTACTCGATCCGTCCGGCCTGCGTCAGACCGAGGTTGCCGCCCTCGCCGACGGCTCGGGCACGCACCTCGTGGCCGTCGACCCGGATGGCGTCGTTGGCCTTGTCGCCGGCGTCGGCATGGGTCTCGTCGGCGCCCTTCACGTAGGTGCCGATGCCGCCGTTCCAGAGCAGGTCGACCGGAGCCTGGAGGATCGCCTTCATCAGCTCGGCGGGCGTCATCGACTCGACCCCGGCATCGATCCCGAGGGACGTGCGGATCGGGTCGTTCAGCGCGACCTTCTTCAACGACCGCGGGAAGACGCCACCACCCTCCGAGATCAGCGCCGCGTCGTAGTCCTGCCAGCTCGAACGCGGGAGGTCGAAGAGCCGGCGGCGCTCGGCGTGCGACGTCGCCGGGTCCGGGTTCGGGTCCAGGAAGATGTCGCGGTGGTCGAAGGCAGCCACCAACCGGGTGTGCTCGGAACAGAGCATCCCGTTGCCGAACACGTCACCCGACATGTCGCCGATGCCGACGGCCGTGAAGTCCTCCTTCTGGCAGTCGATGCCCCGCTCGCGGAAGTGCCGCTGCACCGAGACCCAGGCGCCGCGGGCGGTGATCCCCATCGCCTTGTGGTCATAGCCCACCGAGCCGCCGCTGGCGAAGGCGTCGCCGAGCCAGAAGCCGTAGTCCTTCGCCACGCCGTTGGCGATGTCGGAGAAGGTCGCGGTGCCCTTGTCGGCGGCGACGACGAGGTAGGAGTCGTCGCCGTCATGACGCACGACGTCCGTCGGCGGGACGGTCTCGTTGTCGACGAGGTTGTCGGTGATGTCGAGCAGCCCCGAGATGAAGGTGCGGTAGCAGGAGACTCCCTCGGTCAGCCACGCGTCCCGGTCGGCGGGCTGGCCCGAACTCAGGGGAGGCAGCTGCTTGCAGAAGAAGCCGCCCTTCGCGCCCACGGGCACGATCACGGTGTTCTTGACCATCTGCGCCTTGACCAGCCCGAGCACCTCGGTGCGGAAGTCGTCGCGTCGGTCGGACCAGCGCA
>JAOPXC010000058.1 GCA_025965335.1 Nocardioides sp. | reverse complement strand
CGACCCGCGTCTCTTCGTTGTCGACCTGGTGCTGCTCGCCCCAGCAGCTCACGGCCCTCGCAGACGGGGCGGAGCCGGAGGTGGACGCGGTCGACACGGCGGCCGCTGCGGCCACCATCATCCCGACGATGAGCGCGACGGCCGCGCACCCTGACAGGACAAGCTTGAAGGTGCTGCGCGGCATGACGTCCCCCATTGACTGACAGCTCCCGCTGTTGATTCCCGCCAGCAAGGTAACTCCGGGCCCGGGCCCCTGATCGGGCATCGCCGGATGTGGGGAGGAGGACTAGACCGGCCTTCAGCGGGCGGCCACGTCCTGGACAGGCAACTCACAGGTTCGTGAGGCCACTGTCTCAGGTCGGCTCCGGAGGATCGGAGCAGACCCGACCGAGGAGCAGGCATGACCGACCCGTCCGAGCACAGCGGATCCCGCTGGGAGCCCACCGAGCACGCCCCCACCGTCGACCAGGCCGCGATCCCGCCGATGACTCCAGCGACGACCCCGGCGCTGGCCGCACCCGCGACCCCGCCCCACCCAGCGAGCAGGCGTTCGACGAAGCGCCGACCCGGCCGGGTCGTACTCGCCGCAGGCGCGGTCGCCTTCCTCGCGGCCGGTGGGGCCGGGGGTTTTGTCGCCGGGCAGGCCACGGCCAGCAGCGGCGGAGGCGCGACGACCGTCGTCAACCCCAGCGGCGGCGGGCTGCCGGGCACCCCGCCCGGCTTCGTCGACCGGGGCGGGTTCCCGGGCACGGCCCCGGGCCAGGGCGGCGGGTTCCCGTCGTACCCCAACCAGGGCCAGGGCGCCCCGGCACCCGACACCGGTACCGGTTCGGTGACGTGACATGGCCGCGACCGAGGTCCTGCCGATGAACCCCTCACCCGTCGGGCACCGACGGCCGGTTCGCCGCTCGCGGGCCCGGTACGACGACGCGATCCGTGTCGTCGCCGGCTCGGTGCTCTGGCTGAGCCTGCTCCTGGTGACGTACTGGTGGGAGGCCGGCGGCGGCGTCCGGGACCTCGGCAGCTGGACCACCGGTCTGACCTCGCTGGGCCGGCTCACCGGGTTGGTGGCCTCCGTCCTGCTGCTGGCGCAGGTGGTGCTGATGGCCCGGGTGCCGCCGCTCGAGTCGGCCTTCGGCCAGGACCGCCTCGCCAAGCAGCACCGGATCGTCGGCTTCACGTCGTTCAACATGATGGTGGCGCACGTCGTGCTGATCACCTGGGGGTACGCCGCCGGGCGGCTGCTCGACACCCCGGGCACGCTGTGGAACCTCACCCTGAACTACCCGGGGATGCTGCTCGCTGCCGCCGGCACCGGCTGTCTCGTGATGGTGGTCGTCACCAGCGTCCGGGCCGCCCGCCGGCGGCTGCGCTACGAGTCGTGGCACCTGCTGCACCTCTATGCCTACCTCGGGGTCGGCCTCGCGCTGCCCCACCAGCTCTGGACCGGCAAGGAGTTCCTCGCCTCGACCGCCACCACGGTCTTCTGGTGGACCGCGTGGGCAGTCGTCGCCGGTGCCGTGCTGCTCTGGCGGGTCGTGCTCCCCATCTTCAGCAGCGTTCGCCACCAGCTCCGCATCACCTCCGTGGTGCGCGAGGCTCCCGGCGTCGTGTCGGTCTACCTGACCGGCCGCAACCTCGGCGCGCTTCGCGTCGACGCGGGACAGTTCTTCACGTGGCGGTTCCTCTCCGGCGCCGGGTGGACGCGGGCGAATCCCTACTCCCTCTCGGCCGCTCCCGACGGGCGGAGCCTGCGGATCACCGTCCAGGACGCCGGTGACGGCAGCGCCGCGGCGGCCCGGTTGCGGCCGGGCACGCGGGTGCTCGTCGAGGGCCCGTACGGCCGGTTGAGCCACCGCGCCCGGCGACGGCACCGCGTCCTGCTGATCGGCGCGGGCGTCGGCATCACCCCGCTGCGGTCCCTGGCCGAGGGTCTGGACTACGCGCCGGGCGACGCCATGCTGCTGCACCGCTACTCCGGCCGGCCGCTCTTCGGGCGCGAGTTCGCGCACCTGGCCGAGCACCGCGGCCTGCACGTCATCCACCTGCCCGGCCGACGCCGCGACCCGGAGTCCTGGCTCGGCGAGGGGATCGGGACGATCGACGACCTCGGGGCCCTGCTGCACTGGGTGCCCGACGTCGCCGAACGCGACGTGTACGTCTGCGGTCCGGCCGAGTGGACCGAAAGCGTGCGCCGTACGACCGAGGCTGCCGGGCTCCCGCCCGAGCAGCTCCACATCGAGACGTTCGCGTGGTGACCACATGAAGCGCATCGCCCTCTGGTTCCTGAGCACGGTCTCGACCGTGGTCCTCCTGTTCGGCTACCACACCTCGACCTCCGGATCGCTCCCGACGGCGTCCACGGTGATCACGTCCAGCGCGCACAAGGGGACATCGACAGCGGGCAGCGGGGCCTCCGGACCGGGCGGCTCCGGCGGCTCCTCCGGGCCCGGCAGCTCTGGGTCCGGCAGCAGCGGCGGGTCGGGCAGCAGCTCCGGCAGCGGCGGCGGGTCAGGCGGCTCGGGCACGTCCGCCGGCACCACCGCCACGGTGACGGGCGCGGTCGCGAACACCGAGTGGGGTCCCGTCCAGGTCCAGCTCGCCGTCGACGCCGGGTCGATCACCCAGGTTTCCGTCCTGCAGTACCCCTCCGGCAACTCGCGGGACGACCAGATCAACAGCTACGCGCTGCCGATCCTCGTCA
Source organism: Nocardioides sp. (assembly GCA_025965335.1). Taxonomy (GTDB): domain Bacteria; phylum Actinomycetota; class Actinomycetes; order Propionibacteriales; family Nocardioidaceae; genus Nocardioides. The sequence continues at coordinate 2,373 of JAOPXC010000058.1, read as the reverse complement.
ACGAGACCGTCAAGGCCCAGAGCGCCCACATCGACATGGTCAGCGGCGCGACGGTGACCAGCGGGGGCTACCTGCAGTCGCTTCAGAGCGCCCTCGACCAGGCCGGGCTGTGAGCACCATGACGACGGCGAGCACGAAGCCCGCGCCGATCCGGCGGTACGTCGACCACGTGATGGGAATGCCAATCAGCCTGGCGCTGCGGGGCCGGCACCAGGACGACGCCGCCGGCCGCGGCGCGTGGGCCGAGGCGATGGCCGCGCTGCGCGACGTCGACCGGGTCTTCAGCACCTACCGCCCCGACTCCTTCGTCTCGCGGCTCGGCCGCGGCGAGATCGACGTCGACTCCTGCCCGCCGGAGGTGGCCGAGGTGCTCGGCCTGGCCGAGCTGGCCCGGCAGCAGTCCGGCGGGGCGTTCGACGTACGTTGTGCCGGTCCGGGTGGCGGGCTGGATCCGAGCGGGGTCGTCAAGGGCTGGGCGGTCGAGCGCGCCGCGCGGCCCTTGCGCGTCCTCGACGACACGGACTTCTGCCTCTCCGCCGGAGGCGACCTGGTCTGCCGGACCCTCGACCCGATCCGGCCGGCGTGGCGGATCGGTATCGAGAACCCGCACGCCCTCGACCGGCTGAGCGCCGTGGTGCCCGTACGCACCGGCGCGGTCGCGACCTCCGGGCTCGCCCGTCGCGGTGCCCACATCGTCGACGCGCGCACCGGGCTGACCCCAGAGGGGGTCGCCTCGGTCACGGTCGTCGGGCACGACCTCACCTGGGCCGACATCGACGCGACCGCGGCGTTCGCGCACGGCCCCGACGCGCTGCGCTGGCTGGCCACCCGGAGCGGACGCACCGGCATCGTGGTCTGGGCCGACGGGCGGGTCGACACCCTCGCGCCGTCGGGCCTCGGAAGCTGAGGTCGCGTCCCAACCTGACGGCGGCCCGCGCGTGAGCGCCCGCCCGATGCCACGCGCCGCGACCACGTCCGGCCGCTTCGACCGGGCCCGGCCACCGAGCAGCCGCCCAGGCTCATCTCCTCCACCGTCGTCGCGCAGCAGCCCGCAGCAGCCCGCGGGAGCCGGCGGCGCAGGGTGCCCGGCTCGATGATCGGGAACGGCGTGATCCGCGTCAGGGCGGCGAGCACGGCCCGCTGAAACGTCGGCCGGGCGTGCGCGAGGAAAACCTTCCCGAACCCCGTGGCTGCGGCGGCGGGCGCGACCCGACGGTGCTGGTCGAGGTCGAACCAAAGAGCACAGGCTCCTGCCAGCGACGGCCCACTGGTCGCACAGACCGTGACGACAGAGTCCTCCGGGTCAGACCCCGATGGGTCGTGTGTTGTCGAGAGGGGCCCCAATGGGTGTGCGCAAGATGTTCCGGAAGCGGTCGCGACTGTTGCTCGTCGGACCCCTCGTCCTGCTGGTGGCCGTGGCCAGCACCGGAGCCTGGATGTTGACCCGGGACTCCTCGGCCGCGGTCACCCCCACCACCGCGACGGTCACCTCCCAGACCATGAAGCAGACGGTCGCGGCGTCGGGCACGATCGAGCCCGCTCGGACAGCCGACCTGGACTTCGCCGTCTCCGGCACGGTGACCAGCGTGAAGGTCGCCGAGGGCGACCGCGTCACCAAGGGCCAGGCCCTCGCCACCATCAACGCGGCCGCGCTGACGGCCTCCCGGACCGCGACCGCCGCGTCGCTCGCCGCGGCCTACACGCAGCTCGACACCGACACGGCCGCCGCTGCGTCCGACACCCAGCTCGCCGCAGACAACGCCGCGATCGTCGCCGCCCGGGCGGACCTCACCGACGCGCAGGACGCGGTCGCCGCCGCGACGCTCCGCTCCACCATCAGGGGCAAGGTCGTCTCGCTCACCCTGGCGAAGGGGGACGTCGTCGGCGCCACCGGCGGCGCGAGCGGTGGCGCGGCGACCGGCGCGAGCGGTGGCGCGGCGACCGGTACCACCACCACGACGACGACCAGCGCGGTCACCGTGGTCTCCTCCCGCCGCTACGTCGTGGCGGCCACCGTCTCGGCCGCCGACGTGAAGTCGCTGAAGGAGGGACTCCAGGCCGAGATCACCCCGACGGGTGCGACCGCCCCGGTCTACGGCACCGTCAGCAGCGTCGGCCTCGTCGCCCAGACGAACTCCAGCGGTGCCGCGGTCTTCCCGGTGGTCATCGACGTGACCGGTGCGCAGAAGGACCTGTACGCCGGAACCACTGCCGACGCCTCGATCATCGTCAAGCAGGTCGAGGGCGTGCTGACGGTGCCCAGCCGGGCATTGCAGAGCGACGGCAGCACCACGTACGTCAACAGGATCGTGAACGGCAAGACCGTCAAGACCACCGTCAAGACGGGCACCGCATACGGCCCCTCGACCGAGG
>JAOPXC010000035.1 GCA_025965335.1 Nocardioides sp. | reverse complement strand
TGCCCACCGCCGCGATGATCCCGTCCTGCAGCAGCAGGTCGGTCGGGGCGCCGCCGAGGATCGAGGCGTTCCGGATGAGATAGGTCTGAGCGGTGGTCACTCGGCCACGCCTTCCGTGCTGTCGGCTGAACCGGCGGGCTCGTTGCCGCCGAGGAGGAGATAGAGCACCGCCATCCGGACGGCGACACCGTTGGTGACCTGCTCGACGATCACCGAGCGTGCGGAATCCGCGACGTCGGCGGTGATCTCCATGCCGCGCACCATCGGGCCGGGGTGCATCACGATCGTGTGGTCCTGCAGCGTCGCCATCCGCCGCCCGTCGAGGCCGTAGCGCCGGGAGTACTCCCGCGCCGTCGGGAAGAAGCCGCCCTGCATGCGCTCGGCCTGCACCCGCAGCATCATCACGACGTCGGACTTGGGGATCACGGCGTCGAGGTCGTACGACGTCTCGACCGGCCAGCTGTCGATCCCCACCGGCAGCAGCGTCGGCGGGGCGACCAGCGTGACCTCGGCACCGAGGGTGCGCAGCAACAGCGCGTTGGAGCGGGCGACCCGGCTGTGCAGCACGTCGCCGACGATCGCGACCCGGCGGCCGTCCAGCGAGCCCAGGTGACGCCACATCGTGAACGCGTCCAGCAGTGCCTGGGTCGGGTGCTCGTGGGTGCCGTCGCCGGCGTTCACCACGCTCGACCGGACCCAGCCCGAGTGCGCGAGCCGGTGCGGGGCGCCGCTGGCGCCATGGCGTACGACGACGGCGTCCGCACCCATCGCCTCGAGCGTCAGCGCGGTGTCCTTCAGGCTCTCGCCCTTGGACAGCGAGGACCCCTTCGCGGCGAAGTTGATCACGTCGGCGGAGAGTCGCTTGGCGGCCGCCTCGAAAGAGATCCGGGTGCGCGTCGAGTCCTCGAAGAACAGGTTGACGACGGTCCGGCCGCGCAGGGCCGGCAGCTTCTTGATCGGCCGGTCGGCGAGCGCACGCATCTCCTCGGCCGTCCTGAGGACCAGCTCGGCGTCGTCGCGGGTGAGGTCCGCCGCGCTCAGCAGGTGCCGCTTCATGCGTCCGCTCCTTCGCTGGTCGCGTCCGCGGCCGTTCCGTGGATGGTGACGGCGTCCTCGGCGTCGATGCCGGCCAGCGTCACGCTGACCCGCTCGACCAGCGAGGTGGGGAGGTTCTTGCCGACGAAGTCGGCACGGATCGGCAGCTCGCGGTGACCGCGGTCGACCAGGACGGCCAGCCGCACCGCGCGCGGCCGGCCGAGGTCGTTGAGGGCGTCGAGGGCCGCGCGGATGGTGCGCCCCGAGAACAGCACGTCGTCGACGAGCACCACCGTCTTGCCGTCGACGCCGCCGGTCGGGATCTGCGTGGGGAGCAGCCCCCGGGCCGGCTTCAGGCGCAGGTCGTCGCGGTACATCGTCACGTCCAGCGAGCCGACGGGGACGTCGCAACCCTCGACGGCGGCGATCCGCTCTGCCACCCGCTGTGCGAGCGGGACGCCGCGGCTCGGGATGCCGAGCAGGACCAGGTCCTGGGCGCCCTTGTTGCGTTCGAGGATTTCGTGGGCGATGCGGGTGAGGGCCCGGGTGATGTCACGGGCGTCGAGCACGATCCGGCCGGATTGACGGCCATCGGGGAGTGCGTCGGTCGGTGCAGGCTGGGCACACACGGTGCGCTTGACCTCCTTCTCCGCCTCACGGGACGGCTCGTTAAAGGATGTCGATCGCCGTCACCCTACAGCGCGACCACGTCCCCGAACGACCCGACGTCCCGGCTTCTCAGCCTCCGGACGGCGTCGGTCCGGGAGCGCCCGGTCCAGCACAGAGCGACGATCAGCCCACGTCGATGAGGACCTTGCCGACGGTGCCACGCTCCACGGCGTCGTGCGCGGCGGCGGTCTCCTCGAGGAGGAAGTGGTGCAGGGGCAGGCCCGCCTCCGTGCCGACCCGGAGGGCCCCCGCAGCCACCGCCGCGGTGACGTCCTCGGTGGCGGCTCGCACCAGGTCCCGGTCGAGGGTGTAGAGGAGCAGGAACTGGTAGCGCAGGTTGCGCGAGAAGGTCGGGCGGATCGGGATCGTGAACTCGTCGCCCCCGTTGTTGGCGTAGATCGCGACCGTGCCGTGGTTGCGCACCACCTGCAGGTCGAGGTCATTGTTCTGGGCGGGGGCGACCTCGACGACGATGTCGACACCGTCAGGAGCGAGCGCGAGGATCGCGGCCGCCGGGTCGCTCTCGCGATAGTTGACGGTGTGCTGCGCGCCCGCCGCGGTGGCAAGGGCGGCCTTCTCCTCGCTGCTGACGGTCGTGATGACGGTTGCCCCCGCCCAGCGCGCCAGCTGGATGGCCGCGTTCCCGACCGCGCCGGCGCCGCCCGCCACGAGGACGACCGCGCCGGCCAGGGCGCCCGGACCCAGCCGAGCCGGTCCACCCTCGGACGCGGTGAGCGCGCGGTGCGCGGTCACCGCGGGCACCCCGAGGCTCGCCCCGAGGTCGAACGAAGCACTTTCGGGCAGCGGAATCACGCGCTCCGCGGGCTGGACGGTGAACTCCGCGGCGGTGCCGCAGGCCCGCCCGTGCTGCGCGAGGACGAGCCAGACCCGGTCCCCGACGGCCAGACCGGTCACGCCCGGCCCCACGGCGTCCACCACCCCGGCACCGTCCTGGTTGGGCACCGCCTCGTCGTACGCGAGCTCGCCGCCCCGGCGGGCCTTCCAGTCCGTGGGGTTCACGCCGGAACGGACCACCCGCACGCGCACCTCGCCCGGACCCGGTGCGGGCACGTCTCGCTCGACCACCTCGAGCACCGAAGACGGTCCGTTCTCCCGGTAGACCACTGCACGCATCGTGATGCTCCTCGACCTCGCTCGGTTCCGACCGGTGAGCTGGCGGACTGCCCGACCCGGAGAGAAGTCGTGAGTGGGACCCGCCATTCCGGGTGCCTCGGGAGACCGTAACCCGCCTCGAGACGAAACCGATCCTCGCAGCGGTCTCACACCGCCGGCGTCACAGCGCCGCCGCCATCCCGGCGCATGCCCTGAGCCACTGCCGACGGGTGTTGGCGGACAGCCGGGCGTAGGGCACCACCGAGCCCGCGACCAGCACGGGGTCGTACGGCACGCGGTACACACGGCGGGTGCGCTGCTCGTAGACGTCGACCAGGTCGGCGGCCAGCTTGCCGTCGACCTGTGCGGACGGGTCGGAGAGCACGGTGAGGGTCTTGTACTTGAGGTTCTGGTAGCCCGCGTCCTGCAGCGCGTCGAGCATCCACAGGCCGGAGTAGCCGGTGTCCTCGCGGACCGTGCTGGTGACGACGAGCAGGTCGGCGGCGTCGGCGGCGGCGAGCCAGTTCTCCGCGCGCATGTTGTTGCCGGTGTCGACGAGCACCAGGCGGTAGAACCTCTCCAGCAGCTTGTGCACCGAGTTGAAGTCGCTCGCGTGGATCTGGCCGGTCACATCGGAACGCTCGTCGGACGCGAGCACGTCGAAGTGGGCGTCGCCCTGGGCGCGCACGAACGCGCTCAGGTCGCCTATGCGGGAGTGGTAGACGTCGGAGAAGCGATCGAGGTCCTCGAGCAGCTCCCGGGTGGTGTTGCGGTGCGTGCTGCGGGCCCCCCGGATGCCCAGCGTGCCGCGCGTCTCGTTGTTGTCCCACGCCACGACGCCACCGCCACGCACCGTGCCGAAGGTGAAGCCCGCAGCCAGGACGCCGGTCGTCTTCGCCGCCCCGCCCTTCGGGTTGATGAACGCGATGGTGCGGGGGCCGTCGAAGTCCCGCTGGATGCTCTGGCGGTCGTCCTCGTGGTCTCTCTCGGCCGGACCCATCGGCGGCTCGATCAGGCCCCCCGACATCCGGCGGAGGCGCCCCCGCCAGCCCCAGGTGGCGGGGCCGTGCTCCCTGCTGTTGTCCCGACGATCCAGGAAGTCGGTGGCCGTCATGAACCGCTTCACCTCGACGTCGGGGTGCGGGTCACCGACATGCGTGGCCTCGGGCGGTGGGGAGACCGGCTGCCCGGCAGGCGGCGGACTCGCCGGAGCCGATGGGTTCGCGTGTGCCGGAGGCGGGGACGGCGGCTGCGCGACCCGCGGCCAGCTCGCCGGGGCCGATGGGTTCGCGTTTGCGGGCGGCGGGGACGACGGCTGCCTGACAGCCGGCGGGCTCGCCGGAGCCGGTGGGTTCGCCGGTGCCGGCGGGGACGACGGCCGCCCGCCAGGCGGAGGTTCATCCGGCGGCGGGCCGGTGGGACCGGCCGCGAAATCCGACGCGGCCCGGGGACCCGGGGGGTACGTGCCGAGCTCCCCCGGCGTGTTGAGGTGGTCGCTCGGGTCTGAGAAGTCGTGGCGCGACGGACTCATCCGATGTCCTCCCGTACTTCGGCTGGGGTCTCCCTCCTCCCCCTTCCCCTTCGGAGGGGTGCCCACACCCAGCCGCGGGGGTCAGATCCCCAGGTCCTCCAGTGCGAACTCGATGGTCCGGTTGAACGTGGGGTACGCGAAGTGCATCCCCCGCAGCGTCCCGACCGGCACCTCGGCGTGCACGGCGGTGGCAAGCAGGCCGATGATCTCGCCGCCGTAGGGGCCCACCACAGTCGCCCCGACCAGCACACCACGCTCGGCGTCGGCCACGACCTTGACGATCCCGTCGTTGCCGATCCCGTGGATCCAGCCGCGGCTGGACTTCGGGATCTGGGCGTTCCCGACCAGCACGCTCAGCCCGGCCTCGCGGGCCCGGCTCTCGGTCATGCCCACGCCGGCGACCTCGGGATCGGTGAACGTCACCCCGACCAGCGCCCGGTAGTCCGCCGTCCCCCCGTCCTCGCCCAGGATGTCGCGCACGGCGATCGCACCCTGATACCTCGACACGTGCGTGAACTGGCCCCGGCCGGTGATGTCGCCGACCGCCCACAGGCGGTCGGCCGCCCGCATCTGCTCGTCGGTCTCGACGAAGCTCGCGGACGGGTCCAGCCCCACGGTCTCGAGGCCGACGTCGGAGAGGTTGGTACGTCGTCCGGTGGCGACGAGCAGCTGGTCGGCATCGAGGGTGCGGCCGTCGACCTGTACGTGGAAGGTGCCGTCGTGGTCCACCCGGGAGATCGTCGCTCCGACGATCACCTCGATGCCCTCCCTCGCGAACACCTCGGCGATCACGGCGCTGGCCTCGGGCTCCGCGGGTTCGAGGATCCGCTCGGCTGTCTCCGCCACGGTCACGCGGACGCCGAAGCGGGCGAACGCCTGGGCGAGCTCGGCCCCGATCGAGCCGCCGCCGATGACGATCAGGCTCGACGGCAGCTCGGTGACGCGGAAGACCTCCCGGTTGGTCCAGTAGGGCGTGTCCCCCAGCCCCTCGATCGGCGGCCGGGCCGGCTCGGTGCCGGAGTTCAGGACGACGCCGCGTGTCGCGGCGTACTCGTGGGTGCTGCCGTCCGCGCCCGTGACCACCACCCGACCGGGTCCGTCCAGCCGGCCGTGACCGCGGACGACCGGCACCCCAGCGGTCTCGAGCCGCTCGACGTGCGCGTCGTCGTGCCATCCGTGGTTGGCCGCGCGGATCCGGGCCGCCGCCACCGACCAGTCCGGGCGCACGGTGGCCGTGCCCGCCAGCCGGTTGACGCGGCCCGCCTCGGCGAGCACGTCGGAGGAGCGGATCATCAGCTTCGAGGGGGTGCAGCCGTAGAACGGGCACTCGCCGCCGACCAGGTCGCGGTCGACCCCGACCACGGTGAGCCCGGCCCCGGCCAGCCTGTTGGCCACCAGCTCGCCGCCGGGTCCGAGCCCGAGGACCACGACGTCGACCTGCATCAGGCGAGCTCCCCCAGGGCTGTCTCTATCGCGCGGTGGAAGGTCGGGTAGGCGAAGATCATGTTCCTCAGCGTGTCGGTCGGGATCGCGGCATGGACGGCCACCGCGAGGTAGCCGAGGACCTCGCCACCGGACGGCCCCATCGCCAGCGCCCCCACGAGCACGCCGCGATCGGCGTCCTCGACCAGCTTGATCAGGCCCCGGCCGCCGGGACCGTGGATCCAGCCTCGCGTCGACTGCTCCAAGGGCGTGCTCGCAACCCGTACGTTCAGGCCCGCATCGCGCGCCTGCTGCTCCGTCATGCCGACTCCGCCGACCTCCGGATCGGTGAACGTCACGTGCGGCAACGCGTGGTACACCGCGGGGGCGCCGTGGTCGCCGGCGATGTCGCGGAGCGCGACAGCCGACTGGTACATCGAGACGTGCGTGAAGGCGCCCTTCCCGGTGATGTCGCCGATGGCCCAGAGCTTCTCGCCGGCACGCAGGTGCTCGTCCACCGGAATCGTGCTTGCGGACGGGTCGAGGCCGACGGTCTCCAGCCCGAGGTCGTCGAGGTTCGGCGTGCGCCCGACGGCCACCAACAGCTTGTCGGCCACGAGCCGCGCACCGTCACTCAGCGACACGGTGAAGGCGCCGTCGGCGTACGCGACCGAGGTGACCGTGACGCCGGCCATCACCCGCACGCCCTCGCCGACGAAAATCTCCTGAAGCAACGCCGAAGCCTCCGGCTCGAGGGGCCCGAGGATGCGCGCGCCGGCCTCGAGCACCGTGACCCGCACCCCGAAGCGGGCAAAGACCTGCGCCAGCTCGCACCCGATGGCGCCGCCTCCGATGACCACGAGCGAGGCCGGCAGCTCGGTGGCCTGCACGGCGTCGCGGTTGGTCCAGTACGGCGTGCCGGCGAGCCCGTCGATGGGAAGCTCGGCCGGCCGGGTGCCGGTGTTGAGGACGACGCCGCGGGCCGCGACGTACGTCGGACCGTCGCTGCCGTCCGGCTGCTCGATGCGGACCCGGCCGGTCCCGTCGAGCCGGCCGATGCCGTGGTGGAACGTGATGCCTGCGTCCAGCAGCCGGTCGACCGCGACCTGGTCGTTCCAGTGGTCGGTGGCCTCCTCGGCGATGCGCCTGGCGACCGGTGCCCACGACGGGGTGACGGTGGCGTCGCCCGCGAGCTGGGACACGCCACCGGCCTCGGCGAGCACGTCGGCCGACCGGACCATCATCTTCGAGGGGATGCAGCCGTAGTAGGGGCACTCCCCACCGACGAGGTGCTTGTCGAGGGCGACCACCGAGAGGCCCGCCTTGGCGGCGCCCGTGGCCAGGGCCTCGCCACCGGGTCCGAGGCCGACCACGACGAGGTCGACGTCCTGGGTGTCATCCATGACGTCAGCCTCGCATCGACCTCAACTCAGCGCGAGAGGTGCCGAGCCCGGGCGAAGCAGAACAGGCCGTAGCTGGCGAGGCCGACGCCGATCAGGATGAGCAGCACCGGGCCGAACGGCTGCTCGAGCACCTTGTGCAACGCCTGGTCGAGCCCGCCCGACTTCTTGGCCTCGTGACTGGCGCCGGCGTAGACGAAGAGGGACCCGACGATCGCGATCGCGACGCCCTTGGCGGCGTAGCCCACCTTGCCGAACAGCAGGTAGGCCCTGCCGCTGTCCCCGCTCCTGCCCTCGGGATCGAGGTGCTCCGCGAACTTCTCGGTCCAGGCCCGCCAGACGTGCGCACCGCCGAACCCGACGATCACCAGCCCGATCGCGACCACGATCCACTGACCTGCGGGCAGGTCCATCAGCTTCGCGGTCGTGGAGTCGAAGCCGGACTTCTTACCGCCCGAGGAGCCGGCGGAGCCGGCCGCCACCTGGAGGGCGCTGAGCCCGATCGCGGCGTAGATGACGGCCTTCCCGGCCGACGTCAGGCGCTTGCGTAGCCGCTCGCCGCCGTCCGCGTCACGGTGTCCCGCCGCCGCCTCGAGCAGCCGCCAGAGGACCAGGAGGAACATGCCCAGCGCGACCAGCCAGACGAGCACCTCGCCGAACGGTTGCTGGGCGAGCTGGTTCATCGCCCCGGTGCTGGATGCCTTGCCCTCGTTGTCGCCGAACGCGAGCTGGATCGCGAGCCAGGCGATCAGCAGGTGGACGACGCCGTAGGCGACCAGGCCCAACCGGATCGCGTGGTCCAGCCAGTCGCTCTCGTGCGCGCCTTGCCCGACATGTTGTGCTTGCTCCGTCAGCTCTCCCATTCCGGCCCGATACCCCGAGACGGGTCGCCGCACGCGCCGCTCCGTGTCAGAGCGAGGACTTGTTCCTAAGGATGTTGCCGAGGATGCCGTTCACGAACGGCGGCGACTCGTCGGTGGACAGGTCGCGGACCAGCGCCATCGCCTCGGTCACCGCGACCGTGTCCGGGATGTCCTCGGCGTACAGCAGCTCGTAGACGCCGAGCCGCAGGACGTTGCGGTCCACCGCCGGCATCCGGTCGAGGGTCCAGCCTTCGGAGTACGACGACAGCAGCTCGTCGATCCGGGCCTGGTGCTCGACGACGCCACGCACGAGCACACCGGTGTAGTCGTTCGTCGGCCCCTCGCCGTCGGCGATCGCGCGCTCCAGCGCATCCACCGGTGACTCGCGGCGCATCTCGGAGGCGTACAGCAGGTCGAGCGCGCGCTTGCGGGCCTTGGAACGGGCGGCCATCAGGCGCCGGGCATCTCGGAAGGGCCGATCACTGGGAGACGCGACCCAGGTAGGACGAGTCCCGGGTGTCGACCTTGATCTTCTCGCCGGTCGTGATGAACAGCGGTACGGCGACGGACGCACCGGTCTCGAGGGTGGCGGGCTTGGTGCCACCGGTGGAGCGGTCGCCCTGCAGGCCCGGCTCGGTGTAGGTGACCAGCAGCTCGACCGAGGCGGGCAGCTCGACGTAGAGGACGCGGCCGTCGTTGGTGGCGACGATCGCCTCCTGGTTCTCCAGCATGAAGTTCGCCGCGTCACCGACGATCTCCGGCGAGACCTCGAGCTGCTCGTAGCTCTGGATGTCCATGAACACGAACGAGGTGCCGTCGTTGTAGAGGTACTGCATGGTCCGCTTGTCGACGTTGGCGGTCTCCACCTTCGTGCCGGCGTTGAAGGTGCGGTCGACGGTCTTGCCGGACTCGACGTTCTTCAGCTTGGTGCGCACGAACGCCGGGCCCTTGCCGGGCTTGACGTGTTGGAACTCGATGACGGTCCACAGCTGACCGTCGATGTTGAGCACGAGTCCGTTCTTGAGGTCGTTCGTCGTCGCCACGAGGCGGTTCTCCTGAAGTTCGGCGCCGCACGCCCGGGCGTGAGCGACAAGCGACTCAGTCCAGGACGAGCAGTTCCTTGGTGGTCAAGGTCAGCAGCTCAGGCCCCCCGTCGGCCGCATCGCGCACGACGAGCGTGTCCTCGATGCGAATGCCGCCAACGCCGTCGAGGTAGATTCCGGGCTCGATCGTGACCGGCGGGAGCGCCCGCAGTCTACCGGTCGTCGCGGACGCGATCAGCGGAGCCTCGTGGATCTCCAGCCCGACGCCGTGCCCGAGCC
>JAOPXC010000026.1 GCA_025965335.1 Nocardioides sp. | reverse complement strand
CGACCCGGATCGCGACCCAGGTCTTCGGCGGTTACGGGTTCATGGAGGAGTACCCCGTGGCGCGCTTCTACCGTGACGCCAAGGTTCTCGAGATCGGCGAGGGCACCTCCGAGGTGCAGCGCCTGCTGATCGCCCGAGGGCTGGGACTGCCGGTCGAGTGAGCGCCGTCCGCCGAGGGGCACCCTGGGGACACCGGTCCAGGCGACTTCGGTGAGCACCTGATCCCCGGTGCACTGGGCCGTGGTCGACAGCGGGCGCGAGGTCGAACCGGGCACCACCGCCGGAGCCGGAGGGAGGCGGCCTCCCGGACTCACCGGCGCCATTGGCTAGCCTGTCCACATGGGTAGCCGGTACCAGCGACTTCTCGCTGAGGCAGGCCGGTTCCTCGCGGTCGGCGGAGTGGCCACGATCGTGGCCCTCATCCTGTTCAACCTGCTCGTGCACGGGTTCAACACCGGCCACCAGGCGCTGCTGGCCGGGCAGCCCTACCTCGGCTACGTCATCGCCAACACCGTCGGCATGGTCATCAGCTACAGCGGCAGCCGGAACTGGGCCTTCCGCGACCGGCCGCCGACCCACCCCGACGGCGGGCGGGCGGCGTACGTCGGCATCAACGTCGCCACGATGACGCTCCCGATCGCCTGCCTGTGGATCAGCCGCAACGTGTTCCACCTGGCCGATCCCGTCTCGGACAACGTGTCCGCCAACGTCATCGGGCTGCTGCTCGGCCTGGGCGCCCGGTTCTACCTCTTCCGCACGTTCGTCTTCAGGCGCCCGATCAACCTCAACGACCTCTACACGCCCGAGGACCTGCCGCACTCGTCGGCCGCGGACCCGGAGGGCCGCGGCGCCGACTCGGGGCCCATCGGCGGACTCATCCAGCCGACCACAGATCCGTCCAGGAGTGGCCGAGTTCCGCCGTCAGTTCCCTGACCAGCGGAAGGCTCACGCCGACCACGTTGTGGTGGTCGCCCTCGATGCCCGTGACGAACGCACCGCCGAGGCCGTCCACCGTGAACGCTCCGGCCACGTGCAGGGGCTCACCGGTGGCGACGTACGCCGTGATCTCGTCGTCATCGAGGTCGGCGAAGTGAACGGTCGTGGCCGCGGTGGCCGCGGCCACCCGGCCGGAGCGGACGTCGCGGAGACAGTGACCGGTGAGCAGCACTCCCGAGCGCCCGCGCATCGCCCGCCACCGCTGGACCGCCTCGTCGGCGTCCCTGGGCTTGCCCAGGGCCGCGCCGTCCAGCTCGAGCACCGAGTCGCAGCCCAGCACCAGCGCGTCGGCCGGGACGTCGCTCCGAGTGGCGACCGCGGCGCACTTGAGCTCGGCCAGCTGCAGCGCGAGCTCGGCCGGGGGAAGTCCGTCGAGCTGGGACTCGTCGACACCGGAGACGATCACGACGGGTTCCACACCCGCGCTGCGGAGCGTGGCCAGGCGCGCCGGGGAGGCCGACGCGAGCACGAGCGAAGGGGGCACGGGCACATCGTCGCACCGGCATGATGGCGACGTGCCCAGCCAACCCCGGTTTCGCCTTCCCCAGCTCGTCGCGACGGCGGCGCTCGCGGCCGGCTTGCTGACCGGCTGTGGCGGCGGGACGGACGTCGCCCCCCCGGCCGCCACGACGTCGGCGGTTGCGACCACGGGGGGAAATCCCTTCGCGCCCACCCCGATGTACGCCGACCCCGACTCCAGTGCGGCCCTGGCCGCCGCGCGGGCCGAGAGCGCGGGCGACGCCGACCGCAGCAGGGTCTTCACCCGGCTGGCCCGGACGCCGTCGGGCATCTGGCTCACCCCGGAGCAGTACCCGCCGGGGCAGGTCGGCCCCTTCGTCGGCTCGGTCGTGGCAGCCGCCGGCGGGGCCGGGGCGGTGCCGCTGTTCGTCGTCTACGGCATCCCGGACCGCGACTGCACCGGCGGGTTCTCCGCGGGTGGCCTGACCGTGGACGAGTACGGCCCCTGGGTCCAGGAGATCGCCGCCGCCCTGGCCGGAGCACCGGCCGCCGTCGTCCTGGAACCCGATGCCCTCGCCGCGGCGATCTCGTGCGGCCGTCGCGACCAGCGGGTCGCGCTGATCACCGATGCCCTGGCCCGACTGCGCACGGTCGGCGCCTCGACCTACGTCGACGGCGGCCACTCGCACTGGGTCGAGCCGGAAGCGCTCGCCGCGCTCCTGCGCGAGGTCGGTGTGGACTCGATCCGAGGCTTCGCCACGAACGTCGCCAACTACCAGACGCACGCAGACGAACGCCGCTACGCCGAGCGGCTCAGCGGTCTCCTCGGCGGCGCCCACTACGTCATCGACAGCGGCCGCAACGGCTACGGCTCGACCGACGAGTGGTGCAACCCTCTGGGCCGAGCCTTGGGCCTGGCGCCGGAGTCCGTCGACGACGGCACTGGTCTGGACGCCCTCCTGTGGGTCAAACCGCCGGGGGAGAGCGACGGCGAGTGCCGGGGCGGGCCGCCTGCTGGTGAGTTCTGGCCGGACCGGGCCCTGGCGCTGGCCGCCGCATCCGGATGGTGACCGGTGCAACGATCCGCCACCGGCGCCGGTCGCGCGGGATAGTCTGCCCACCATGGATGCGGACAACGAGTGGACCGCGGTCATCATCGAGGATGACCCGGATGTCCGGGACCTGATCGACGTCGTGCTGACCCAGTCCGGTTTCACGACCTTCGTGGCCGAGGACGGGCCCGCGGGTGTGGACTCGGTGCGGGCCAACAACCCCCTCATCACGACCCTTGACGTCAACATGCCCGGTATGGACGGGTTCGCGGTCGCCAAGCGGTTGCGCGAGTTCAGCAGCACCTACCTCATCATGATCACCGCGCTGGCGGACGAGATCGACGTGGTCCAGGGCTTCGAGGCCGGCGCCGACGACTACCTCGTCAAGCCCTTCCGGCCACGAGAGCTCCGCGCTCGCGCGGACTCGATGCTGCGCCGCCCACGCTCCCGGCAGGACAACCCGGGCGGCTGGACCGGCAGCGAGCCGGTCAACGGAGCCGCGCCGGAGCCGGAGTCCTGGGCGGCCGTGGCGGCCCGCGAGCTCGTCGCCGACGCCCCGCTGCAGCCCCTGACCGCGGTCGAGCCGCCGCGGCACGCCCGGACCGATTCGCCGACCATCGCTCCGCCGGCCCCCCAGGCCACCGCGGCCAACGAGGGGTCGTGGGCCCGGTTCAACGGGCTGGCGCTCAACAACGAGACCCGGGTCGTGACTCTCGGCGGCGGGTCGATCGAGTTGACCCGCACCGAGTTCGACCTGCTGTCCTCGCTGCTGAGCACGGGCCGGCGCGTGCGCAGCAAGGCGGACCTGGTGCTCACGATGCGCGGTCAGCAGTACGTCACGTCGTACTTCGTCAACGAGGCCGACAAGCGGTCGGTCGAGGTCCACATCGCCAACCTGCGCCGCAAGATCGGTGACGACACCGCCAATCCGCGGTTCATCGAGACGGTGCGCGGCGTGGGCTACCGCCTCGCCGAGTCGGTCTGACTCCCAGCTGCTAGGCGGATCGGTCCGTCAGTCCCTCAGTTCGCGTCGACCGGGATCGGGGCGACGGACGTGGGCTTCTTCGACGCGAAGATCGCGATCGGCACGGTCTGGCGGATCTCGCGGCGGTAGAACCCCGTCCCGCCGGCGGTCCGCTGGATCCACACGGTCGCGCTGAACGACAGGTCCACGCCGATGGTCTCGAGCGACATCCCTCGGATCTTCTGGTTGCGCAGCTCGAACGCGCCCTTCGGGGAGGTGATGATCATCCCGTACCTGGTGGTCAGGGGTTCGGGGTCGAACGTGACCTGCTTCGCGTCGGCGTTCAGTCGGTACGGGCTCTGGCCGCCCTTGCCGTTGGCCGTCTTGGTCCCCGAGGTGACCCGGATGTTGGCCAGGTAGACCTTCCGCTTGGTGCTGAAGGGATCCCGCAGCCGGCGGTCGAGGTCGTAGGCTTGGAAGGTGAACGAGAAGAAGTGGTTGCCCCGCGGGTACCACTCGTTCGTCCGCGGCGTCGACTTGGTCGGGTAGAGCGTGTAGACGAAGTCCACGCCGTCTACGTCGATGTGCGACTGGAACGTGCCGTCCCGCGTGAACTGCGAGTTGTACGGCGTCGCGCTGGCGCTGGGCGACTGGGTCGCCGACGGCGAGTCCTTGCCGGCGCCGATGTCGAACAGCCCACAGCTCGACAGCGCCACCGAGAGCACCAGCAGCAGGCTCGCGGAGCGAGCGGTGCGCAGGCGGGGGGACCGGGTCACGGAGTTCTCCTGGAGCGTGCAATGGGTGGGCGAGGCGAGTGGTGGCGTCATGCCTTGAAGCCCCGGTAGCGACGCAGGACCTTCAGCATCATCCACGCCGTCTGCAGCACGGTGATGATGCCCAGGATCGGCCAGCCGATGGCCAACAGGTCGGACTGGAGAGCGATCGGCAGCTGCAGCCAGGCGGCGGTGCAGCCACCCAGGAAGACCAACAGGGTCAGGAACGGGTAGAGGTACGCCGTGCCCTTCCCGCGCTCCGCCTTCGCCTGCGCGGCCCAGTTGTCGGTCTGCTGACGGCTGAAGAACTTCAACCACGCCCGGACGAAGTGGCCCATTCGGATCCACATGTAGAACTCGGCCGGAATCAGCAGGAGCGCGAAGAGGTAGTCGCGCCGGTTCGCGAACGCCATCGACCGGGCGACCCGGAAGTTCAGCAGGATCGCCGCGACCGGCGGGATCAGCCACCAGGGGGCGAACACGAAGGCGCTGATCGAGAGCGACCCGGCGAGCAGCAGCACGAACATCAGCCGGGTCACGATGTTGACGACCATCGACACGTGCTCGAACCAGCGCAGCCGGAGGTTCGGGTGGAACGGCTGGCCCTTGGTGTCGCCGCGCTGGCCGGGCCACATCAGGTCGATGGCGCCGAAGTTCCACTTCACCTGCTGGGCGTCCAGGGCACGCAGGGTGTTCATGCCGCCCACGTGGGCTCGGGCCCGGGAGCTGATCTTGGTGAGGTATCCGGCGCTCTTGATCTGCAGCGACAGCAGGGAGTCCTCGACCTCGCTGTCGTTCACCCAGGGGGTGCGCTGGTGGCTGTCGCGCATCACGTCGCGCAGTGCCTGCGTCGAGAAGACCGAGAACTGTCCGCCCAGGACCGCCATGTTGCGGCCCTTGAGGAGGTTCTGCATGTTGAACGCGGAGAACTGCGCACGCTGCCCCGCGATCAGGAACTTCGCCACCGGGCTGTCGAGCGCGCTGTCGTCGATGCTGTAGATCGCGGAGATGCCGCCGATCCGGTCGTCACTGGCGATCTCGTCCACCAGTCGCTCGACCGCGTCGGGCTCGGGTGTGGTGTCGCCGTCGACGCCGAGCAGGAAGTCCATGGTCTCCACGAGGGAGTAGCCGTAGTTGAGCGCTCCGACCTTCTTGTCGGGGTTCTTGCCGATGTCGTGGACGTAGATGACCGAGTTCTGCTCGCCGGTCGAGGTCATCCGCGTGTGCGGGCCGGCGTAGTGGCCGGCGAT
This sequence comes from Nocardioides sp., assembly GCA_025965335.1. Taxonomy (GTDB): domain Bacteria; phylum Actinomycetota; class Actinomycetes; order Propionibacteriales; family Nocardioidaceae; genus Nocardioides. The sequence goes on along the minus strand of JAOPXC010000026.1, from coordinate 1,184 downwards.
CTCGACCGAGTCGTCGGTCGTGTTGTTGACGATCACGTGGATGGCGTCCGGCAACCGGGTCTGCTGGAGCAGCGCGTCGAGCACGCCGGCGATCGTCTCGGCCTCGTTGTAGGCGGGGATGACGCAGCCGACGGTCGGGCGGTAGGTCGGGATGGCGTCGACCTCGTCGAGGAACTGGTCGGCGTACGCCGCGAGGTGCGGGTCCTGCTGGCGCACGTACCGGGGGTCGGCCGGGCCGGGCGCAGCCGTCTCGGTGAGCCGGCCGTCGGGCCCCGTGGCGTTCGCGTTCAATGCTGATCCCCTCTGGCGCGCGGCCCCGCTTCGCCGGGGACGCATCGTGCGTGCTCCACCAGCATGGGATCAGTTCCTCAAGTTGGGGCGTATTCGACCCGAAAGGTTGGCGCTGGTTCTCCTCAAGCGCCCCGAGGTGGTCGGGCCGGCTCAGCCGGGCAGGCTGCTGGACCGCCAGCCACCCGGACCGTGCGGCAGGGTCCTGCGGACCCCGCGGTGCGGTGCGGACCACTCCGCCGACCGGCGCCGCCGGGGCGCGGGCGGCCCCCCGAGGGAGGCGAAGACGGCCACGAGGGCCGCGATCTCCTCGGGCGTCGCGTCGGGGCTGACGACCCTCAGGAGGGGTGTCGACCCTTCCGATGGTTGGTCGCCGCGGTCGGCGTTCGGACCTGCGTCACGGCTCATCGACACGCCCCTTCCTTCCTGGCAATCTCCCCGCGCTGGGCGCCCTCACAGCGGGATGTTGCCATGCTTCTTCGCGGGCAACGAGGCGCGCTTGGACTTCAGCAGCCGGAGCGCCCGGACGATCTCGCCCCGGGTCTCGTGGGGGGAGATGACCGCGTCGATGTAGCCGCGCTCGGCCGCGAGGTAGGGGTTGGCCAGGGTGTCGTCGTACTCGGTGATCAGCTCGGCCCGGCATGCGTCCGGGTCGTCCGCGGCCTTGAGCTCGTGGCGGTAGAGGATGTTGACCGCGCCCTGCGCGCCCATGACCGCGATCTGCGCGGTCGGCCAGGCGACGTTGATGTCCGCCCCGAGGTGCTTGGACCCCATCACGTCGTAGGCGCCGCCGTAGGCCTTGCGCGTGATCACGGTGATGAGCGGGACGGTCGCCTCGGCGTAGGCGTAGATCAGCTTCGCGCCGCGGCGGATGATGCCGTTCCACTCCTGGTCGG
>JAOPXC010000021.1 GCA_025965335.1 Nocardioides sp. | reverse complement strand
GGCGCGGACGCGGTCTTCGAGCACGCGAGTCGGGCGGTGGGAGCCTCGGTCCTCGTCATCACCGGCGGCGTCGGTCTCTTCCTCGGCTGGCAGGCCTTCCCGACCCTGCAGCACTACGGCCTGAGCTTCTTCACCGAGACCCAGTGGCAGCCCGACAAGGACGTCGTGGGGATCGCCGCGGTGCTCACCGGCACGATCTCGGTCGCCCTGGTGGCGATGTTCTTCGCCTTCCCGCTGGCCCTGGCCACGGCGCTCTACATCAGCGAGTACGCGCCGGCCGCGATCAAGTCGACGCTGGTCTCCCTGGTCGACCTGATGGCCGCGGTCCCCTCGATCGTCTACGGACTCTGGGGCTTCCTGCTGGTGATGCCGCACGCGGCCGAGCTCTCCGTCTGGCTGGACAAGCACTTCGGGTGGATCCCGATCTTCCACGTGAACGACGCCGACCCCAACGCCGCCGTGCTCGACATCTCCCGCTACAGCTTCAGCTCGTTCTGTGCCGGCATCGCCGTCGCGATGATGGTGATGCCGATGGCCTGCGCCGTGATGCGTCAGGTCTTCTCGCAGACACCGCTCGGGGAGAAGGAGGCGGCGCTCGCGCTCGGCGCCACGAAGTGGGGCATGATCCGCGCGGTCGTGCTGCCGTTCGGCCGCGGAGGCATCATCGGCGGCACCATGCTCGGCCTCGGCCGCGCCCTCGGCGAGACCATCGCGGTGGTCCTCATCGTCTCGCCGGCGTTCGAGATCAAGCCGCGGGTGCTCGAGCAGGGCTCTGTGACCGTGAGCTCGCTGATCGCCGGCCGGTTCGGAGAGGCCAGCACCGCCCAGCTCTCGGCGCTGCTCGCGGCCGGCTTCGTGCTCTTCCTCATCACCCTGGGTATCAACACGGTCGCGGCCGTGATCGTCAACCGAAGCCGCTCGGGTGCCGGGACGGACGCATGAACACCGCACGAAACCACTCGCTGCGCTCGCGCTTGACACCCCACCCGGGCACTCGCTGCGCCGGCGGCTCCGCGGGGACCCCGAAACGCTTCCGCAGGGACCCCGGCTGATGACCATGACCTCTCCCGCCGGCGTCGCTGCCGGAGAGACGTTCCTGCCCGCGTACGACGACGACGCCCCCCCGCCGGTACCGCGCGGCGCCCTGGGTCGGCCGAGTCCCGACGAGCGGTTCACGCGGATCGGGTCCTGGGTGGCCGGCTTCGCCCTCGCCTGGCTGGTGACCCAGCGGATCCTGCCGCTCGGCGGCCTGCCCTGGTTCCTCGTCGCCTGGTTCACGCTCGGCGTCCTCGTCACCGCGGTCACGGCCGCCATGACCGGTGGCCTGATCGAGGTCAAGGACCGGGTGGCCGCCTCCGTCGTCACCGGGGCCACGCTCCTGGTCGGCGCCGCCCTGCTCAGCACGGTCGTCTTCGTCGTCGCCAAGGGCTGGCGCCCACTGACCCACCCCAACTTCTTCACCCAGGACATGAGCGGCGTCGGACCCAAGGACCCGTTCACCAAGGGCGGGATCGAGCACGCGATCGTGGGTTCCTGCATCGAGCTGGGGATCGCCCTGGCGATCACGCTCCCGCTCGGTATCGGCACGGCGGTCTTCATGACCGAGGTGGGTGGCAAGTTCGCGCGCATCGTCCGCACGGTCGTCGAGGCGATGACGGCACTGCCCTCGATCGTGGCCGGCCTGTTCATCTACACGGTGGCGATCGTGACCCTGGGTTACCCCCGCTCGGGGCTGGCCGCGGCCCTGGCGATCGCCGTGATGATGCTGCCGATCATCGCCCGCGCGGCCGACGTGGTGCTCCGCGTGGTCCCGGGCGGGCTGCGCGAGGCCAGCCTGGCCCTGGGCGCGAGCCGCTGGCGCACGGTGTGGCACGTCGTACTCCCGACCGCCCGGCCCGGCCTGGCCACGGCCGTGATCCTCGGCATGGCCCGTGGTGTGGGGGAGACCAGCCCGGTGCTGCTCACATCGGGCGCCGCGTCGTTCCTCGTCACCAACCCCGCCGGCGGCGTCATGAACTCCCTGCCGTTGTTCATCTACTCCAACGTGCGAAGCGGCGAGCCGAACGCCATCACCCGCGCGTTCGGGGCGGCGACGGTGCTGCTCATGCTCGTGCTGGTCCTCTTCGTCACCGCGCGGCTGCTTGCCCGCCCGCGCGGCAACCGCCGCACCGTTCGTGGCCGTCTGGTCCAGGCGTTCCACATCCTCGGCCCGGCGGGCATCGCCAGCCGCCGCACCACCTCGACCCGGGAGTCCCGTTGAGATCCGCCCGCACCATCCGAGTGATCCTCGCCCTCGCCTTCGCGCTGGCCGGGCTGCTCTCCGTCCCGGCAGCCGCGCAGGCCACGGTCTACGCGCAGATCGAGGGCACCGGGTCCACCTGGTCGGAGCTGATCGTGCAGCAGTGGATCGCGGACGTCGACGCCAACGGCATGAAGGTCGTCTACACCGGCGGCGGCTCGTCCAAGGGACGCAAGGACTTCTCCCAGGACAGCACGGACTTCGCGATCTCCGAGATTCCCTACCAGGGCGTCGACGAGACGGGTGGCGCCGACACCAGCAACGGCCGCGAGTTCGCGTACCTGCCGATCGTCGCCGGCGGTACGGCGTTCACCTACCAGCTCAAGATCGGCAACGACCTGGTCCGCAACCTGCGGCTGTCCGGCGAGACCCTGGCCAAGATCTTCACCAACCAGATCACCAACTGGAACGACCCGGCGATCACGAAGGACAACAACGACCGCGAATTCCCCTCGCTCCCGATCACACCGGTGGTCCGCTCGGACGGCTCGGGCACGACCGCCCAGTTCACGACCTGGATGGACCACGAGTACCCGTCGATCTGGCGGCCGTTCTTCGGCGGCTCCGGCCTGACGTCGTACTACCCGCGCAAGGGTCGGGCGATCGGCCAGGCCGGGTCCGACCAGGTGATGAACACGATCTCGGGGTTCGCCGGCAACGGCACCATCGGCTACGTCGAGTACTCGTACCCGGTCAACAAGGACTACCCCGTCGTCAAGGTCCTCAACAAGGGCGGCTACTACGTCGAGCCGACGCAGTACAACGTGGCCGTCGCGCTGACGAAGGCGAGGATCAACCAGGACAAGTCCTCGGCGCTCTACCTGACGCAGGTCCTCGACGGCGTATACACCGCCACCGATCCGAGGGCCTACCCGCTCTCGTCGTACAGCTACATGATCATCCCGACCGGTGCCGACGACCCGCGGATGACGACAGCCAAGCGCCAGACATTGGCCGACTTCATGTACTACTCGCTGTGCTCGGGGCAGTCGAAGGCCGGTCCCTACGGCTACTCGCCGCTGCCGCTCAACCTCGTACAGGCCGGGTTCCAGCAGCTGGCCAAGCTCAAGAAGGCGGATCCCGCCGTCGACCTCACCAACCGGGACGTCACCAAGTGCAACAACCCCACCTTCGTGGCGGGCAACCTCTCCCAGAACCACCTCGCCCAGATCGCGCCGCAGCCCGCGGCCTGCGACAAGCAGGGCGTGGGGCCCTGCGGCACCGCCACGGGCACGAACCAGCCCTCGACCGACAACCCCAGCACCGGCCCCGGCTCCGGCAGCGGAGGGTCCGGGAACGGAGGAGGCGGCAATGGGGGCGGGAACTCGACGGGTGGTCCACCCGGGAGCTCCGACCCCGGCGGAGGGGCGAGCATCGACCCGGAGACCGGCCAGCCCGTCGGCGGCGACACCTCGACCTCGGGCGAGGCCATCTACGCCAACCCGACCGAGCTGGTCTCCGCTCGTCCGGCGGACACGCGGACGTTCGGCGTGCTGGCCGCGCTCGAGCTGCTCGCCCTGGTGCTCGTGCCGGGTCTGTACGTCGCGGCGATGCGCCGGCGTCGGTTGGCGAAGCCGGGACCGCGGTCGTGACCCGACAGGTGCGCGGCTGCCTCTGCCTGCTGATCGGGCTGCTGACGATGCTGGCCGGCGGGCTGCTCATGGTGAACCCCGCTCAGGCGAACGGTCTCGACCAGGGAACGGGTGCGCTGGCCCAGCGAAAGGTGCCGGGGGCCTACCGCGAGACCAAGGCGCTGACCCGCGTCTTCACCAACGCCGACGGCACGACGTACTCCTTCCCGAGCCACCAGGTCACCGTCACGGCCGACCAGACCAAGAACCTGCGCGGACGCCAACGGATCCTGATCAACTGGACCGGGGCCCAGCCCAGCGGTGGCCGGGCCAGCAACCCGTACGGCGAGAACGGTCTCCTCCAGGAGTACCCGGTCGTGATCATGCAGTGCCGCGGCACCGACGACCCGTCACTCCCGAAGGCCAAGCGGGTCTCGCCGCAGACCTGCTGGACGGCCTCGGTCGCCCAGCGGTCGCAGATCACCCGGTCCGACAGCTCGGCAGCCTGGACCCACGACCTCGACGCCGCTGCGGCCGACAAGGCCCGGGTCTCGGGGGCCACGCCGTTCCCGTCGGCCGCCACCTGTCCGACCGCCGACATCGAGCCCTACTTCACCCGGCTCACGCCGTTCCTCACCGCGAAGGGGCAGACGTTCGCCGCGTGCGACGCGACCCACATGCCTCCGGAGGCCGCGGTGGGCGCGGCGTTCCCGCCGGCCGAGCTCGCGGCCTTCTCGGACGCGAACGGCTCCGGGTCGGTGCAGTTCGAGGTACGCAGCGACCTCGAGAACGAGTCGCTCGGCTGCAACAACTTGGTCGCGTGCTCGATCGTGGTGATCCCGATCAACGGGCTGAGCTGCGACCGGCCTGCCACACCGGCGACGACGGCGGATGCCGCCTGCCGCAAGGGCGGTCGCTTCGCACCCGGCTCCAGCAACTTCACCAACGACGGCGTCGACCAGGCCGTGTCGCCGGAGCTGTGGTGGTCGGCGTCGAACTGGAAGAACCGGTTCTCGATCCCGATCACGTTTGGGCTGCCGCCGGACGCCTGCGACATCCTCGACGCCCGCGCGCCCACGGGGTTCTACGGGTCCGAGCTCCTGGCCCAGGCGGCCCTGCAGTGGTCGCCGGCGTACTGCCTGGACAAGTCGCGCTTCAAGTTCCAGCTCAACCAGATGTCCGACGAGGCGGGCTGGAACCTGATGGAGACCGGCGGCGGCCCGGCCGCCGAGGTGTCCTCCGGGCACGCCCTGCGCGGCACCGACCCGGTCGGCTACGCCCCGACCGCGGTCACCGGCTTCTCGATCGGCTACGCGATCGACCGGCCCGACAACGCGGGGGAGTTCAAGAAGCTGAAGCTCAACGCGCGCCTGATAGCGAAGCTGTTGACCCAGAGCTATCTCGGGTCCGATCTCGGTCGCGGCCACCCCGGGATGGGCGGCAACCCGCTCGCGATCATGAACGACCCGGAGTTCATCAAGCTCAACCCGGGACTCAGCCAGATCCCGCAGGAGGCCGGCGCCAGCCTGCTGTCGTTGTCGAACTCCTCGGACGTCATCCAGCAGCTCACCGACTACATCGCGCACGACAGGGACGCGATGGACTTCATCGGGGGCAAGGCCGACCCGTGGGGGATGGTCGTGAACCCGGAGTACAAGGAGATCTCGGTGCCGACGGCCGAGTGGCCGCTGTTGGACTCGTACATCCCTGAGACGGAGAACACCTGCCGTCAGGAGAACCCGGGGGTCTACTTCACCCAGCTCGCGGCACCGGTGACGACGATGCGCAAGATCGCCGAGGCGCTGCTGGATGCGTGGCCGAACGTGCAGACGCGGTGCGAGTTCGACCAGTCCACCCAGCAGTACAAGCTCGGCCGGATCGACCGCCAGTCGTTCGGCTCCCGCTTCATGCTCGGCGTGGTCAGCCTCGGGGACGCCGCCCGCTACGGCCTGCGTTCTGCGGCCCTCGAGACGAGCAAGGGCTCGTACGTCGAACCCGACGACGCGGGGCTGAGCGCGGCGATCGGCCTGACGAAGCAGAAGTCGAAGTACCAGCCGTTCACGTTGGACCAGGCGGCGGTGAAGCAGTCGGCCAGGGCGTACCCCGGCACGATGGTCGTCTACACCGCGGCGCGGCTCCAGAACCTCGACAAGGCCGACGCGGCGAAGGTCGCCCAGTTCATCCGCGTCTCGACCTCCGAGGGGCAACGTCAGGGCAGCGGCAACGGCGAGCTCCCCGACGGCTACCTGCCGATCCGGAGCTCCGGCGTCACCAGGGCGCTGCGCACCTCGGCCCTGGAGGTCGCGGACGCGGTCGCCGCACAGAAGGCCCCCGCGCCGGCGCCGACCGACGTGCCCACCGACCTGCCGGGAACCGGCTCCGGCGAGCCCGGCCCGACCAGCGGCGCCCCGGGGTCGGGCAACCCGCAAGGTGCCCAGCCCTCCGCGGCCCCGTCCCCGTCCGCGTCGCCGTCCGCACCCGTGACCGCCATCGACATGCCGGCAACGCAGCCGGTGAGCAGCAACCTGGCCGGGGGGATGCTGCCCCTGTTGCTGCTCCTGGGTGGTCTCGGCTTCGTGGTCGCAACCGGCCTGCGCTTCTTCGTCCCGATGCCGAGGCGGCCGCGATGACCGCTTCGCTGACCGCGGACCTGAACACCGCCCCCGCCTCGTCGCCACGACGGATCCGGCTCCGCGTCCGCTCGCCTCGGGCGCCACGGCCCCTGGGCGCCCGGCGGATCAGCACCCCGCGTCGGCCGACGCGGCCGGCCGGCCCGCCCTCATCGGCGGGGGACGCCTCGTCGGTGCTGTCCAGTGCGTTCACGATGCTGGCGATCGTGTGCCTGTGGATGGCGGCGCAGATGCTGTTCCTGGGGACGCTGTCCCAGCACCGCGCTCAGGACCTGCTGTACGGCGAGTTCCGCACCCAGCTGGCCAGCGCCACCGCGCCGTTGGGCCCGATCGTGCCGGTCGGCGACCCGGTGGCGATCGTCACGGCCGAGTCGATCGGCCTGCAGCAGGTCGTCGTCGAGGGCACGGCGTCCGGCGACCTGCTCGTCGGGCCGGGACACCGCCGCGACACGGTGCTGCCCGGGCAGGAGGGCACCTCCGTCGTCTACGGCCGGGCGGCGACGTACGGCGCTCCCTTCGGCCACCTGGCGGCCCTGCGGGCCGGCGACAGGATCAACATCGTGATGGCGCAGGGCGAGCTCACGTTCGTCGTCGACGGCGTACGTCGCGCCGGTGACCCCCTGCCTCAGCCCGTCCCCGCCGGGTCGGCCCGGCTCACGCTCGTGGCCGCGGAGGGGTCCGGCCGCCTGTCGGCGCTCGCCCCCAAGTCCGCGATCTACGTGGACGCCACCTCGACGAAGGCGTTCCCCGCACCACCCGGCAGGCCTGCGGCGGTTCCCGAGTCGGAGAAGGCGATGGCCACGGACCAGGGCGCACTGCCGCTGCTGGCCCTGTGCCTGGCCCTTCTCCTGGCGCTGACTCTCGGGGTCATCGCCGCACGTCAACGCTGGTCGACAGCGCTGGTCTGGGTGCTCGCGAGCCCCGTGGCCATCGCGCTGTCGTGGGCCTCCACGGACGTGGTGATGCGGCTGCTGCCGAACCTCATCTGACCAGCAGGGGGAACCCGCCCCGGCAGAAGCACCAACCGGACCCACCGATGCACGACAGATCACAGGAAGCGACACGACATGTTCGTACGGAAGTCCCTCGCGGGCGCGATCACGGCAGCCCTTGCCGGTTCGGCCCTCATCCTCACCGCGCTCCCGGCCTCGGCGGCGGCCGACCCCGACGACACCACTTTCACCCCCGTCGCCGGCGACCTGATCGGCGTCGGCTCCGACACCAGTCAGCACGCCCTCAAGCTGCTCGCAGACGGCTACAACGCCACCACGCCAGCTGCCAGGCTCGCGACCTTCGCCGCCACCGGTGGCGGCCAGATCACCCTGCCGACGGCGGCCATCAACCGGCCCAACGGGTCGGGTGCCGGCAAGGCGCTGCTGTACGGCGCGAGCAACAACCCCGACGTCGACTACGCGCGCTCCTCCTCGGCGAACAGCACGGCGGAGAAGCAGGCGGGCCTGCAACAGTTCCCGTTCGCCCTCGACACCCTGGCCCTGGCGGTCTCCAACAGCGTCCCGTCGCACGCGCCGACCACGATCGCCGCGGCCGACATGGTCAAGATCTACAACGGCACCTACACCAACTGGAACCAGCTGCCGGGCGCGACGGGCGCCGGGGTCATCGCGCCGAAGATCCCGCAGGCCGGCTCCGGCACGCGCAGCTTCTTCGTCGCGCAGCTCAAGGCCGCCAACGGCGGTGTCGACGTGACGCTGGCCGCCAGTGTCGCCGAGGTCCAGGAGCACGACGACACCCTCATCAAGAACGACCCGAACGCCGTGGCGCCGTTCTCGAAGGGCCGCGCGGCACTTCTGGGCACCACCCTGCGCATCGAGCAGGGCTTCTCCGCGGACCGGGCGCTCTACAACGTGGTCCGTGGCTCCGACCTCGGCACCCCGGCGGTCCAGGCCGTCTTCGGTGAGAACGGCTACGTCTGCTCGGTGGCCGCTCGCTCGGCGATCGAGGCAGCGGGCTTCAAGCAGCTCGCGACGCCGGCCCACAACGGTGTCTGCGGGGCGGCCACCCAGGACCCGACCAGCAACTTCACCCTGAACGAGCAGGTCACCACCACGACCTCGCTCACCGGCAGCAGCCCCGCGGTCGGCGCGGCCCGCCTGGTCGCCAGGGTCAGCGGCAGCAGCTCACCCGACGGCACCGTCGCGTTCTACGAGGGCGAGACCCTGCTCACGAGCGGTGTCCCGCTGGTGTCCGGCCAGGCGACGTACGACAAGTTGGGCACCACGCCGGGCAAGCACACCTACTCGGCCGTCTTCACCCCGGCCTCGGGTTCCGCGTTCGAGCCTTCCGAGAGCAGCCCGGTCACGGTCACGGTCAAGAGCAGGACCACCTCGTCGATCAAGGAGAGCTTCCCGGCCTCGGTCGCCAGGGGCAAGAAGGCCTCGGGCGTCGTCACGGTCACCCTGGCCGGCCTGTCGACCAAGGCCACCGGCTCGGTGAAGATCAAGGACGGCAGCAAGACCCTCGCCAGCAAGTCGCTCTCGGGCGGCAAGGCGAACGTCACGCTGCCCAAGCTCGCCAAGGGCAAGCACACCCTGAAGATCATCTGGGCCGGCAATGCCAACGCCACCGGCTCCAGCAAGACCTTCACGATCACGCAGAAGTGATCGAGCGCAACTAGCAACAGGCAGCACCCCGCCGCGGTGACCCGTCCGAGAACGGTCGGGCGGGTCACCGCCGGGGGCACCTCCGGAACGACCCGAAGAGCCAGAGGAAGACTCATGAGCGCACTGAACGGCACCGAGATCACCGTCGACGACGACACCGCCGTGCTGCCCCGGGTGGAGTCTCCGGCCGACACGGGTCCGCTCGCGGAGCTCGTGGCCCACGACATCACGGCGTGGTTCGGCCAGCACAAGGTGCTCGACCGGGTCTCGCTGACCATGAAGGCCGGGGGCATCACCGCGCTCATCGGGCCCTCGGGTTGCGGCAAGTCGACGTTCCTGCGGATCCTCAACCGCATGCACGAGCTGGTGCCGTCGGCGCAGCTCGCCGGCGAGGTGCTGCTCGACGGCCAGGACATCTACGACCCGGAACGGCGCCTGATGGACGCCCGCCGCGCGATCGGCATGGTCTTCCAGAAGCCCAACCCGTTCCCGGCGATGTCGATCCGCGAGAATGTTCTGGCCGGGCTCCGCCTGACCGGGACCCGGGCGTCACGCACCGAGAAGGACGCCCTCGTCGAGTCCTGCCTGGTCAAGGGCGGCCTCTGGAACGAGGTCAAGGACCGCCTCGACGCTCCCGGCGGTGGCCTGTCCGGCGGTCAGCAGCAGCGGCTCTGCATCGCCCGCTCGCTGGCCATCAAGCCCCGGGTGCTCCTCATGGACGAGCCCTGCTCGGCCCTGGACCCCACCTCGACCCGCGTGATCGAGGAGACGATGCTCGACCTGGCCCGCGAGGTCACCATCGTGATCGTCACCCACAACATGCAGCAGGCCGCTCGTGTCTCCACCGAGTGCGCCTTCTTCCTCGCCTCCCAGGGCACCCCCGGCGTGATCGTGGAGCACGGGGACACCCGGGCCATGTTCTCCAGCCCCCGTGACTCCCGGACCAGCGACTACGTCAACGGTCGATTTGGATAGTCCGTGACGAAACTGTCGTCCGGACCGGTATTCGCCGACAGTTTCGTCACGGAGTAACGCGCCACGGCCCCTGTGGATGACGAACCGGGCTGCTCCCGCGTTGGGGAATGCGTGGGTGCATGTCCGATGAACGTCAGGAATCGAAGCACAAGTACCCGAACCGACCACAGCTCGTCGCGCCTGTTTGCATCGACGAGTCCGGCAGGTGCGGTCCCACGACCGGCCACGCCCGCGGGCCTGGCTGGCGCCGTAGCAGCCGGGGCCTGTACGTCCCGTCCCCGGTCGACGGGGAGTCGGCCGACCAGCGGATCGTCGAGGCGGCCGCCGTCCTGCCCGAGTACGGCGGTGTCACCGGCTGGGCCGCGCTGAGCTGGCTGGGCGGGCGCTGGTTCACCGGAACCGGTTGGGGTGGCGTCCGGACCCTTCCAGTGTGGCTGGCGACGGGCGGCTCAGACATCCGACCTCAGCCCGGGATCGCGGTCAGCGCCGAGCGGCTGAACCCCCGCGACCTCATCGAGCACGACGGCCTGGCGATCACGACCGCCGTACGTTCGGTGTGCTTCGAGATGAGATACGCCCCCGCTATGCGGCTGGCCGTGGTCTCCCTGGACATGGCGGCGTACGACGACCTCGTCTCGACCGACGAGGAGCAGGCCTACGCCAATCTGCACAGCGGCTGGACGGGTATCCCCCAGTGTCGCGAGGCCGTGCCCCTGGCAGACGAAAACAGTTGGTCGCCACGCGAGATCATGATGCGGCTGGTGTGGACCGAGGACGCCGGACTGCCGCGGCCCCTGTGCAACGCGCCCGTCTTCGACCTGCGTGGCGGGCACCTCGGGACGCCCGACCTCTTCGACCCGGTGGCCGGCGTTGTCGGCGAGTACGACGGCGCGCTGCACCTGCAGGGCGCGCGGCGGTCGCGGGACGTCGTGCGTGAGGAGAGGTTCCGTTCCCACGGGCTCGAGTACGTCACGATGCTCGGCGGCGACGTCCGCGATCCTGGCCCGTTCATACGGCGGCTGCTCGGGGCGTACGACCGGGCCGCGGCCATCCCGGGCTCGCGCAGGAGCTGGACCCTGGAACAGCCGGACTGGTGGGTCGACACCTCCACGGTGGCGCTGAGACGGGCCCTGTCCGAGGACGAGCGATCGATCTGGCTGCGCCACCGCGTCGCGCGGGCGGTTTGAATCGGGTCCGGCGGATACTCCGTGACGAAACTGCTGTTGCGGGGCCGTTCCGACGACAGTTTCGTCACGGACTATCGCAAGAAGCGGTGCCGCCCCCCGCGCGTTCGCGCGAGGGGCGGCACTCAGTGAGCTGCAGGTACGGCTACTTGTTGTCCTTGCCCACCGGCTGACCGGGCGGCACGTGCATGAGAAGCAGCTGGCCCTTCTCGACCTGGGCCGCATCGGTGACCTTGGTGTGGTTCTGGTCGTCGAGCAGGTACTGGCCCTTGCCGAGGAAGGGAACCGGGATGATGCCGGAGGATTCCTCGTCGATCGTGTCGAAGTAGGAGCCGCCCGTCGTGAAACGCTGCGGGTCGTGGTCGGCAATGCGTCGAACGGCGCCGCTACTGATGTCGTACTGGTACACACCCGCGAGATAGGCGTTGCCGCCGGGGTCCTCCTGGATGAGCACCTGGCCGCGGTCGTTGATGGTGATGTTGTCCATCATCTTCGGACCCACCGAGCCGGAGCTGTCGTCGGCGGGACCCTCGAGCACCTTGGTGACGGTGCCGCCGAGCTCGGGCTTGCTTGCGTCCTTGAAGCTCAGCTTCCACAGCCGGCTGTGCTTGCTCATGCTCGCCGTGGTGACGAAGTAGTAGTCGTTCGGGCTGTTCGGGTCCCAGGCGCCGTCCTCCGGCCTGTCGAACGTCGTGCCCGTGTCGGACAACGTGAACGGCTGCGGGGTGGACGGGAAGGCCGTGCCGCCGCTCTCGACCGGGTAGCCCGCGACGTTGACGACCTTGCGGACGCCGTTGGTCAGGCCCGCCTTGTCGACCGGTGTCCCGGCGCTCTGCTTGTCGCCGGCGTAGACGTAGACGTTCTGCGTGCCGCCGTCGCTCTGCCCCACCACGACGGTGCGATTCCCGGTGGCCGGGTTCGCGGCCACGTTCTCCCAGCCGGCCTTGCCCAGTGCGGGGAGCTCGTAGCTGTCGCCGGTCTCGACGACATTCGCGAACGCGCGTCCGTTGGGGGCGCTCTCCTCGCCGTTGGTGAAGATCCGGCCGTTGTAGCCGAGGCCGGTAGCCGGGTTGTAGAAGGCGGTGACGGCCGGCAGGTCGGCCGAACACAGCCGGTCGATGTTCTTGGACCCGGTGGTGATGAGGTTGGTGATCTGGTCGCGTCCGGAAAGGACCTCCAGCGTGTCCTTGTCGATGACCCAGCGCGACACGAACGAGCCCGACGTGTTGCCGTGCGATCGGGGCACGCTCGTGCCGGCTCCGAACTCGTGGTTCATCAGCACCGTGAAGGTGCCGTCGCCGTTGTCGAAGGCACCGAGACCGTCCGGGGTCCCGGCCATCCGGTAGCCGCCGACCGAGTCGCCTGCGGTCAGCAGGCTGGTGAGAGTGACGCCTGGCACGGACCGGACGAGGTACGGAGAGTCCGTGCTGCTCGGGCCGGGGGCGCCACCGGGGGCAGCTACGGCGGTTGCCGCCGCGTACATGACAGCGGCGCTGGCTCCAGCCACCATCGTCAAGCGACGCTTGGTGAAGATCGACATCAACAATCCTCCTTCAGGGTGTCCGCGGGCGCGGACACGCCGACGCTAGGTGCGCCGTGGGATCGCAGGCTGTCGAGCAGGGAACGAGCGGGTGAACAGGCGCCCACGAACGCGACGTCCTGTTCGAGGCGCCAGCCCTCAGAGCACGACCTCGATCACGAAGTGCGAGATCCAGTAGCAGGCGGCGGCCATCAGGCCCGCCATGGGGAAGGTGAGCACCCAGGCCGCGACGATCGACCTGGCAACGCCCCACCGGACGGCGGAGAAGCGCTTGGTGGCGCCCACACCCATGACCGCTGAGGTGATCGTGTGAGTCGTGGAGATCGGGGCTTGCCACACGAAGGCGGTGGCGTAGAGCACGCCGGCCGCGATCGACTCGGCCGCGAAGCCACGGGCGGGGTCCAGATGGATGATCCGCCGGCCCAGGGTGCGCATGATCCGCCAACCGCCGGACCAGGTGCCGAGGGAGATCGCTGAAGCCGCCGCGACGATCACCCACGTGGGCAGGCCGTCCTCCGCGCCGACGTACCCACCGGTGAGCAGCGCGAGGAAGATGACGCCCATCGTCTTCTGGGCGTCCTGCAGGCCGTGCCCGAGCGCCATGGCCGCGGCCGAGATGCTCTGCATGACCCGGAAGCCCCGGGTGACCTTGTGTGGGTTCGCCTTCCTGAAGGCCCACATGATCGCGAGCATCACCAGGAAGGCGGCGCCGAACGCGAAGACGGGGGAGAGCACCATCGGGATGACGACCTTGTCGATCACCGTCCCCCACTTCACGGTGGTGCCCGACGCGATAGCGGCGCCGACCAGCCCGCCGATCAGCGCGTGCGACGAGGACGAGGGCAGCCCGTAGTACCAGGTGATGAGGTTCCACGCGATGGCGCCGAGGAGCCCCGACAGGACGATCACCAGCCCGTGCGTGCCCATCTCGGGAGAGATCACCTTGCCGACGGTGTCGGCCACCTCCTGTCCAAGGAAGGCGCCGACGAAGTTCATCACCGCGGCCAGGGTCAGCGCCACCCTGGGGGTCAGGGCCCGCGTCGAGATCGAGGTGGCGATGGCGTTCGCCGCATCGTGGAAGCCGTTCGTGTAGTCGAAGGCCAGGGCAACGACGACCACCGCGATGATGATCGCGAGTTCCACCGCTCAGGACTCCTTGACGGCGATCTGCTCCACGATGTTGGCGACCTTCTCGAACGCGTCGATCGCCTCCTCGAGCGACTCGACGATGTCCTTGAGCTTGAGGACCTCGATCGTCTTGTACTCACCGCCGAAGAGATGGGCGAGCATCCGGCGGTGGTTCTTGTCGCCGACGTTCTCGAGCCGGTTGATCTCGATCCAGTACTCGTCGAGGTCCTTCATGGACTTCAGTCCGGGCATCGCGGCCGCGGTGATCTCCGCACAGCGCTGGATCACGTCGACCTGGTCGCCCAGCGCGGGGGGAAGCACCTTGACCTCGTACAGCAGGATCAGGTCGACGGCCTCGTCCATCATGTCCATCACGTCGTCGAGCCCGGACGCGAGCGAGTAGATGTCCTCACGGTCGAACGGCGTGACGAAGGTGCTGTTCACCCGCTTGATGATCGCGTGAGTGGTCTCGTCGGCGGCGTGCTCGGCGTCCCGCATCCGCTTGGCGATGGGCTCCTTGTCCTCCACCTCGCTGAGCATCTCGGAAAGCAGCCCGGCACCGGTGAGGAGGTGCTGAGCTGCTTCGGTGAAGAGATCGTAGAAGGAAGTTTCGACAGGGCGGATACGGAAACCCACGAAGTGCTCCTGGTGAGGCGGAGACGAACGGCCAACAGACTAGGGGGTGAAGGTCAGGTGAACGCAAGTGCGCCCCGTCAGGCCGTCGCGCGCCGCCTCCGCTGACCCTCGATCAGCCATTCCTGGAGGTGCACGGTGCCGCCGTTGCGTTCCCACTGCCCGTCGGGTCCGAGCACCCAGGCGCTGGTGTTCGCGTCGAACGCCAGGTCGAGCATCGCGCCGACGGCGTCGACACTCTCCTGCCCCGGGAGCCGCACCAGCACCTCGACGCGCCGGTCCAGGTTGCGGTGCATCAGGTCCCCGGATCCGATCCACGTGTTGGGTTCGCCGCCGTTCTCGAACCAGAACACCCGGCTGTGCTCGAGGAAACGGCCGAGGATCGAGCGCACCTCGATGTTCTCCGACAGGCCCTGCACCTGCGGCCGCAGCGAGCAGATCCCGCGCACCAGCAGCTGCACCGGCACGCCCTCCTGCGAGGCGAGGTAGAGCGCGTCGATCACGGCCTCGTCCACGACCGAGTTGGCCTTCAGCCTGATCCGCGCGGGCCGACCGGCCCGGTGGTGGGCGATCTCGCGGTTGATCTGGTCGAGCAATCCGGTGCGCAACGAGTCGGGTGCGACCAGAAGCTGGTCGTACGACGCATTGCGCGACCAGCCGCTGAGGTTGTTGAAGAGGTGGGCGACGTCCTCGCCGATCCGCTCGTTGGTCGTGATCAGCCCGATGTCCTCGTAGGAGCGCGCGGTCTTGGAGTTGTAGTTGCCGGTGCCGATGTGGGTGTAGCGACGGATGCCGTCGGCCTCGTCACGCACGACCATCGAGAGCTTGCAGTGCGTCTTGAGCCCGACCAGCCCGTAGACCACGTGGCAGCCGGCCTGCTCGAGCTTGCGCGCCCAGCGAATGTTGGCCTGCTCGTCGAAGCGCGCCTTGATCTCGACGATCACCAGCACCTGCTTGCCGGCCTCGGCCGCGTCGATCAACGCGTCGATGATGGGTGAGTCGCCCGAGGTGCGGTAGAGCGTCTGCTTGATCGCCAGCACGTGCGGGTCGGCCGCGGCCTGCTCGATGAAGCGCTGCACGGACGTCGCGAACGAGTCGTACGGGTGGTGCAGGAGGATGTCGTACCGTCGCGCCGCCTTGAACACGTCGACGGGCGCCGCGGACTCGACCTCGGCCAGCCGCAGGTGGGTCGTGGGCACGAACGCGGGGTACTTCAGCTTCTCGCGGGGCAGATCCGCGATGTCGTGGAGGCCGCGCAGGTCGAGCGGGCCCGGGAGCCGGAAGACCTCTCCCTCGGAGACGCCGAGCTCGGAGATGAGCAGCTCCAGCACCGACGGCGAGATCGACTCCTCGACCTCGAGCCGCACCGGCGGACCGAAGCGACGACGCAGGAGCTCCTTCTCGAGGGCGGCGAGGAGGTTCTCGGCGTCGTCCTCCTCGACCTCGAGGTCCTCGTTGCGGGTGACCCGGAAGGTGTGCGCCTCCAGGACCTCCATGCCGGGGAAGAGCCGCCTCAGGTGTTCGCCGATGACGTCCTCGAGGGGCACGAAGCGCTGATTGCCGACGGGCACGAACCGCGCGAAGATCGGCGGCACCTTCACGCGCGCGAAGTGTTGCTTGTCGGTCTTCGGGTTGCGGATCATCACCGCGAGGTTGAGCGAGAGCCCGGAGATGTAAGGGAAGGGGTGCGCCGGGTCCACCGCCAGCGGCGTGAGCACCGGGAAGACCCGCTCCTTGAAGAACCGCTTGCAGTACTTCTGCTCCTCACGGTCGAGCTCGTCCCAGCGCACCAGCTCGATCTCGTGCTCGAGGAGGGACGGCACGATGTCCTCGCGGAACAGCTGCGCGTGCCGCTCGCTGAGCCAGCGGGTGGCGCTCCAGATCGACTCGAGCTGTTCGCGCGGCATCATCCCGGACGCCGCCCGGACGGCCAGGCCGGCCGCGATCCGGCGCTTGAGGCCGGCCACGCGCACCATGAAGAACTCGTCGAGGTTACTGGTGAAGATCGCCAGGAACCGCACCCGCTCCAGCAGCGGCAGGCTGCGGTCCTCGGCCAGCTCCAGGACGCGCTGGTTGAAGTGCAGCCAGGACACCTCGCGGTCGAGGAAGCGGTCGTCGTACTTCTCGACGGCGGCCAGCGCTTCGTGGTCGGGGACGTACGGCGGTTCGACGTCGAACGGCTCCTCGGGCACGCCGTCGGTCGAGGAGAGGGAGTGCCCCGACGTCGCAGACGCGACGGGGCTCCGGGGGACTCTCTCGACAGACATGCTCCCAGTGTCGCATCGACCGGTGAACGGTCGGCGCCACGCGTCGAGGCGGCCGCCCCGATAGGTTGCGGTGGTGCGCATCAAGGAGCGGCTGGAGTCGGCCACCAAGCGTTCGCAACCGCTGACCCTGCGCGCGCTGCTGGCGCTCCCCGAGCGGGTGCAGAGACTCCTCGGCGGTCGGCCGATCGTCCGCGACGGCCAGACCCTGGCGGCCGACACGCAGTTCACGTTGCGACTCCAGCGGTTGATGCGCGAGCCCGGTGCCGAGACGCTGCCGGTTCGCGAGGGTCGGCTCGCGATCCGTCATCATGCTGCGATCACCGGCGGCACGCAGCCGATCGGAGCCGTGCGCGGCCTGTTCGTCGGAGACCTGCCCGGGCGGATCTACGTCCCTTCGGGTGCGCCGTCGCCCGGACCTCTCCTGCTCTTCTTCCACGGCGGCGGCTTCATGTACGGCGACCTCGACTCGCACGACGCTGCCTGCCGGTTCCTGGCGGAGCGGTCGGGGGTGCGCGTGCTGGCCGTGGACTACCGGCTGGGGCCCGAGGACCCGTTCCCCGCGGCGTACGACGATGCCGTGGCGGCGTACCGCTGGGTCGTTGCCAACGCCGAGTCGATCGGCGCGGACCCCACCCGGCTGGCCGTCGGCGGGGACTCGGCGGGCGGCAACCTCGCGGCGGTCGTGGCGATCCAGGCCGCGACGGAGGGACTGCGGCTGGCGTTCCAGTTGCTGGTCTATCCCACTACGGACGCGGACCGCGACACCGAGAGCTCCCGGATGTTTGCGGACGGGTTCTACCTGACGAGGGCGTTCATGGACCTGGCCAACCAGAGCTATGTGCCGGCCGGCTTCGACGGCCGGGACCCTCGGATCTCCCCGTTGTTCGCGGACCTCCCGTCGGGACTGGCGCCGGCGTTGGTCGTGACGGCCGGCTTCGACCCCCTGCGCGACGAGGGCGAGGCCTACGCACGCAAGCTCGTCGACGCCGGCGTCGAGGTGGAGCTCCGCAGATTTCCCGACCAGATCCACGGGTTCTTCAACATCGTGGGTGTCGGGCGCAGCGCGCGGGCCGCGAACACCGAGATCGCGGCCAAGCTCGGGGCCGCGCTCGGTTGACCGCCACTGGTGGTTGAGCAGCGAGCGTTGTCGAAACCCCCCCCGCCGGACCCGTCAGAGGTCGGGACGCCACTTGCGCAGGGCGCTGGTGAACGCCACGGAGTCGACCATCCGGTCGTCGATGACCAGTGGCGGCAGGGCTCGGCGGAGGAACAGCACCCGCCAGTCGCGATGATCCGGCGTGCCCTGCAGCTCGATCTCGATGGCCGGGTTGGTCAGGTCGAAGCGGTGGTGGCTCCCGCGGAGCACGAGGGTGACGATCCCGCCGTGGATGCCGATCTGCGCAACGCTGGCGCGCAGCCGTACGGCGACGACGACCGCCGCGACCAGGACGAGGACCGAGACGATGCCGAGCGGGCCGAACAGGTGCCCGCCGATGAGGGAGTACGCCGAGGCGACGGCCGCGAGTCCGGCCACGACCAGCAGCGCCAGCATCTGGGCCGCCGGCGGCCCAGGGGCGACGAACATCCGTGCGCCCTCGGGGTCGTCGAGCGCAGCGGGCGGCGGCGTCTCGTCCCGGATCGCCTCGATCCGCTCCGAGGTGTCGTGTCGGTTCCCGAAGGGGAAGAAGGCGCTCTCCGGGTCTGATGTGGACGAGGCGGGGTGGGAACGGCCGCGACGGAGCAGCCCGCGTCCCGGTCCGGACGCGCCGTCGAGCAGCTGGGCGCGCGCGTCGGCCAGTTCGTCGGCCAGCTCACCGGCGCGCTGCTCGGCCGCGATCCGGTCCTGGATCACGCCTTCGGCGACCTCGGTGTGGTGCCGCACCACGGCCTCGACGGCGCCGCGGTCCACGGCCCGTTGCTCCGCGGCCTGCTCGGCCTCGAGCCGGGCGGCGGCCTGCTCGGCCACGGCCTGCTCGGCCTCGATGCGCGCGCGGACCGCCTCCTCGAGCTCCTCGCGGTGCCGGGCCGCGGCGGCGGCGGCCTCCTCGAGGACCCGACGGGTCCGTTCCTCCGCGGCCGTCCGCTCCGCAGCAGCCGCACCGGCCAGCTCGGCCTGGGCCCAGGCGTCCTCCTCGGCGGCGAGCCGAGCCTGGTGAGCCAGCTGGGCGCCCTCCTCGGCGGCCGCGCGCTCGCCGTGGGCGCGCTGGGCCTGCTCGAGGGCCGCTTCGTCGGCGACCGCACGGGCGGCGTGCGCGACGCGCGCGGCCTCGGCCTGATCCGCGGCGGCACCGCGCGACTCCACCTCGGCGGCGACGGAAGTCTCCAGAGCTTCGGCCTGCTCGCGGACGGTCTCTTCGGCCGCGGTGCGCGCGGTGTACGCCGTGAGGGCCTCCTCGGCAGCGGCGCGAGCCGCCTCCTCGGCTGCCAGGCGTGCGGCGTGGGCCTCCTCGGCGAGGAAGGCGTGCCGGGCGGCGGCCTCGTCGGCGGCGCCGGCAATGCTTTTCCAAAGACCGGCGACAAGCTCGCACGGCCCGACCTCGTCCCGCCGGGAACGCGCACGATCAACATTATCGACGTGGCGGCGGCTATCCTCGACGACCGGCTCGACCCGCCGCTCAAGGCGCTTTTCATCTACAACCACAACCC
>JAOPXC010000455.1 GCA_025965335.1 Nocardioides sp. | reverse complement strand
TGTGTGCCATCGCCCCAGGATGCCAGACCCCGCCCCTCCCGTCAGCCCGCCAGCCGGCCAGCCCCGTCAGTCCGCCAGCCCCGCCAGCCGCTCCTCGAGCTGGGCGAGGTCGGTCACGAACCAGAGGTCGCTCCTGCGGTTGGACTCGTAGATCCAGTCGCGGAGCGCATCGCTCGCGGCCACCTGGGCGCTGATGTCGCCGACGATCGCCAACCGGCGCTTGTAGTTCACGAACTTCTGCACGAACTCACCCGCCACGCCGGTGCTCAGCACGAAGAACGCGGGATCCAGGCGCCCGGCCGGTATGGCGACGGTAGTGATCGGCGTCAGGAAGGTCTCGCCGATGAGCTCGACGGCGCTGTCGTACGACCCGAGCACCGGCCCCTCCTCGGGCAGCACCAGCAGGGTCGCGGGGTCGAAGCTCAGAAGAACCGCCGCATGTATTCGGCGCTCTCGTGGAATCCGAGGCGGTCGTAGAACCCTCCGGCCCGTCTGCTGGCGACGGTGAGTTGGGTGACGCCACGTCGCTCGCACTCCACTTCGACGGCTCGCACCAGCAGCGTGCCGTACGCGTGGCCGCGCGCCTCCCCGTCGACCACGATCTCCTGCAACTGAGCGGACGGGCCGTTGGAGGCCAGCAACGGGACGATCGTGGTCAGGGCGTAGCCCTGCAACGCTCCCCCGTCATCCACCACCAGCAGGAAGACGCTCGGATGAAGGCCCGCGAAGTACTCGGCGATGGTGGTGTCGAACGCGGAGCGGACGGGCGGCAGCGCATGCCCCAGTTGCGAGACCAGGGCGAACAGCCCCTCCTCGTCGCCTGCGTGTGCCTCGCGGATGACCCCGGCCATGCCAGCTCCTCGTCAGCGCCTAGCGCGCGAAGTTGTTGCGGTAGTACTCGTAGTACCAGCCGATGATCGCCAGGAACGCGAGCGGAGCGCCGATGAAGCAGAGCCAGATGCCGACGGCGATCCCCAGGAACACCAGGGCGGTACCGAGGGCCAGGATCATCGGCCACCAGCTCCACGGGCTGAAGTACCCGATCTCGGGGTCACCGTCGTCGATCTCGGCGTCCACGCGGTCTTCGGGCAACTCGCCGCCCTGCGCACGACGCGACGCACCAACGTAGAAGGCGATGAGGATGCCGAGGATGCCGGACAGCCCGATCCCGACGGTGCCGACCCATTCCACGGTGCCGTGGTCGATCAGGTTCCAGACCGTGTACAGGGCGTCCGCTGCCCAGAAGAAGGCGGCCAGTATCCAGAAGAGGTTCGCGTTGACGCGCACTACTTCACCTCCCCGTTACCACCTGCGGATAAGTCCACCACGGGTCGGTCCGGTGCATCTTTCAACGGCCCGATGCCGACCTGGGCGGTGGCCTCCGGGTGGTGCAGGTCGAACGCCGGCGACTCCGACCGGATGCGCGGGATCGATGTGAAGTTGTGCCGCGGCGGCGGGCACGATGTCGCCCATTCCAGCGAGCGGGCGTTGCCCCACGGGTCATCGACCTGGACCTGCACGCCGCGGCGGTACGTGATCCAGACGTTGAGCAGGAACGGCAGCATCGAGATGCCCAGGATCATGGCGCCGACGGTCGAGATCTGGTTCATCCAGGTGACGTTGTCGGTGGCCAGGTAGCTCCAGTAGCGACGCGGCATGCCGACGACGCCGATACAGTGCTGGATGAGGAACGTCGTGTGGAAGCCGATGAACAGCAGCCAGAAATGCCACTTGCCCAGTGTCTCGTTGAGCATCTTGCCCGTCCACTTCGGCCACCAGAAGTAGAAGCCGCTGAACATGGCGAACACCACCGTGCCGAACACGACGTAGTGGAAATGGGCGACGACGAAGTAGGTGTCGGAGACGTGGAAGTCGAGCGGCGGCGAGGCCAGGATCACGCCCGTGAGGCCGCCGAACGTGAACGTGATCAGGAAGCCGATTGCCCAGAGCATCGGCGTCTCGAACGTGACGGAGCCCCGCCACATCGTCCCGACCCAGTTGAAGATCTTGACGCCCGTCGGAACGGCGATCAGCATCGTCAGCAGGGCGAAGAAGGGCAACAGCACCGACCCGGTGACGTACATGTGGTGGGCCCACACCGTCACCGACAGCGCGGCGATGGCGATGGTGGCGTAGATCAGGGTCTTGTAGCCGAAGATCGGCTTGCGGCTGAAGACCGGCAGCACCTCGCTGATGATGCCGAAGAACGGCAGGGCGATGATGTAGACCTCCGGATGCCCGAAGAACCAGAACAGGTGCTGCCAGAGGATGGCACCGCCGTTCGCCGGGTCGAGCAGGTGGGCGCCGAACACCCGGTCCGCGCCGAGGGCGAAGAGGCCGGCCGCGAGCACCGGGAAGGCGAGCAGCACGAGGATCGACGTCACCAGGATGTTCCAGGTGAAGATCGGCATGCGGAACATCGTCATGCCCGGCGCGCGCATCGTGATGACGGTCGTGATGAAGTTCACTGCGCCCAGGATGGTGCCGAACCCGGCCAGGCCGAGGCCGAAGACCCAGAGATTGCCCCCGACTCCGGGCGTGAACGTCGTGTTCGAGAGCGGCGTGTAGGCGAACCAGCCGAACGAGGCGGCGCCCTGCGGGGTGAAGAACCCGGCGACGGTGACGATCGCACCGAACAGGTACATCCAGTACGCGAACGCGTTGAGCCGCGGGAACGCGACGTCGGGTGCCCCGATCTGCAGCGGCATCGCGACGTTGGCGAAGCCCGCGAACAGCGGCGTCGCGAACAGCAGAAGCATGATCGTGCCGTGCATGGTGAACAGCTGGTTGTAGGCCTCACCCGTCGGCACGAGCTTGAGGCCGGGCTCGAACAGCTGCGCGCGGATGACCAGGGCCATCACGCCGCCGATCATGAAGAAGACGAACGAGCTGATCAGGTACAGATACCCGATCGTCTTGTGGTCGGTCGTCGTGATCCACTTGACGAACACGTTGCCTTTGCGCTCGACCGAGGGGGTCCCGAACGCGCGCGTCGAGGACGGAGCGGGTGCGGTCGCGGTGCTCAATGCTGGTCCTCATTCTGAGTCTGGTCGTTCGTGGGGGTGTCGCTGTCGATGGTGCTGGTGCCGTTGCCGGGAGCGTTGGAGTTGGTGTTGTACTCCGGGCCCAGCTGACCGGTGTAGCCCGCCTGCTTGAGCAGATCCATCTGATGGTCGTACTCGGACTGGGACACCACCTTGACGGTGAACAGCATCAGCGAGTGGTACTCGCCGCACAGTTCAGCGCATTTGCCGTGGTACGTGCCCTCTTTGAGCGGGACGAAGTACAGGTAGTTCGACTTCGCCGGGATCATGTCTTTCTTGTAGAGGAAGTCGAGGATCCAGAACGAGTGGATGACGTCGCGCGATTCGATGTTGATCTCGACGCGCTGACCCACCGGCAGGTACAGCACGGGAAGCTCGTCCTCGTTGACGACGCCCGGCTCGGCGTCGAGCCTCTGCGCCTGGATGCCCGGCGAGTAGACGTTGGAGTCGGTGTAATTGAAGTCCCAGGCCCAGCGCTTGCCGTACACCTGGATGTGGACCTGAGGATCGTTGTTGGCCTCGATCTCGGCCTGGTCGCGCGCGGTGAAGGCGAAGAAGCCCAGCACCAGGATGAGGGGCACGATCGTGTAGAAGATCTCGATCGGCAGGTTGTAGCGCAGTTGCACGGGAAGGCCGGTCTGGCCCTTGCGGCGGCGGTACGCGACGGCGGCCCAGATGATGAGGCCCCAGGTCACGACTCCGACGGCCAGCAGGACGATCCAGGATGTCGTCCACAGCCCGATGATCGGCCCGGTGTGATCGGTGACACCGGGTCCGCCCGGCAGAAAGCCCTGGAGCTGCTGCTGCGTGCACCCCGCCAGCACGATCGAGACGGCGAGGCCGATCGGGACCACAGCCCACTTGGCCAAGGTCGAACGGCCTGCTTTAGACGGGCGCTGCGGACGCACGGAATGCCTCTCGGAGAAACGGAGCTGGTTCCCTCCGAGTCTATAACGACGAAAGGCGCCGACCCTTTCGGTCGACGCCCTTGCCTCAGGTGTTTTGCCCAACTCAGTGGAAGGAGTCTCCGCAGGCGCATGAGCCCTGTGCGTTGGGGTTGTCGATGGTGAAGCCCTGCTTCTGGATGGTGTCCGCGAAGTCGATCGAGGCCCCCAGCAGGTACGGCACGCTCATCTTGTCGACGACCACTTCGACGCCGTTGAAGTCGCGGGTCGCGTCGCCGTCGAGCAGGCGCTCGTCGAAGTACAGCTGGTAGATCAGACCGGAGCAGCCACCCGGCTGCACGGCGACGCGCAGGCGCAGGTCGTCGCGCCCCTCCTGCTCGAGCAGGCTGCGCACCTTGTCGGCGGCCGTGTCGGTGAGGGCGACCTCGTGCGTGCCGATCTCGGGTGATGCCGTGGCGGTGTCTGTCATGTCAACGATTCTACTCGCGAGCGTTGAGCCGTGCCAGCAGGAGCGCCTCGGACAGGATGGCGTGCTGGAACGTGGGCAGATGCAACGACTCGTTCGGGCTGTGCGCGCGGGCATCCGGGTCCTCGACGCCGGTGATGAGGATCTGAGCCTTCGGGTACCGCTCCACGAGGTCGGCGATGAACGGGATCGAACCACCCGACCCCATCAGGACCGGCTGCCGGCCGAACGCCTCGTGCATGGCATCCAGTGCGTCGGATGCGGCCCAGCCGCT
>JAOPXC010000130.1 GCA_025965335.1 Nocardioides sp. | reverse complement strand
GTCAAGGCCCTCGCGTGGACCCCGCGCACGATCCACCGCTACAAGAAGGAGATCCTGCGCATCCTTGCCGAGGTCACCCTCGGCTCGGGGGCGCTCGCGGTCATCGGTGGCACGGTCGGCGTCATCCTCGCGATGTGCTTCTTCACCGGCACCGAGGTCGGGCTGCAGGGTTACGCGGCGCTGAACCAGATCGGCACCGCCGCCTTCTCCGGGTTCGTCTCGGCCTACTTCAACACCCGCGAGATCGCACCTCTCGTCGCGTCCATCGCGCTGGCGGCCACTGTGGGTTGCGGATTCACCGCCCAGCTGGGCGCGATGCGCATCTCCGAGGAGATCGACGCCCTCGAGGTCATGGCGATCCCGTCGCTCCCGTTCCTCGTGACGACCCGGATCATCGGCGGGCTGATCGCGATCGTCCCGTTGTACGTCGTCGGGCTGATGTCGTCGTACTTCGCGACGCGACTGACGGTGACCCAGTTCTTCGGCCAGTCCAGCGGCACCTACGACCACTACTTCAACGAGTTCCTGCCACCGATCGACGTGCTCTGGTCCTTCGGCAAGGTGCTGATCTTCGCGGTCATCGTCATCCTCATCCACTGCTACCACGGCTACAACGCTTCCGGCGGACCCGCCGGCGTGGGGGTGGCCGTGGGCCGTGCCGTGCGCACCAGCATCGTGGCCATCAACGTCATCGACCTGTTCCTGTCGATGGCGATCTGGGGCACCACGACCACAGTCAGGCTGGCGGGGTGAGTCGATGAGAGTCCTGCACAGTCACAAGATCCTCGGCATCGTGTTCCTCGCACTGCTCGTCGGCGGCGTCTACCTGACCTACGGCATCTTCAACAAGTCGTTCGTGGCGTACGAAAGGGTCACGCTGCAGACCTCGACGATCGGCCTGCAGCTTCCGGCGCGCGCCGACGTGAAGATCCGCGGCGTCATCGTCGGCGAGGTCCTGGACGCGACGACCGATGCCACCGGCGCCCAGCTCACGCTCGGCATCTACCCGAGCCAGCTGGACACGATCCCCGCCGACGTGACCGGGTCGATCGTCCCGAAGACCCTGTTCGGCGAGAAGTACGTGTCACTCGTCGTTCCACCCAACGCGACCGCAGACCACATCCGCGCCGGCGCCACGATCGACCGGACCGTGGTGTCGGTCGAGGTGGAGAAGGTGCTCGCGGACCTCTACCCGCTGCTCCGCACCGTCCAGCCGGCCGAGATCAACAACACGCTCAACGCGCTGGCCACCGCGCTCGAGGGCCGCGGCGAGCAGCTGGGCCAGAACCTCGAGGTCGTCGACAGCTACCTGAAGCGGATCAACCCCCAGATTCCGGCCCTCGTGGAGGACCTCCGGCTGACGTCCCAGGTCTCCGACGTCTACTCCGCCGTGCTGCCCGAGATCGGCACGATCCTGCAGAACACCATCACCACGACCGGCACCCTCGAGGACCGCGAGGCCAAGCTCAACGCCCTCTTCACCGACGTGGCGTCGTTCTCCGACACCGCGCGCACTTTCCTCCAGGACAACGGCGACAACCTGATCCGGCTGGGCCAGGTGAGCGCTCCGCAGCTGCGGGTGCTCTCGAAGTACTCCACCGAGTTCCCGTGCCTCACGACGGGCATCGTCAACGCCGGCAAGCTTCAGGCCGAGGCGTTCCGGGGCTTCACGCTGCACATCGTCCTGGAGACGCTGCCGAACCAGCCGCGCCCCTACGGCCCGCAGGACCAGCCGCGCCTGGGCGAGGATCGTGGGCCCAACTGCCTGCACCTGCCGAACCCGCCGTGGTCCCAGGCCAACCCCGTACGCCACCAGCCGAACATGAACGACGGCGTCGACGAACCCACCGGCAAGGGCACCTCCCGGATCGCCCCCGACTACTTCTTCCGCGACGGTTCCGGAGCGGTGGGCAGCCCCGAGGAGTCCGCCCTGCTCAAGTCTCTGCTCGGCCCGGGGCTCGGGCTCTCGGCCGCTGACGTTCCCGACCTGGGTGTGCTGCTCATCGGCCCGATGGCCCGAGGGGCCAAGGTGAGCCTGCGATGAAGCTCCTCGACCGGCGCACGACCGGCGACCTCGTCAAGCTGCTGATCTTCATCGTCGTCACCACGCTCGCCACCGGCGTGCTGGTCGTGACGATCGGCAACATCTCGTTCTCCGGCAGCCGCGACTACAAGGCGGAGTTCGTCGACGCGACCGGTGTCGTGAAGGGCGACGACGTCCGGATCGCGGGCGTCAAGGTCGGCAATGTGACGGACATCCAGATCGTCGACCGGACCCGGGCACTGGTCAGCTTCACGGTGCAGGACGACACCACGGTCAGCAAGGCGATGCACGCGACCATCCGCTACCGCAACCTGGTCGGCCAGCGCTACCTCTCCCTGTCGCAGGAGGTCGGAGACACCGGCGCGCTGCAGCCCGGCGCCACGATCCCGGTTGCCCAGACCTCGCCCGCCCTCGACCTGACGGTGCTGTTCAACGGCTTCAAGCCGCTGTTCCAGGCGCTGTCACCCGACGACATCAACAAGCTGTCCTACGAGGTCGTCCAGGTCTTCCAGGGTGAGGGCGGCACGCTCGAGGGGCTCCTCGCCCACACCGCTTCGGTCACCAACACCCTCGCGGACCGCGACCAGGTGATCGGGGCGCTGATCACCAACCTGAACGACGTGCTCGACCACATCGGTGACCGCGACGACCAGCTGACCAGCCTGATCAAGAACTTCCGGACGTTCGTCTCCGGCCTCAAGGACGACCGTGGGGCGATCCTGGACTCGCTGGACCAGATCTCGCAGCTGTCGGTGCAGACCGCAGACCTGGTCTCCGGCATCCGCACGCCGTTCGTCGAGGACATCAAGCAGCTACGACGGCTCACGGGGAACATCAACCGCAACAAGGGCGAGCTCGACCGTGCCCTCCAGGTGCTCCCGATCAAGCTCAACAAGGTCGGCCGGACCGCCGCCTACGGCTCCTGGTTCAACTTCTACCTCTGCCACTTCCAGGCCCGCGTCCGGCTGCCCGGTGTCTCGGTGCCGGTCAACTACAACACCAACTCGCCTAGGTGTGATCTGGGATGAACCACCCCATCGCGCCTTCGAGGGGACCCCGATGAACCACCCCACCAAGCCGCTCACTGCGGTGCCTGCGGCCCCTCCGCTCGCGCCTTCGAGGGGACCCCGATGAGCAAACCCTTCCGCGAGCGCAACCCCGTGATCGTGGGTGCGGTCAGCCTGATGGCGATCGCCCTGCTGATCATGGCGGCCTTCCGCGCCCAGGACCTCCCCCTCATCGGCGGCGGCGACACCTACTACGCCGCCTTCCACGAGTCCGGTGGTCTCAAGCCCAACGACGAGGTCCGGATCGCCGGCGTCCGCGTCGGGAAGGTCGAGGCCGTCGAGCTGGACGGCGACCACGTCCGCGTCACGTTCCGGATCAAGACAGACTCCGCGTTCGGCGACCTGAGCCGGGCCTCCATCAAGGTCAAGACCCTGCTCGGCGCGATGTACCTCGCGCTCGAGCCGGCTGGGACAGGTCAGCTCGACGCCGGCAGCGAGATCCCGGTCGATCGCACCAGCTCGCCGTACGACGTCGTGGAGGCGTTCTCGGGCCTGGCCGAGACGTCCGCGGACATCAACACCGACCAGCTGGCCGCGTCGCTGACCACCCTCGCCGACCTCACGCGGAACACCCCCGAGGAGTTCCGCTCCGCGCTCGACGGCGTGTCGGCGCTGTCGACCAACATCGCTGCGCGCGACACCCAGATCAACTCCCTGCTGAAGAACCTCAAGCGGGTGTCCTCGGTCCTCGATGCGCGCGACCAGGACATCGTCGGGCTGATGCGTGACTCCGATGTCCTGTTCCGGGCGCTGGTGCAGCGCAGGCAGTCGGTCCACAACCTGCTCGTGTCCACCGCGCAGCTGTCCGACGAGCTCACTCGCCTGGTGAGGTCGACCCGCGCCGACCTCAAGCCGGCGCTGGCGAACCTCGAGGGCGTGCTGGGCGTGCTGAACAAGAACGAGGACAACATCGACAACAGCCTGCGGCTGATGGCTCCGTTCTACCGGGTCTTCGCGAACACCCTCGGAAATGGGCCATGGTTCGACACCTACATCCAGAACATGCCGCCCGTGCCGACGGCGGGAGGCTGACATGGACCTCGTCAAGCGCCTGATCGCGCCGCTGGTGATCCTCGCCCTGGTGGTCGGGGCCGCCCTGACCATGTTCGGTGGTGCGGACCAGAAGACCCTGACCGCCTACTTCCCGCGGACCATCTCGATCTACGAGGGGAGTGACGTCCGCGTCCTCGGCGTTCCCGTGGGCAAGGTCGACAAGGTGACGCCGTCGGGCACCAGCGTGCAGGTGACCATGCACTACGACGCGGCCGTCCACGTCCCGGCCGGCGCCGACGCGGTCATCATCGCGCCGTCGATCGTCGGCGACCGCTACATCCAGCTCACTCCCGTCTACAAGGACGGCGACGTGCTCGCGGACGGCGCGGTGCTCGACGTCGGCCACACCGCGGTGCCCCTGGAGCTCGACCAGGTCTACGGCAGCATCGACAAGCTCACCGTCGCGCTCGGGCCCAACGGGGCCAACGCCAACGGAGCCTTTTCCGACCTGCTCGAGTCGACCGCCGCGAACTTCGGTGGTGAGGGCGCCAAGTTCCACCAGACCATCAAGAACTTCAGCAAGCTCAGCCAGACCCTCGACGACAACAAGGACGAGCTGTTCGGCTCCGCAGCCGCGCTCGAGGGATTCATCTCGACGCTCGCCAAGAACGACAAGACCGTGCGCAGCTTCAACCAGTCCCTCTCGCAGGTGTCCACGATGCTGTCGGGCGAGCGCCAGGAGCTGTCCGCGTCCCTGCAGAACCTGGCCGGGGCGCTCGGTCAGGTGGGCCAGTTCGTCCGCGACAACCGGGACAGCCTGGGACGCAACATCAAGGGTCTCAACCGGGTGGCCAAGGTGCTGGTCAAGCAGCGCGGCGCGCTCGACGAGATCCTGACCAACGCGCCGGTCGCGCTGAACAACCTCTACCTCACCTACAACCCGCAGGCCGGCACCCTCGACACGAACGCCAACCTCGGCGAGCTGGTCAACCAGATCACGTCCGACCCGCAGACCCTGTTGTGCGGCCTGGTCGGGCAGGCCGATCCGTCCGGACAGCTCTGCAACCTCATCGCGGGGATCCCGGGGATGCCACGGGCCGGCACGTTCGGCCGGGGCGGTACGTCGTCGGCGGTGCCGCAGTTCGATCCCACGCTCGGTGGCCTCGTGGCGGTCGCTCCATGAACGCCGTCTCGCGGGCCAAGGCCCTGCTGCTGCTCCTGGTCGGCTCCGTGCTGCTCAGTGGCTGCAACTTCGACGTCTACAAGCTGCCGCTGCCCGGCGGCACCGACGTCGGCAGCAACCCGATCACGGTCACCGTGCAGTTCCACGACGTGCTCGACCTGGTGCCCAAGTCCACGGTCAAGGTCAACGACGTGAGCGTCGGACAGGTGACCGACATCAAGCTCGACGGCTACACCGCGGACGTGACGCTCGAGCTGCGCAACGACACCTTGCTGCCCGACAACGCCCTGGCGGAGATCCGCCAGACCAGCCTCCTGGGTGAGAAGTTCGTGGCCCTCAGCGCCCCCACGCAGGGTGCCAGCGCGGAGCCCCTCCAGACCGGCGACACGATCCCGCTCGAGCACTCGGGCAACAACCCCGAGGTCGAGGAGGTGCTCGGCGCGCTGAGCCTGCTGCTCAACGGCGGCGGGGTGGCCCAGCTCAAGACCATCGCGACCGAGCTGAACAAGACGCTGGAGGGCCGCGAGGACTCCGCCAAGTCGGTCCTGACCCAGATCGCGTCGTTTGCCCAGCAGCTCGACGACAACAAGGTCCAGATCGTCAACGCGATCGAGTCGTTGAACAAGCTCGCGCTCAACGTCCACGCCCAGCAGGGGATCATCGACTCGGCACTCGATCAGCTGCCCAGCGCGCTCGCCTCTCTGGACAGTCAGCGCGCGGACCTGGTCAAGATGCTCCAGTCGCTCAATCAGCTCGGCGACGTGGGCGTCCGGGTCATCAAGGCGTCCAAGGCCTCCACCATCGAGTCGATCCAGCAGCTCCAGCCGGTGCTGACCGAGCTCGCCAACTCGGGGGACGACTTCGTCAAGGCGTTCAACGTCTTCCTGACCTACCCGTTCGTGGACGAAGTCGTCGGCCGCGACCCGCAGGTGGCCCGCAACCTGCACATGGGCGACTACACCAACCTGTCGATCCAGCTCGACCTCGACCTGACCGGCTCCGGCACCAGCATCCCGACGTTGCCGACGAACCTGCCCACGATCATCGACCCGACGGTGATCCTCGGAAACGTGCTGAAGTGTCTGCGCAGCGGTGATCTCACCAGCAAGTCCTGCAAGAAGGTGCTGGCCACCCCGGGGCAGCTGCTGAAGCTGCGTTCGGAGTGCCAGAAGGCCGAGAACCGGAACAAGGACGTCTGCAAGCAGCTCAACCTGCTGCCCGGCCTCCCGTCCATCCCTGGGCTGCCCGACCTCGGGGGAGTCCTCGGCGGAGTCCTTGGCCTGCCCCGGGCGGCGTTCGGTCCGACGGCGTCGTGGTCCAAGACCCGTGGCCCGACCCTGCGACAGCTCACCCAGGTCTTCGATCCCGCCCTGGTGAACCTCCTCATCCCCGGGATGGTGGCCCGATGATCGCGCGCCGTACCAAGATCCAGCTGATGGTCTTCGTCATCATCACGCTGTTCGGCGTGACGTTCGTGGGCGCCCGCTACGCCAAGCTCGACCGGTTCGTCGTCGACAACTCCTACACCGTCGTGGCCCACTTCCAGCAATCCGGCGGGATCTTCGCCGGCGGCGAGGTCACCTACCGCGGCGTCGGGATCGGCAGCGTCGACAAGATGGTGCTCACCGACAACGGTGTCGACGTCTACCTCGACATCGAGGACAGCTACGACAAGATCCCCGCCGACGCGCTGGCGGTCGTCGGCAACCGCTCCGCGGTCGGTGAGCAGTACGTCGAGCTGCAGCCGCAGACCGATTCCCAGCCCTACCTCGAGAACGACTCGCAGATCGCGGTCGACAACACCCGCACGCCGATCGCCACCGAGACGCTCCTTGCCCACCTGTCCGACACGGTCGAATCGGTCGACAAGCAGGCCCTGAGCACCACCATCTCCGAGCTGGGCCAGGCATTCGCGGGCACCGGTCCGGACCTGCAGCGGATCATCGACACCGGCAACTCCTTCCTGGAGACCGCCAACGCCAACTTCGACGTCACGACGGCGCTGATCCGGGACAGCAACACGGTCCTCAACGGGCAGGTCGACTCGGCGAGCGCGATCCGCAACTTCGCCAGGCAGCTGGCGCTCTTCAGCGGCAGCCTGGCCGGCTCCGACAAGGACCTGCGCACGATCATCGACGAGGGCTCGGCGACGGCAACCCAGCTGCGGACCTTCCTCGAGGAGAACCGTGTCGACCTGGGGGAGCTGATCAACAACCTGGTCACCACCGGCGACGTCATCGTCAAGCACCTCGACGGCATCGAGCAGCTCCTCGTGATCTACCCGTACGTCGTCGAGGGTGGCTTCACCGTTGTCTCCAAGACGCCCGAGACCGGCCTCTACGACGCCCACTTCGGCATGATCCTGACCACCCACCCCGTCTGCCACCAGGGCTACGGCGGCACCAAGACCCGTCCCCCGCAGAACGGCGACAACTGGCCGATGAACGAGGACGCCCGCTGCACCGAGCCGCCCACCATGAGCAACGCGCGCGGCGTCCAGAACGCCCCTCGCGCCGGCGCGAACTACCGGGCCCCCGTGGTCGCGTCGTACGACCCGACCACCCAGAAGCTCCACTGGGGCAGCCACGTCGACCCGGCGTTGGCCTCCCCCGGTAGCGTGGCGCCCGACACCCTTGGAGAGGAGTCGTGGAAGTGGCTGTTCCTCCAGCCCCTGATGTCAAGCCAGGACTGACGAGCAGCTCACTGCACCCCATGACCGGCGCCGGACCCAGGTCCGGGACGTTCCGGCTCGTCCTGCTGGGCGTGCTGGTCATCATCCTGCTTGCCTCGTCCGGCACGATGATCTGGCTGCTCGCCGGACGCACCGGCGCGGCCGACGACGTCCAGGCGCGGCGCGAGACGGTCATGTCCCAGGCCGGGCAGTTCATGCTCCGCGTCAACACCTACGGCCCCGACCTGCTCGACAAGAACGGCCAGATGCCGGAGTACCGCAAGCGCGTCATCGACATCATCACCCCGAAGTTCAAGACCTCCTTCGAACAGCAGGTCACCGTCGCCGAGCAGACGGTGTCGCAGAGCGGGCTGGGGCGCACGGCCCAGATCTTCGCCGCGGGTGTGTCCAGCATCGACGCGGACTCCGCCGTCGTCCTCGTCGCGGGCAAGTTCACGGACTCCTACCCCAAGAATCCCCAGAAGAAGGACTCCAAGCGTGTGGAGGTCGACCCCGTGCCGTTCCGCGTCGAGGTGACGCTGGTCAAGACCGGGGGCAAGTGGCTCGTCGACGACTTCGCCACCGTGACGGGGGCCGCGCAGTGAGCCCGACCTGGTACGACGTCCTCGACGTCGAGCCGACCGTGACCGCGGAGGAGATCCGTGCGGCGTGGCAGCAGCTGGTGGCCGACCTCGGCCCGACGGACCGGCGCTTCCGCGTGGTCAACGAGGCGGCCGAGGTGCTGCTCGACCCGCAGCGGCGCGCGGCGTACGACGCCGAGCTCGCGGCGTCGGTCCCGGCAACCCCCGAGCCGGCCCCCGAGCCCGTCACTCCGGTCACGCTCGACAAGCCTGCCGCGCCGACCGCCGGGGCGCCGGTCGGCGACGAGCCGCCCACGAGCCTGGAGCTCCAGCACATCGCGGTGGACCGGACGCCGCGCGGCGGGGTCCCCGGCTGGCTGCTCATCGGCGTCGCGATCGTGACCGCGGTCGCCGCCGGGGTGACCGCCTGGCTGTGGGTCGCGCAGCCGTCGGACACCGCGGTGGAGGACGCGACCGCGTCCGCGCAGTCCGTCGCGGAGCGGGCGGCGGTGCCGATCCTGTCCTACGACTTCCGGCACCTGGACCGCGACCAGTCGGCCGCTCAGCAGTACCTGACCAGCGGGTTCCGCAAGGACTACGACAAGCTGTTCGCGGTCATCCAGCAGAACGCGCCGACCACCAGGACCAAGGTCAGTGCCGAGGTGATCGCCTCCGGCATCGTCCGCTCCGGCGAGAACCGTGTGCAGGTCTTCCTGCTGATCAACCAGGGCCGCACCGACAAGACGCACAAGACTCCCGACGTGTTCAAGAACTGGGTGACGCTCTCGATGCAGAAGGTCGGCGGCGACTGGCTCGTCGACGACATGGCGACCTGACCGCCGTTGTTTGCCCAGCCCCCGGCCGGGATGCTTGACCGCTGGGCCCTCGGAGGTTCATCATCGTCGGCAACGCTCGTCTATTCGGCGCATGCAGGTGTTGTGGCGCGCCGTTTCTTGCTGTAGTGTTGCGCGTTGCGCCTGCCCTCAGATGCCTGTCAGCCTGCCCGGTGGTTGATCGTGTGGTCGGTGGCGCGAATCTCACGTGAGTTCCCGTCGAAGGACACCTCTTGGCCGCGCGCACCACCTCCGGTAACCCCCGCCGCATTTCGTTCGCAAAGATCTCCGAGCCTCTCGAGGTTCCCCAGCTCCTCTCCCTGCAGACCACCAGCTTCGACTGGCTGATCGGCAACGAGAAGTGGATCGCCGCCGTGGAGCGGCGCCGCTCCGAGGGCGAGGACGTCTCCGGCAAGTCCGGTCTGACCGAGATCTTCGAGGAGATCTCGCCGATCGAGGACTTCTCCGAGACGATGTCGCTCTCGTTCGAGAACCCCGTCTTCTACGACCCCAAGTACACCGTGGACGAGTGCAAGGAGAAGGACTTCACCTACTCCGCTCCGCTCTACGTCTCGGCGGAGTTCACCAACAACGACACCGGTGAGATCAAGGGACAGACGGTCTTCATGGGCGACTTCCCCCTGATGACCCCCAAGGGCACCTTCGTCATCAACGGCACCGAGCGCGTGGTCGTCTCGCAGCTGGTCCGTTCGCCCGGTGTCTACTTCGAGCGCACCGCCGACAAGACGTCCGACAAGGACATCTACACCGCGAAGATGATCCCGTCGCGCGGCGCCTGGCTGGAGTTCGAGATCGACAAGCGCGACATGGTCGGCGTCCGCCTCGACCGCAAGCGCAAGCAGAACGTCACCGTGCTGCTCAAGGCCCTCCAGGCCGTCGCCCTCGACACCGGTGAGGAGTTCGACTACGACGCGACGATGACCGAGCTGCGCCAGTTCGAGTCGATCCAGCTCACCGAGGAGAAGGACCACACCCAGGGTCCGGACGACGCGCTGCTGGACATCTACCGCAAGCTGCGACCGGGCGAACCGCCCACGCGTGAGGCCGCGCTGACGCTGTTGAAGAACTACTACTTCAACCCCAAGCGCTACGACCTGGCCAAGGTCGGTCGCTACAAGATCAACAAGAAGCTCGGCCTGCT
>JAOPXC010000445.1 GCA_025965335.1 Nocardioides sp. | reverse complement strand
GAACTCGTCGCCGGTTACCTCCCGGGAGTCAACATCCTCAACGGCGTCGATCTCTACTGTCGCGAGCACGAACTGGTCGGCATCATCGGACCCAACGGCGCCGGCAAGTCCACGCTTCTCAAGGCTCTCTTCGGGCTGGTGACCATCAGGTCCGGCACGGTCGCGTTGAAGGGTGACTACATCACCAACGAGCGAGCCGACCTGCTGGTCTCGAAGGGCATCGGCTTCGTGCCGCAGACCAACAATGTCTTCCCCTCCCTGACCATTCAGGAGAATCTCGAGATGGGCGTCTACCAACGTCCCAAGAGCTTCAAGAAGCGGTTCGAGTTCGTGGGTGAGCTGTTCCCGGCCCTGCTGGACCGGCGCGCCCAGCGGGCCGGCTCCCTCTCGGGCGGGGAACGGCAGATGGTGGCGATGGGCCGGGCCCTGATGATGGAGCCGTCGGTACTCCTGCTCGACGAGCCGTCGGCAGGACTTTCTCCCGTCATGCAGGACGAGGTCTTCGTCCAGACCCGTCGGATCAATCGCGCCGGCGTCTCGGTCATCATGGTGGAGCAGAACGCGCGGCGGTGCCTCCAGATCTGTGACCGCGGCTACGTCCTCGACCACGGCCGCAATGCGCACAGCGGCACCGGTGCCGAGCTCGGCAAGGACCCCAAGGTGGTCGAGCTCTATCTCGGCACGCTGGCCAAGGCCTGAGCCCGGACACAGGGTCGTACCGCCACCGCGAGTGCGTCGCTGCTCGTGACGCCATCGTGAGCGCAGCAAGAGGGGCCCGGCCGTGTCGGCCGGGCCCCTCTCGTGTCGCTGGTACTAGTTGAGCACGCCTGAGACAGAGTCAACCTGCTCGTAGGTGTTGCCCTTCTTGTACAGGTTGATGCCGATCGTGCCGGACGCCGGGCTCCCGGTGTCATTCATGTCCGTCGGACCGCTGGCACCTTCGTAGTCGATGTCCTCACCGTCTGCGAGCAGCTTGGCGCAGTCCTCGAAGCTCGAGCACTGCGTGCCCTCGCGGGTGACGCCAACGATTTCCTTGCCGATGGCCTCGCCGTTGTCGCTGCCGGCCGCGATCGCCGCCAGAGCGGTGATGATCGTGGCGTCGTACGCCTGGGGACCGTAGCTGAAGTCCTTCAGGCTGGAGTCGATGCCCTTGAGCCGGTCGTTGAAGCCCGGGTCGAGCTCGGCCGGGACCGGCACGGTGCCCTTGACGCCGGCCAGGTCGAACGTCTCGTCGGAGTAGTCGGCCAGGTTGCCGTCCACGAAGTAGATCTGGATGTCCTGCGGCCCCACGCCCTTGGCGATCAGCTGCGGGATGATCTTCGTGGTCTCCTCGAACCCGACGAGGACGAGCGCCTCCGGCTTGGCGGCCGCGATCTTGTTCACCTCAGCGGTGTAGTTCTCTGCGTCGGCGGAGTACAGCAGGAACTCCGGCACGTCGCCGCCCTTGTCCTCGACGGTGGTGCGGACCTGATCGGCCAGCCCCTCGCCGTAGAAGTCCTGGCGCGCCATGATCGCGACGCTGGTGAAGCCGTCCGCGATGGCGAGGTCGCCGAGGACCTGACCCTGGAGGCGGTCGGACGGGGCAGTACGGAAGTACAGCCCGTTGTCCTCGTACGTGTCGAACCCAGCGGCAGTGTTGGCCGGCGAGAACTGCACCACGCCCGCCTGCGTGATCTTGTCGATCACCGAGACCGAGACGCCGGACGCGGCGGCACCGATGATGGTGTCGGCGTCCTTGCTGAGCAACTTGTCGACCTCGCCGCCGGCGATGTCCGGGGTGCCGTCACCGGAGTCGGCCTTGATCTGGACGACGTCCTTGCCGAGCACACCGCCCGCGGCGTTGATGTCGTCGATGGCCAACTGGACCCCGGCGAACTCCGGCGGGCCGAGGAATGCCAGGTCGCCCGTCTGCGGGAGCAGCGTGCCGATGGTCAGGGTGCCGTCTCCACCTGGCGCGGTCCCTCCGGACTCGGTGGGCGAGCTGGTGGTGGTCGACTCGGGGTCGGCGGCGCTGCCGCCGTCGTCGCCGCCACAGGCCGTCAGGGCCAGCGAGACCGTCGCGAGAACTGCCAAGCTTCGGAATGCGCGATTGGGGCGATTAGGGCGATTCAATTCAGCCTCCGATGTGGGAGTGTGACGTCCCCGGAGCCGGGTGACGTATCGGTGTTGCGGCGAACCTAGCGTCTCGGAGCCCCTCATAGCGCCCACTTGCGAGCATTCTGCGCTGTCTCGTTGCAGATTCGTGACCTCGGGCTCGGGCTCTCCGGGCTCCGATCCCGAACGGGAGGTCAGTCCTGGACCGACCACGAGTCAGCGGTCCGCGATGCCGGGGCCATGCTCGATGACACCTTCGGCGACCTGCCGCATCGAGAGGCGCAGGTCCATGGCGGTCTTCTGGATCCACCGGAAGGCCTCCGGCTCCGTCAGGCTGAGCTGCTCCTGGAGCACGCTCTTGGCTCGGTCGACGGCCTTGCGCGTTTCCAGCCGCTCGGTCAGGTCGGAGACCTCGGACTCCAGCTGGGAGAGCTCGGCGAAG
This sequence comes from Nocardioides sp., assembly GCA_025965335.1. GTDB lineage: Bacteria > Actinomycetota > Actinomycetes > Propionibacteriales > Nocardioidaceae > Nocardioides. Next base: position 5,566 of record JAOPXC010000445.1, on the reverse strand, counting down.
CGGCTGACCGCCATCTCGATCGCCGGAACCAGGTCGGTCTTGGAGAAGGGCTTGACGAGGTACGCCATGGCACCGGCATCGCGGGCCCGCTCGACGAGGTCACGCTGCGAGAACGCGGTCAGGATCACGACCGGCGCGATCCGTTTGCTGGCGATGTTCTCGGCGGCGGCGATCCCGTCCAGGACCGGCATCTTGACGTCGACAATGACGAGGTCGGGGCGCAGCCTCTCGGCCAGCTCGATCGCAGCGGCCCCGTCCCCGGCCTCCCCGACGACGTCGTACCCCTCTTCGGTGAGCATCTCGGCGAGATCCATCCGGATCAGCACCTCGTCCTCGGCGATCACCACGCTGCGCGTGGGAAGGGCGGCGGGCTCTGTCACGGGCGACAGGCTAGCGGGCCGTCGCGCTCACCGAACGCTCAGCCCTCGCGCTGGGCGCACGCTCAGGCGGGATGCTGCGCCGCGCGGGGCGTCGACCCCCGGGCGAGGGATCGCTGGTCGAGGTAGTGCTCCACCTCGGCGCGCTCGACGCGGCGCCGGCCGCACTCGACCGCTGCGGCGCGGGCGTTGGCCACCGCTTGCTCGTTGCTGGACCGGATCCACCGCCAGGGCTTGAACATGCCTGCCTCCACTGCCGTCCGAGTTGTGGTGCGTGTGTCGATGTCCAAAACTGTAGTTGATTGATAGACATTAGCCAAGTGGCAGATCCGTTGAGTCTGTCGGTACGGTTGGCGACCGTTGCGCCCCGGTACTCCAACGGCAGAGAGAGTGGTCTCAAACACCATCCAGTGTGGGTTCGAATCCCACCCGGGGCACCTCGTGACTCCACGGACGGAGAGTCGCCGGCCGAACCGCCTCCGGAGCTGGGAGAGCAGCGAGTAGCTCAGCTGCGGCGGTACGCCGGCGCGACCCCGTTGATCGCGTCGCCCATCCGGTGGATGCGGAGCGCGTTCGTGGAGCCGGGGATGCCGGGCGGGGCGCCGGCGATGATCACGACGAGGTCGCCCTGCTCGACGCGGCCGATCTCGAGCAGCTGCTCGTCGACCTGGCGGACCATCTCGTCGGTGTGCTCGACGGTGTGGGTCTTGAAGGTCTCGACGCCCCACGACAACGCCAGCTGGGACCGCACCGAGGCCTCGGGCGTGAACGCGAGCAGCGGGACCGGACCGCGCAGCCGGGACATCCGGCGGGCGGAGTCACCGCTCTGGGTGAACGCCACGACGTACTTCGCGTCCACCCGTTCGGCGACCTCCTCGGCGGCCTTGGCGATCACTCCGGACCTGGTGTGCGGGTCCCAGTCGATCGGGGCGAAGACGCCGACACCGGACGACCCGATGGCGTGCTTCTCGGTCGAGGTGATGATCCGCGCCATGGTCTCGACGGTGTGGACGGGGTACTCCCCCACGCTCGTCTCCCCGGACAGCATCACGGCGTCGGCGCCGTCGAGCACCGCGTTGGCGACGTCGGAGGCCTCCGCACGGGTGGGAGCGGGACTGGAGATCATCGACTCCAGCATCTGGGTGGCGACGATGACCGGCTTGGCGTTCAGCCGGGCCTTGCGGACCACCTGCTTCTGCAGGAACGGCACGTCCTCGAGCGGGCACTCCACCGCGAGGTCGCCGCGCGCCACCATGAAGCCGTCGAACGCGGCGATGACCTCGTCGAGGTTCTCGATCGCCTGCGGTTTCTCGATCTTGGCGATGATCGGAAGAATCACCCCCTCCTCGCGCATGATCGCGCGCACGTCCTCGGCGTCCTTGGCGTCGCTCACGAAGCTGAGCGCGATGAAGTCGACCGTGAGGTGGAGCGCGAACCGGAGGTCGGCGATGTCCTTCTCCGACAGCGCCGGCACCGACACGGCGACACCGGGGAGGTTGATGCCCTTGTGGTTGCTCACGACACCGCCGACGAGCACCTCGGTGTGCACGTCCGGACCGTCGACCCCGGTCACCCGCAGCCGAACCTTGCCGTCGTCGATCAGGATCGGGTCGCCCACCGACACGTCACCGGGTAGCCCCTGGTAGGTCGTGCCGGCCTCGACGTTGTCGCCCGGCACGTCGCGGGTGGTGATCGTCCACACCTGGCCGCGGCGCAGCTGCACCGGCCCGTCCGCGAACGTCCCGAGCCGGATCTTGGGGCCCTGGAGGTCCGCAAAGATGCCGACCCCGTGGCCGCTGGCGTCGGAGGCCGCACGCACCTGCCGGTAGGCCTCGGCGTGGTCCTCGTGGGTGCCGTGGCTCATGTTGAGCCGGGCGACGTCCATCCCGGCGTACACGAGTTCGCGGATCCGCCGCGGAGACGCGGTTGCCGGGCCCAGGGTGCAGACGATCTTGGCTCTACGCACCCGTGCAGCCTAGCGAACATTAGAACGATCCAAGCCGCGGTGGCCCGATTCTCAGCGGACACTTGGCGGATTCACGGGTCGGAGCTCAGACGACGAGCGGCCGCTCCGTCGGCGGGATGGGTGACGGAAGCGTGGTGGAGCCGGTGAGGTACTGGTCGACGGCCGACGCGGCGGCGCGACCCTCGGCGATCGCCCAGACGATCAGCGACTGGCCGCGACCGGCGTCACCGGCCGCGAAGACGCCCGACACCGAGGTCATGTACGCCGAGTCCCGGGCGACGTTGCCGCGCTCGTCGAGGTCCACGCCGAGCTGCTCGACCAGGCCGACCCGCTCCGGACCGACGAAGCCCATGGCGAGCAGGACCAGCTCGGCCGGGATCTCGCGCTCGGTGCCCTCGATCTCGGTCAGCTTGCCGCCCTCGAAGACCACGTCGACGAGCAGCAGCGAACGGACGTTGCCGTCCTCGTCCCCGCGGAACTCCTTGGTCGACACGGCGTACACGCGGTCGCCGGCCTCCTCGTGGGCCGAGGACACCCGGAACGTCATCGGGTAGGTGGGCCAGGGCTGTCCGGCGGGGCGCTCCGTCGGCGGCTCCGGCAGAATCTCGAGCTGGGTGATGCTCGCGGCACCCTGGCGGGTCGACGTGCCGAGGCAGTCCGCGCCGGTGTCGCCGCCACCGATGATGACAACGTGCTTGCCGGTCGCGACGATCTGGTCGTCGACCTGCTCGCCGAGCGCGACCCGGTTGGCCTGCGGGAGGAACTCCATCGCCTGGTGGATGCCGCCGAGCTCGCGCCCGGGCACCGGCAGGTCGCGCGCCACCGTCGAGCCGGTCGCGAGCACCACCGCGTCGTAGCGGTCCTTCAGGGCGCTGGCGCCGAATTCCGCACCCACCTCGATGCCGACCCGAAACACCGTGCCCTCCCTCCGCATCTGCTCGATGCGTCGGTCGAGGTGCTTCTTCTCCATCTTGAACTCGGGGATGCCGTAGCGCAGCAGCCCGCCGACCTTGTCGGCACGCTCGTAGACCGCGACGGTGTGCCCGGCCCGGGTCAGCTGCTGGGCGGCGGCCAGGCCGGCCGGTCCCGAGCCGATCACCGCGACGGTGCGGCCCGAGAGCCACTCCGGCGGCTGGGGCCGGACGTAGCCGGAGTCCCACGCCTTGTCGATGATCGAGACCTCGACGTTCTTGATCGTCACCGGGTCCTGGTTGATGCCCAGCACGCAGGCGGTCTCGCAGGGCGCCGGGCAGAGGCGGCCGGTGAACTCCGGGAAGTTGTTGGTCGCGTGCAGGCGGTCCATCGCGCCGTCCCAGTCGTCGCGCCAGACCAGGTCGTTCCACTCCGGGATGATGTTGCCGAGGGGACAGCCCTGGTGGCAGAACGGGATGCCGCAGTCCATGCATCGGCCGGCCTGCTTGGTGATGATCGGCAGCAGCGCGCGGCCCATCCCACCGGGGTAGACCTCGTTCCAGTCGTGCACGCGCTCCTCGACGGGGCGTCGCTCCGCGACCTCGCGGCCGTCCTTCAAGAAGCCTTTGGGGTCAGCCATCAGGCACAGCCCTCCATCATCGTGTTGGCCGCACCCCGCCACGGACGGTGCGGTGGGCGGCGACGGTCAGCCATGAAGGGCTTCCATCATCGCGTGGGCGGTCTCGTTCTCGTCCAGGCCGGCTTCCTCCGCCTTGGCCTTAGCCTCGAGGGACCTGCGGTAGTCGCTGGGCATGACCTCGGTGAACCGCGTCAGCGAGGTCTCCCAGTCGGCCAGCAGCTCCTCGGCCACGGTCGAACCGGTCTCCTCGAGGTGGGCGCGGACCAGGTTCTCGAGCTCGTCGGCGGCCGGGCCGCTGACGGGACCGAGCTCGACCAGCTCCCTGTTGACGCGACCCTCCTGGAGGTCGAGGACCCAGGCGACGCCGCCGGACATGCCTGCGGCGAAGTTGCGTCCCGTCCCGCCCAGGACGGCCACGCGACCGCCGGTCATGTACTCGCAGGCGTGGTCCCCCACGCCCTCGGTCACGGCCCACGCGCCGGAGTTTCGCACGCAGAACCGCTCACCCACGCCGCCGCGGATGAAGATCTCGCCCGCGGTGGCGCCGTAGGCGATGACGTTGCCCGCGATGATCTGCTCGTTGGCCTCGAACGTCGCCGACCGGTCGGGACGGACGACGATCCGGCCGCCGGACAGGCCCTTGCCGACGTAGTCGTTGGCGTCGCCCTCCAGCCGGAGCGTCATGCCGCGCGGCACGAACGCGCCGAACGACTGGCCGGCAGAGCCGATGAACGTGAGGTCGATCGTGCCGTCGGGCAGTCCCTCGCCGCCGTACTTCTTGGTGACCTCGTGGCCGAGGATGGTCCCGACGGTGCGGTTGACGTTGCGAATGGCGACCTGGGCGCGCACCGGCTCGCCCCGCTCGATGGCGGGTTGGGCCAGCGGGACCAGGTCGGTGACGTCGAGCGCCTTCTCGAGCCCGTGGTCCTGCCCGGTGGTGTTGCGCAGGGACGCACCCTCGGGCAGCTCGGGCATGTGCAGGATCGGCGTCAGGTCGAGACCGGCCGCCTTCCAGTGGGTGACGGCGTCGCCCACGTCGAGCGTGTCGGCCCGGCCGATCATCTCGTCCATGGTCCGGAAGCCCAGCTCCGCGAGCAGCTCGCGGACTTCCTCCGCGATGTACTGGAAGAAGTTGACGACGTACTCGGCCTTGCCGGAGTAACGCTCGCGCAGCACGGGGTTCTGCGTCGCGACGCCCACCGGGCAGGTGTCGAGGTGGCAGACGCGCATCATGATGCAGCCCGACACGACGAGCGGCGCGGTCGCGAAGCCGAACTCCTCGGCACCCAGCAGCGCCGCGATGACGACATCGCGTCCGGTCTTGAGCTGGCCGTCGGTCTGGACGACGATGCGGTCGCGCAGGCCGTTGAGCAGCAGGGTCTGCTGGGTCTCGGCCAGGCCGAGCTCCCAGGGACCACCGGCGTGCTTGAGGGACGTCAGCGGGGACGCGCCGGTGCCGCCGTCGTTGCCGGAGATCAGGACGACGTCCGCGTGCGCCTTGGACACACCCGTGGCGACGGTGCCCACGCCGACCTCCGAGACCAGTTTCACGTGCACCCGGGCCCCAGGGTTCGCGTTCTTCAGGTCGTGGATCAGCTGGGCGAGGTCCTCGATCGAGTAGATGTCGTGGTGCGGCGGCGGGCTGATCAGGCCCACGCCCGGCGTGGAGTA
>JAOPXC010000439.1 GCA_025965335.1 Nocardioides sp. | reverse complement strand
ACCAGGATCTGGCTCTGCTGGCGGTGCCGGTCCGCGGCCGGGTCGGTCTTGCCCATCACGATCAGGATCTGCGCGTCGGGGTTCATGGCGCCGGTCGTCCACCACTTGCGTCCGTTGATGACATAGCTGTCGCCGTCGCGCTGGATGCGGGTCGAGATGTTGGTCGCGTCCGAGGAGGCCACGTCGGGCTCGGTCATGGCGAACCCGGACCGGATCTCCCCGGCCAACAGGGGCTCGAGCCATCGCTCCTTCTGCTCGGGCGTGCCGAACATCTCGAGCACCTCGATGTTGCCTGTGTCGGGCGCCGCGCAGTTCATCGCCGGAGGAGCGAGCTGCAGGCTGCGTCCACTGATCTCGGCGAGCGGTGCGTACTGCAGGTTCGTGAGTCCGGCGCCGGACCTCCCAGCGAGGAAGAGGTTCCACAGCCCCAGGGACCGCGCCTGCTCACGCAGCCGGGCGAGCACCGGGGTGCGGGTCCAGGCCCACCGGTTCTCGAGCTGCGCCAGCTCCTCGGCGAAGGTCGCCTCGGCCGGGTGGACCACTTGGTCCATGAACTGCTGCATCCGCGCGACCAGGTCCTCGGTCTCGCGATCGAAGGCGAAGTGCATGTCAGTCGTCCTCCAAGAGGGTGTGCAGCCCGGACACGAGCAGCGGTTCGACCACCTTGCCGACGCTGTCGACGCCAGCACCCGTGACCTGGCCGCTGAGGTGGCGGCGATGGATGTCCGCGATGATGCCCGCGAGCTTGAACGAGGCGAGCGCGAGGTAGAAGCCGAACCGGTCGAGGTCGCGCGACCCGGATCGCTGGTAGCGCTCGATGATCTCGTGCTCGGTCAGGAACCCGGGTGCCGACGACGCGGTGGGCACCACGTCGCCCTCGGCGATCCGCGCGGTGCGCTGGTAGACGACGAGCAGCGCCAGGTCGGTGAGGGTGTCACCGCAGCTGGCCATCTCCCAGTCGATGACGGCGGTGGTGCGGTCGTCCGGGCCGACGATCACGTTGTCGAGGCGGTAGTCCCCGTGGACGATCCCCGGCAGGTTGTCCGCGGGGACCCGCTCCGCCAAGCGGTCGTGCAGGGTGCGCGCCAACGGGATCGCCGGGCTGCCGGACGCCTCCAGCTGGGCCCACCAGCGGCGGACCTGCCGGGCGAGGAAGCCCTGGGGCCGCCCGAGCGTGTCGAGTCCGACGGCGCCGGCGTCCACGGAGTGCAGCGTGACGAGGGTGTCCACGAGGCTTTCGGAGACCGTGCGCGTGCGGTCGAGGCGCAGCGGTTCCAGCTCCGAGGAGTGGCGGTACGACGCACCGACCACGTGCTCCATGACGTAGAACGGAGCCCCGAGCACCTCCGTGTCCTCGCACAGCCCGAACACCCGCGGCACCGGCACGTTCGTGTCCGCGAGCGCCGACAGCACCCGGTGCTCGCGGGTGACGTCGTGCGCGGTCGCGAGCACCTTGCCGACCGGTGGACGACGGACCACCCAGCGGTCGGCGCCGTCGGTGACCAGGTAGGTGAGGTTGGACCGACCTCCGGTCAGAGGCTGAGCCGTGAGCTCGCCGGCGCGGCCACCGGTCAGGGTCTCGTCGAACCAGCCGGCCAGCCGGCGCAGGTCGAGGCCGGGCAGGCTCCCCGGCTCCATGAGCCGCGTCTCCTCGCCGGTGCCGCTCATTCTTCGCCCCGGGAGTAGCGCACCACTAGTTCGGCCACGCAGGCCGGCCGGTCGCCGTGCTCGCGTTCGACGGTCAGCGCAATGCGGGCGTGGCGGGCCGAGCCCTTGGACTCGACGTCCACCAGCTCGCCGCGGGCCCGCAGCCGGGCTCCGGACGGCACCGGGGCGGGGAACCTCACCCGGTTGACGCCGTAGTTGACCGCCTCGCTGATCCCGTCGACGCGCAGCAGCGCCTCGAGGAAGTGCGAGGCGTACGACAGCGTCAGGAAGCCGTGCGCGATGGTCCCTCCGAAGGGACCCTGGGCGGCGCGGTCGGCGTCGACGTGGATCCACTGGGTGTCCCGAGTGGTGTGCGCGAACGCGTCGATGTCGTCCTGGGACACCTCGATCCAGTCCGTGGTGCCGAGCGGTACGCCGCTCCGCTCGCCCAGCTCCTCGAAGCTCAGCCGCAGCATGTTCCCCTCCTGTGGTCGCCGGTCACATCGACAGCCCGCCGTCGACGGGAACGACGACGCCGGTGACGTAGCCGGCCTCGTCGGACGCGAGGAAAAGCACCGTGGCGCACATCTCGCGCGGATCCGCGAACCGCCCCATCGGGATGCCGGCGGTGAGCTCGGCGCGCTTGTCCTCAGGGATCGATGCGATCATCCGGGTCTCGGCGTTGGGGGAGATCGCGTTGACGGTGACCCCGAACCGGGCCAGCTCCTTGGCCGCCGTCTTCGTGAGGCCGACGATCCCCGCCTTCGCCGTCGCGTAGTTCGCCTGGCCGATGTTCCCGTGCAGTCCGGTGTACGACGTGACGTTGACGACCCGGCCGTGCTGTTGGGCCCGGAAGTGTGGCACCGCGGCCCGCAGGAACCGGTAGCTGCCGCCGACGTGAACCCCCAGGACCTGCTCCCAGTCCTCGTCGGTCAGCTTCCACAGCACCGCATCGCGCAGGATGCCTGCGTTGTTGACGACCACGTCGAGGCGACCGGTCTCGGCGACGACCTGCTCGACGGCAGCGTCGACCTGCTCGGTGCTGCTGACGTCGACGGCGAGCCCACGCACGCCGAGATTCTCGGCGGCCGCCGCCACCTCGTCGGCGTCCCGGTCGACGAGGTAGACCGTTGCGTGTGCGTCCCGGAAGGCGCGGCCCACCTCGAGGCCGATCCCCCGCGCGGCTCCGGTGACCAGGACGGTCCGGCCAGTGAAGTCGAACGTGATGTTGCCCGCCGTACCGCCGTGGGTGCCGGGGGCGACGGTGTGGTCAGAGGTTGAGGTCACGGCCGATGAGCTCCTTCATGATCTCGTTGGAACCAGCCCAGATCTTGGTCACGCGGGCGTCGCGCCAGGCCCGCGCGACGCGGTACTCGTTCATGAACCCGTAGCCGCCGTACAGCTGCACACACGCGTCGAGCACGTCGTTCTGCACCTGCGCGGTCCACCACTTCGCCTTGGCGGCGTCGATGGGCGTCAGGTCGCCGCGTGCGTGCGCCAGCACGCACTGGTGCACATAGGTCTGGGTCACCTCGACGCGCGTCACCAGGTCGGCGATGAGGAACTTGTTGTGCTGGAAGCTGCCTATCGCCTGGCCGAAGGCGGTGCGCTCGCGTGCGTACTGCACGGTCTCGGTCAGGATCTGGGCGGCGTGGGCGAGGTTGGTGATCGCCGACTGCAGCCGCTCCTGCGGCAGGAAGTTCATCATGTGGATGAACCCCTGGTCGACCTCGCCCACGACGTTCGCGTCGGGGACCCGCACGTCGTCGAAGAACAGCTCCGCCGTGTCGGACTCGTCCTGGCCGACCTTGTCCAGCTTCCGGCCGCGGGAGAAGCCCTCGCGCGTGGCCTCGACGGCGAAGAGGGTGATGCCGCGGGCCTTCTTCTCGGGGCTGGTGCGGGCCGCCACCAGCACCAGGTCTGCCGAGTGGCCGTTGGTGATGAAGGTCTTGGCCCCGCTGATGACCCACTCGCCGCCGTCGCGGACGGCCGTGGTGCGCAGGGCCGCAAGGTCGGAGCCGCCCGAGGGCTCGGTCATGCCCACGGCGGTGAGCAGCTCACCGGTGCAGACGCCGGGGAGCCAGCGCTCACGCTGCTCGGGCGTGGTGAGCCGGACCAGGTACGGCGCGACGATGTCGGCATGGATGCCCACACACGAGGGCAGCGCCATGTTGACCCGCGACAGCTCCTCGAACATCACCGCGTTGTAGCGGTAGTCGCCGGCGTCCGAGCCGCCGTACTCCTCCGGCACCTCGAGCCCCAGCAGGCCCTGTCTGCCCGCCTTCTTCCACAGCTCGCGGGGGAAGCCCTTCGCGGTCGCGTACTCGTCGAGGTGAGGAACCACCTCGCGGGTGAGGAAGTCGCCCACCGAGGCCCTGAAGGCCTCGTGGTCCGCGTCATAGATGGTGGAAAGCACCGATCCTCCTTGTCGTGGGACTGCTGGTGCGGCGGGGTGGGTGATGAGTGGACGCGGTCCTCGATCAGACCGCGGTCCAGCCCCCGTCGACCGGCAGCACCACGCCAGTCACGTAGCTGCTCGCGTCGCTGGCGAGGTAGAGGAGCGCACCGTCGAGCTCCCCGTCACGGCCACCGCGTCCCATCGGCGTCAGCTTGGCAACCCACGCTTCGCCCTTCGGGTCGCCGAAGAGGCCCTCGGTCATCTCCGAGGGGAAGAAGCCGGGCGCGATGGCGTTCACGCGCACGCCGCTGCGCGCCCACTGCGCCGCCAGCTCGCGGGTCAGGTTGACCACGCCCGCCTTGCTGGCCGCGTAGCTCGCCTGCGGCATCCGCCCGAGGCCGACCATCCCGACGACTGAGGCGATGTTGACGATGGACCCCTGGCCGCGCTCGGCCATCAGCGTGCCGATGCGCCGGCTCAGCGAGTACGTCGCGACCAGGTTGACCTCGACCACCTGGCGGAAGTCCGCGACCGTCTCGTCCTCGACGCGTGCGGGCTTGCTGACCCCCGCGTTGTTGACGAGGACGTCGATGGCGCCGTAGCGGTCCAGGGCGGCCTGGGTGAGCCGAGCGCAGTCGTCCTCCGAGGTGACGTCACACTCGACGGCCAGGGCGTCGGGAAGCTCCTCGGCCAGGGCCTCGATCCGGTCACGGCGGCGCGCTGCCAGAACCACGCGCGCGCCCTCCCCGGCCAGCCGACGCGCGAACTGCGCGCCGAGCCCGCTCGAGGCTCCGGTGACCACGACCACGCGACCCTCGAGGTCGAAGAGATTGCCTTCCACGTTCCTGCCTTTCGTAGATGTGTGCCCGCGCGGTCACGCGGCGGTGAGGCCGCCGTCGACCGAGAGCACGCAGCCGTTGACGTACGCCGAGTCCGGGCCCGCGAGCCAGGTGATCGCCGCGCTGACCTCGTCGACCTGCGCGAACCGCCCCATGGGGTTGGCCCGGGTCATCCGTGACATCGCGGTTTCCGGGCTGTCGGCGTCGAAGGCCCGTGCGACCGCCTGCATGATCCGTGTGTCGGTCGGGCCGGGGGCCACCGCGTTCACCCGCACCTGCTGGCGAGCGCCCTCGAGGGCGGCCGTCCGGGTCAGGCCGATGACCGCGTGCTTCGCTGCGGCGTACGGGCCGAACCTGGGGATCCCGCGGAGCCCGGCGTTGGAAGCGACGTTGACCACCGCTCCCCCCGGCTCGGCGTGCCGCAGTGCCAGCCGGGTGCCCAGGAACGCGCTACGGACGTTGACGTCCATGACGCGCCCGAAATCCTCGACCTCCGTGTCGGCGATCCGGGCGCCCGCGCCCTGCGCCCCGGCATTGTTCACGACCACGCGCAGTGCGCCGAGGTCTGCGGCGAGGTCCCGGGCGCGCTGCCAGGTGTCCTCGCGGGTGACGTCCCCCTCGACCCAGGCCGCGGCGGACTCCGCCGTGTCCAGGTCGATGCCCACGACCGACCACCCGGCTGCCACGAGGCGCTCGACCACCGACGCGCCGATCCCGCGGGCTGCCCCGGACACGATGGCCACGGGGCGTGCAGTCTCAGTCATCGGCCGGCCCCGATCCCTGGCCCGCACCTCGGAAGATGGCGTCGGCCCAGACCATGGAGATCTGCTCGACCACGTCGTCGAGGGGCAGGGCCGGATAGCGTCCCTCCACGAAGCACGCGTACGCGTACTGCTCGGTCATCCCGCCGAGGAGGAGGGCGATGAAATCGGGATTCAGCTCCGGACCGGCGATGCCTTCGTCCTGCGACCGCCGGATCATCCGCGAGATGCGGGTGTAGAAGGCGTCTCGCGCCTCGCCCCACATCTGGCGGACCCGCGGGTCGGTCTGCGCCACCTCGATCAGCAGGGCGTACAGGTCGGCGTTGTCGCGGTAGAACTCGAGGTACTTGCGGGTGGTCACGCGGACCGACCTCGCCGGGTCGGAGGCGCTCCAGCTGTCACGCGCGAACTCGACCACGTCACGCAGGAGGTCCTCGAGCAGCTCGTGTAGCGCGGCCTCCTTGTCGGTGAAGTACCGGTAGAAGCTGCCCTGCGAGAGCTTCGCCTGTGCCGTGATGTCGGAGATGCGGGCGTTGCCGTAGCCGCTCCGGCCGAACACCGTGCGCGCCGACGCCTTCATCAGCGCCCGCGTGCGGTTGCCCTTCTCCGTACGCGGCTGCAACCCGTTGTCGGGCGTCGCCGGCCCTCCGGCCAGGCCGTCGTAGTTGGGCCGCCGCTTGTCCAGGAAGGCCAGCAGGCCCTCGGTCGCGTCGCGCGAGGTGGTCGCGTACTCGTGCACCAGCTCGAGCTCGCGGGTGAGCCCGTCGTCGAGGTGCGCCTGGCGCCCGGTGTCGATCAGCTGCTTGAGGATGCCGTAGGCAAGCGGACTGTGCTGGCCGGCCGCAGCCACCATCGCCAGCGACAGGTGCTCCAGGCTCTCAGGCTCGGTGACGAGCGAGACCAGGCCGGCGCGCTCGGCCTCGCGCGCGGAGTAGAGACGTCCCGAGAGCATCCACTCCTTCGCCTTCTGCCAGCCGATCGCCCGGCCGAGGCGCTGACTGCCACCCGCTCCGGGCAGCTGCCCGGAGCCGAGATGACCGTCACCGATCCGGGCCTCCTCCGAGATGGTGATGAAGTCGCAGGCCAGTGCGAGCTCGAGGCCGCCGGCCACGCAGGCGCCGTTGACGATGGCACAGGTGACCAGGGGTCCGCGCTCGAGCCGCTCGCACAGCTTCTTGAAGTCCGCGAGGAAGGCGCTGAACTGCGCCGGGTGGGCGTACAGGTCGACGTACTTGCGCAGGTCTCCCCCGGCGGAGAACGCCGGGCCCGTGCCGGTCACGACGAAGCCGCGCACGGTCGGGTCCTGTTCGGCCGCGTCGAGGTGACGCAGCAGCGCACGCACGGTGTCGTGGTCGAGCGGGTTGCGCAGCTCGGGCCGGTTCATGCGCACGAGGACGCCTCTGGTGCCGTCGAGCTCCCACTCCTCGGTCACGGTGAGCGGTGGCGATGCGTTCATGCGGGCTCGTTCCGTTCGCTGTTGATGGACGTGGCGAGCTCCGTCTTGCGGATCTTGCCGGTGGGCGTGCGCGGCAGCTCGGAGAGCACCACGAGGTACTGCGGCAGCTTGTACGTCGCCAGGTCCTTGGCGGCGAGGAACTCCACGACGTCCGCGAGTGTCGGGGACCACCCCGCCTCGGGAACGACGCACGCACCGACGATCTCCCCGAGACGGGCGTCGTGGACGCCGACCACGGCCACGTCGCGCACCCCGGGCATGGCTGCGAGCAGGTCCTCGATCTCCCGCGGGGCGATGTTGAGGCCGCCGCGGATGATCGTCTCCTTCTTGCGTCCCGACACCGTCACGAAGCCGTCGGCGTCGACGAAGCCCAGGTCACCCGAGCGGAGCCAGCCGTCGGGGTCGAAGGTCGCGGCGGTGCGCTCGGGATCGTCGAAGAAGCCGACGCAGACGTTCGGCCCGCGAACCATCAGCTCGCCGACCTCCCCCACCGGTAGCACGTTGCCCTGGTCGTCCCATGCGGTGACCTCCGTGTGCTGCGGCGGCAGGCCATCGGTCTCCTCGCGCTTGTACTGCAACGCGTCCGCCTGGTTCCACGAGATGATCAGGCCCTCGGTCGAGCCGTAGATGCGCAGCACGTGGACGCCCTGCGCAGCCGCCTCGCGGACCAGCTCGGCCGCGACCGGCCCCCCGCCGCAGCCGAAGGCCCGCATCGAGCTCAGGTCGCGCCCGTCCTCTCGCGCCGCGCGCAGCAGGTCGGCGAGGAACGTCGAGGCGGCAAGCGTGTAGGTGCACCGGTTCTCCTCGATCAGGCGCGCTGCCTCGGCCGGCTGCCAGATGTCCTGGAGGACGACGGACAGCCCGGCGTTCAGCGCCAGCCGGACGCCGAAGTTGAAGCCCGTCGAGTGCCCGACCGGAGAGGGCATCCATACGACGTCGTCGTCACCCAGCCCCAGGTGGGCGATGGACGCCTCGACCGAGTGGTTCACCGTTTCCTCGGTGTGCATCACCGCCTTGGGCAGCGACTCGGTCCCGGAGGTGAAGATGAGCTCGCTGACCCCGTCCGGCCGCACGCGGGGAAAGTTTGTCAGGGGTTGCCTGCTCAGCGCCTCAGCGAACGGGATGCCGTCGTACTCGTGCCCGTCGTGGTCGACGACGAGGTGGAGGATCGTGCCACCGAGCTCGGCGCAGAGCTGCTCACCGAGGGCGGCGTGGTCGAACCGCCGGTAGGTGGACGGCGTGGCAAACACCCGCGCCTCCGACACCCGCAGGAAGTGCTCGAGCTCCTTGCGGCGGTAGTTCGGCAGCAGCGGGTTCAGACAGGCGCCCACCGACAGCGCGGCAACGTCCATCACCACGGTCTCGTAGCGGTTGGGCAGCTGCACGGAGATCCCGTCACCCGGCTCGATACCGTGGTCCACGAGCCATGCGGCGACGCGGGCAGAGTCGTCGGCGAGCTGCCGGTAGGTCACCCGCCGCCCGTCGGTGCCGTCCACCACGGCGATCGCGTCGGGCCGCTCCGAGGCCCAGTGCCGCACCCGCTCCCCGAGCGAGTACTGGGGCCAGAGCCCCTGGTCGCGGTAGCTTCGCCGGGCGTCCTCGGTGTGGACGCCGGCGGTCTTGGTGGTCACGCGGACGCACTTTCCTCTGGAACGAAGACGATGGGTGGCCGATCCGGGTCCGCGGGGTACGTTGCCCGCACCCGCACGTCGGCCTCGAGCGCCGCGGGGTCGATCCCCTCGACGCGAGCGAAGATGCGGGCGCCCTCGTCGAGCTCGACGGCGCCGACGACGTACGGCACCTGCCGGGCCAGCTCCTCGTCGAAGGCGTGGTGCACCACCACCCAGGTGTAGAGGGAGCCGCGCCCCTCGGAGAGAACCAGCTCGGGGTCGCCGGCGCACTCGGGGCACGACGGCAGCGGCAGCACGAAGCAGGTGCCGCACCGAGTGCAGCGGCGCAGCTGCAACGCCCCACCGACGACCGCTGCCCAGAAGCCGTCCGCGTCCGGGTCGGTCCCGGTGAGCTGTGCCTGCGCTGCCGAGATGGTCATGCGGCCTCCCTCCGCTGGCGCGCCAGGACCAGCGCGGAGCCGTCGGTCAGGGCACCCGAGGTGACCACGCAGGTCTCGGCCCCCGCCACGGTGCGCACGCCGGCCCGGCCCTGCATCTGGTAGACCGCCTCGGCGACGGTGTTCATGCCGTGAAGGTAGCCCTCGGCGAGCAGGCCGCCGTTGGTGTTGACGGGCAGCCGCCCGCCGGGCTGGGTGTGGCCGGCCCGGATCAGGTCCGCCGCCTCGCCGCGGCCCGCGAGCCCGAGTCCCTCCATCGCGAGCAGCACGCTGCTTGAGAAGCAGTCGTAGAGCTGGGCCATGTCGACGTCGGCGGGCTTCATGCCGGCGCTGTTCCACAGCTCCTCGGCGATGATGCTCGTGTAGTTGCGGGTGAGGTCGGGCCACAGCATCGCGTCACCGGCGTCCAGGCCGGACCGCTTTCCCGTGCCGTAGGCCGCACCCTCGATGACGACCGGGTCGTGCCGCAGGTCTGCGGCCCTCGCCCGCGACGTCACCAGGACAGCGCAGGCGCCGTCGGCCTCGGTGGTGCAGTCGACCGCCCGGAACGGGTCGGCGACCATGGGCGAGTCGACGTACTGCTCGATGCTCAGCGGCGCACGCCGCAACGCCCGCTCGTTGTCGACCGCCCAGGTGCGCTGGGCCACCGCGACCGCACCGAGGTCGAGCTCGGAGCCACCGGTCTCGATGAGGAACCGCCGCGCCCACATGGCGATGAACTGGGGGTAGGCCGTGAGGCCGTGGGGGTAGCGGAACGCGGGCGCCAGGCCGGGAGCGCGCGTGCTCCCCACGCGCTGTCCGCTGCGACCGTTGAGGGCCCGGAACACCAGTACGTTGCGGGCCATGCCCGACTCGATCGCCGCGGCCGCCTGCATGACCAGGAAGGCAGGAGCCTGTCCCCCAAGGTTCACGTCCGACAGGTAGCGCGGCGCCGGTAGCCCGAGGGACGTGGCAACGGCCTGCGAGGAGACCGAGTCGTTGTTGAAGCTGAAGCTGAGCACGCCGTCGACATCGCTGAGGTCGAGGCCCGCGTCGTCAGCCGCGCCCCGGCAGGCCTCGACCGCGAGGGAGAGGACTGAGCGCCCGGACGCCTTCGTCAACGCGGTCATCCCGACGCCGGCAAGGGCCGTACGCCCGAGAAAGCTGAGGCGCCGTCTGGGGTCGGACAAGGGATCTCCTTCGTGCATCGATGGTGGTGGAAGTGGTCCGGGTGCTCCGAGGCTGTCGGAGCACCCGGTCCACGATCATGGGGTGAGGTCGACCTGCTCGGCCTTCGCGCCGTTCATCTTGTAGGTGACCAGGTAGTCACCCTGGAACGCGTCGTGCCGATCCTTGGTGAACTGGATCATCGCGCCCTCCTTGCCGGAGGTCCCCTCGTACGGCTTCATGGCGTCGAGGGCGTCGGCGAGCACCTGCCCACCCGTGCCCCCGGTCTGCTTGAGGGCGTCTGCGAGGACCATCATCGCGTCGTAGGTCTGCGCGGGCTGCTCGGTGAGATCCGCCGCGCCGTACTTCGCCACGTACGCAGCGATGAACGCCTTCGTCGTGGCCTTGTTCTGGTCGAGGTTCTGCAGGGAGTAGACACCCGGCAGGTTGGTGTAGGCATCGCCCGCGATCTTGATGGCGTCGCTGACCAGGATCGGGCTGAAGCCCACGAGCGGAACGTCGAGGCCCTGCTCCAGCATGGTCTTTGCCACGAGACCGTGGTCGCTGCCCGCCGAACCACCGATGAGCACGCCGTCCGGGTTGCTTCCGGCCGCGCTGGCGACCTGGGCCGACATGTCGGTGCCGTTGATCGGGTACTCGATCGGGGGGGCAGCGAAGGAGAGCCCCACCTCATTGGCGCGGGCCGCGAACAGGTCCTTGAGCAGCAGGCCCGCGGCACCCGAGTCGTTGAGGACCGCGGGCTTGGACAGCCCCAACGCCTTGGCGGTGTCGACCACACCGTTGGCGTAGTCAGTCAGCAACGGAGCGATGCGGTAGGTGAACGTCGCGTCCTGAGTGACCGACTCGGCGGTGGCGGAGGACGTGATGAACGGGACCTTGGAGCGCTCCACGACCTCCCGGATCGCGAGGGCCTCGCCGCTGGTCTGCGCCCCGATCACGGCCACGGCACCGTCGCGGATGACGGCTCGCTGCGACTCCTTGGTGGCGTCCTCGGGGGTCAGCTTGTCGTCGTAGATCTTGAGGCTGATGTCCTTGCCGCCGACACCGCCGTCCTGGTTGATCTTCGCGACGGCGAGCTCGGCAGCGTTCTGCATCTGCTTCGCGGTCTCGGCCGAGGCTCCGGTCAGCGGGATGATCAGCGCCACCGTCAGGGTGTCACCGCCACCGCCACCGCCCGAGGCGGAGGAACCACAGGCCGACAGGGCGAGCACAGACGCGGCTGCCAGGGCAGCCACAAGCTTCTTCTTCATTGACCTACTCCTTGGAAAGTGTCGTGTTGAAGTTGGTGGAACCGGCCGCATCCTCACGACCGAAGTAGGCGGCACGGATTGCCCTTTCGTCCGTGAGCGCCCCCGTTGAGGAGAGCGTCACGGACCCGAGACGGAGCACGTGCATCTGGTCGCACAACCGGTTGAGCCGGGCGTAGTCCTGCTCCACCAGCAGCATCGACAGACCCGTCTGCTTGAGCCGACCGAGCGACTCGTAGATCCGGTCGATCACGACCGGAGCCAGCCCGAGCGACGGCTCGTCGAGCAGCAGCAGCCGGGGCTGGGAGACCAGGGCCCGGCCGATGCTCAGCATCTGCTGCTCACCTCCCGAGAGCAGTCCCGCCAGCTGCTTGCGGCGCTCGTGCAGGATCGGGAAGAGTTCGTAGACCGTCGGCAGCGTCGTCGCCAGCCGAGCCTTGACCCCTCGGGGCCAGGTCGAGACCGCGGCCAGGCGGAGGTTCTCCTCCACCGTCAGCTTCCGGATCACGCGGTGGCCCTCGGGCAGGAGGACGACACCTCGGCGCACTCTCGCCGCGGCGCCCTCGGCCGGGAGGTCGCTCCCATCGAGCCGTACGGCGCCACCGCGCGCCGACTGCAACCCCGCCAGCACCCTGAGCAGGGAGCTCTTGCCGGCTCCGTTGGCGCCGATCACGCCGACGGCCGCGCCCTGCGGGACATCGAGGTCGACCTCGTGCAGCACGTCGGTCGCCGCGCCGTATCCCGCGCGGAGTCCGCGGACCTCGAGGAACGACATCACTCACCGCCTCCGAAGTACGCCGCGACGACCTCGGGTCGGGCGAGCACCTCGTCGGGTGTGCCGGCGGCCAGGGTCTGGCCGCCGTCCAGCACGTGCACGTCGTCCGCGACCGACGCGACGAACGAGACGTTGTGGTCGATGAGCAGGATCCCGATACCGGACTCGGCGAGCCTGCGGATGATGTCGGACAGGATCGCGCACTCGTGCTCGTTCAGACCGGCCCCGGGCTCGTCGAGCAGCAGGAAGGACGGGGAACCAGCCAGGGCACGTGCGATCTCGACCAGCTTCTGGGTGGAGTACGGCTGCGCGCCGACCGGCTCCCACAGGTTGGTGTCGACGCCGAGGGCGTGCAGCAGGCCGACCGACTCCTTGAGACTGTGGCGCGTGTCCGCCCGCGCCGCCGGCGAGTCCAGGACCTCGCCGAGATCGGTGGCCCGAGCACGGGATGCGAAGCCCAGCGCCACGTTCCCCACGACCGAGACCGCGCCCAGGAGCTTCGCCGTCTGGAAGGTACGTACGACGCCCAGCCCGGCCACGGCCTCCGGGCGACGACCGTCGAGCCGCTCGGAGCCGAGCACGACCCGGCCGGTCGTCAGGGCCACGTGACCGGTCACGCAGTTGACCAGCGTGGTCTTGCCGGCGCCGTTGGGACCGATCAGCCCCAGGACCCGGCCGGGCCGGACCTCGAGCGACACGGCGTCGAGCGCGTGCACCCCGCCGAACTCCACACCGAGGCCCTCGACGCGCAGCACCTGGGTGTTCTCCACCACCGGGAAGGACACCCGGGAAGGCTGGATGGATGGCGGGGGCCGCCGCAGCCACCGCCCCACCGTCAGGCTCAGCAGCCGGGACACGCCGCCCTGCCAGTACCCGAGCAGGACCAGGATCGCGACGCCGAGGATGAGCGTGTTGTACCCCGAGCTCGCAGCACCCGCCTCATCGATGAAGACGAGGGCCGCCACACCCACGACCGGTCCCAGCTGCGTGCCCGCTCCACCGATGAGCACCGCGAGGATGAGCAGGATCAGGCGGGGCAGGCCAAAGGACTCCGAGGCCACGAACAGCGATCCGTGGGCGAACAGCGATCCCGCGAGGCCGGCGAGCATGCCGGAGACCACGAAGGCCACCAGGCGCACCCGCCCCGGGGAGACGCCGACTGCGGTCAGGGCAACCGGGGACTCGCGATGGGCGATGAACTTGCGACCCATGCCGGACGAGGTGAGTCTCGCGGAGAGCTCCCAGGCCAGGAACGCGGACACGGCGGCGAACCAGTAGTAGTCCATGGAGTTGGCGGCCAACTGCCGGCCGAACACCTCGGCGTACGGGATGCCGAGCAGTCCCTCGGCACCGCCGGTGAGCGAGGTCCACTTGAGCATGAGCTCCTGCACGGTGACGGCCAGGCCGAGCGTGGCGATGGCAAGGAACAGGTCGCGCAGGTGCCGGGTGGGCAGCCAGATGAGGACGGAGACGACCGCGCAGAGCAGCATCGCGAGCAGCGTGGCCAGCAGGAACGGCATTCCGGCCTTCATCTCGAGCAGTGCGGCCGCGTAGGCGCCGATGCCGTAGACGGCGATGTGCGCGAGCGAGAACACTCCTGCGTAGCCGTAGATCAGGTTGAAGCTCACGGTGAGGATGAAGGCCGTGGCCGCGGTGATCGCGAGGTAGACGTGGAAGAGGTCGTTCTGCACGTACAAGCCGATGGCCACGAGGGCGACCGGGGTCACGAGCGTCTGCCACCAGGGACGGGGCATGGTGAAGGCACTGGACATCGGCGTCAGACTCTCTCCGCGTTGCGGGCGTTGACGAACAGCCCGGCTGGCCGCAGGGCCAGGACCAGGAAGAGCAGCACGAACACCATGCTGACCGAGTACCGCGGGCTCACGAACTGGGTGAAGGCGGCCTGGACCCCGGCCACCGCCAGGGCCCCGACAACCGCGTTCCTGATGCTGCCGAGCCCGCCCACCACGGCGGCAGCGATGCCGTAGATGACCAGCGGGAGCGCGTTGGCCATCGAGACGGCGGAGATCGAGCTCTGCAGGATGCCGGCCAACCCGGCTGCCGCTCCGGCGAGTGCCCACGCGACGCAGGCCACGATGCCGGTGCGGACGCCGTACATGCCGGCCAGCTCGCTGTCCGCGGCGGTCGCCTCCAGGGCGTTGCCAGCCATGGTGCGGTCGACGAAGAAGAGCACGCCCGCGATGAAGATGCCCGCCAGCACGATGGCGAGCACCCGCTCGGTGGCGAACGTGGTGCCGGCCACGGTGATGGTGCCGTTGATCATCGAGTCGGCCGAGAAGCCCTCGGTCGTCCAGATCCGCCCGGCGAGGAAGTCCAGGACCAGCCCGAAACCGAGCAGGGCGAGCGAGAGTGCGACGTGGTCGAGCTTGGTGCGCTGGCCCCACCACGTCGACACGAAGTACGTCACCAGACCGAGGAGCACCGCGGCCAGCATCGTGACGACGATGCCGACGACGTTGGCCGACATCTCGTTGACGTAGAAGATGCCCGAGATCGCGACCATGTAGCCCGCACCGAAGTTGAGGATGCCGCTCGAGCGGTAGACCACGTTGAGGGAGACCGCGATCAGGGCGTAGATCGACGC
>JAOPXC010000421.1 GCA_025965335.1 Nocardioides sp. | reverse complement strand
GCCGTATCCGCCGCGCCTGCACCGGCGGCCGTGTCGGCCCCGGTCTCGGAGCGCCGGACCACGACGGTGCTCTTCGGTGACCTGGTCTCCTTCACCACGCTCTCGGAGACCCGGGACCCCGAGGAGGTCCGCGAGCTGCTGTCGCAGTACTTCTCGGTGGCGCGGACCGTGGTGGGTCGCTACGGCGGGACCATCGAGAAGTTCATCGGCGACGCAGTGATGGCGGTCTGGGGGGTCCCGGTCTCCCACGAGGACGACGCCGAGCGTGCGGTGCGCGCCGGCCTGGACCTGGTCGCCGAGGTCGCTGCGCTCGGTGCCTCCGTCGGCGCACCGGACCTGGCGATGCGGGTCGGCATCGTGACCGGCTCGGTCGCGGTCACGCTCGGGGCTACCAACGAGGGCATGGTCGCCGGCGATGCCGTGAACACAGCGGCCCGCGTGCAGACCGCGGCGGCCCCGGGTACAGTCTGGGTCGACCAGGAGACCCACGGCCTGACCGCGGCGGCGGTGGCCTTCAGCGACATGGGCAGCCACGAGCTGAAGGGCAAGGCGGAGGCGGTGCGCCTCTACCGCGCCGACACCGTGGTGGCCGCCGTGGGTGGCGCCCAGCGCGTGGACGGACTCGAGGCGCCGATGACCGGCCGGGAACGCGAGCTGCGTCAGGTGCGCGAGCTGTTCCACGCCACCCAGTCCGACGGCCGGGCCCGGCTCGCCGTCGTGACCGGCGTGGCCGGGATCGGCAAGAGCCGGCTGGGCTGGGAGTTCGAGAAGTACTCCGACGGTCTCAACGACGATCTCTTCTGGCATCGCGGCCGGTGCCTGTCGTACGGCGACGGCGTCGCGTTCTGGGCGTTCGCCGAGATGATCCGCTCGCGGCTGAAGGTGCTCGACACCGACGACCCCGCGGAGGTCCAGGAAAAGATCCGCACCGGCGTCGCCGCGGTCTCGGTGACGCCCGCCGAGGCCGCGTGGTTGACGCCGCGGGTCGCCGCCCTGCTCAGCACCGGTGACCGTGGTGTCTTCGACCGCACCGACCTCTTCGCGTCCTGGACGACTCTCCTGGAGCGCGTCGGCGGCGAGGACCCCGTCGTCCTGGTCTTCGAGGACACCCAGCACGCCGACAGCGGCCTGCTCGACCTGATCGAGCACCTGCTGGAGACCAGCCGCGCCAAGCTCTTTGTCCTGCTGCTGACCCGTCCCGAGCTGCTCGAGACGAGGCCCTCGCTGGCGTCCGGCCGGCGCTCCACCGTCGTCGACCTCCAGCCGCTCGGCGACGCGACGATGGCGACCCTGGTCGAGGCACTCGTCGACGACCTGCCCGTCCGTGCGCGCAGCTCCCTGGTGTCGCGCGCCGAGGGCGTGCCGCTGTACGCCGTCGAGACGGTGCGCTCGCTCATCGACCGCGATGCCGTGATCGCGCGCGAGGGCCGTTACGTCTTCGTCGACCACAACCACACCCTGGTCGACCTCGACCAGCTGGTGGCGCCCACGAGCCTCCAGACGCTGATCGCCGCTCGCCTGGACACCCTCACACCGACCGAACGGCGTCTGGTCCAGGACGCCAGTGTGCTGGGCCTGAGCTTCCGACAGGACACCCTGGTCAAGCTCTCCGACCTCTCCCGGGGCGAGCTGGACGCCGCGCTCGCGGCGTTGGTGCGCAAGGGTGTGATCGAGACCCAGAGCGACCCGCGCTCGCCCGAGCTGGGCCAGTACCGCTTCCTGCAGGCACTGGTGAGGGAGGTCGCCTACAGCACCCTGTCGCGCAAGAACCGGCGCACCCGCCACCTGGCCGCCGCCGCACACCTCGGGAGCGAGGACGGCTCCGAGGCGCTCGCCGGCATCGTTGCCCAGCACCTCCTGGACGCGTTGGAGGCCAGCGCCCCGGACGACCCGGAGCGGCCCGCGATGCTGGTGCGTGCGCGCACCCTCCTGACCGCGTCGGCCGCGCGCGCCGCCGGCCTCGGGTCGCCGTCGGAGGCGTTGCGCTGCTACCTGGCCGCCCTCACGTTGGGCCCGGAGGCGGTCGAGGAGGCCGAGCTCCGGCTCCGCGCCGCCCGGGTCGCGCTCCAGGCGGGTCACCCCCGCCAGGCGGAGGAGCTCGCGACCAGCGGCGTGGACCGCTTCACCGCTCTGGGCCGACCCGGGGACGCCGCCGCGGGCCTCGCGGTCGTGTCACGCGCGTGCATGAACCTCGGCCGAGTCAGCGACTGCGACGTCGCCGCCCGCCGTGGTGTCGAGATCCTGGACGCCTCTCCGGACGACGACAGCTCGACCAGGATCGAGCTCCTGTTGCTGCTGTCGAACGTCGCTCGCTCGAACGGCGACGCCGCCAGCCAGCATGCCCATGTCATCCGGGCCGGCAGCCTCGCGGAGGAGGCCCAGGACCCGGTGCTGCTGGTCCGGACGCTCAACGGTCTCGGCATCGTGATGACGGACGCCGGCATCTCGACGGCGTACCTCGCGCTGCTCGACCGAGCGATCCAGATCGCGCGCGACGGCCGGCTGATCGGAGAGCTGGCCCGCTCCCTGTGCAACATGTGCTCCGAGACGTATGTCAACGACCTCGACACGGCGGCCGAGCTGGCCGCGGAGGGTGTCGAGGTCTGTCGGCAGGTCGGCGACAACTACATGACCGAGCTCGCCCTGACGAACGCGGGCTTCACCTGGTTCCTCCGGGGTGAGTGGGACCGGCTCCTCAGCGCCATGAACGAGCAGCTGGAGGGTCGCGACCCGTCCACAACCGCCGGCCCCCTCTGGATGATGCTGTACGGCGTCCTCCGGGCGCGGGGTGAGGCGCTCCCGGAGTCGCTGCTCCCGGCGTCCGAGGTCCCGTACGAACGGCTCGCGAACGACATCGTGCGCGCCCAGGCCCTCGCGGCCACGGGCGACATCGCCACTGCCGCCGCGGATGCCGCGGTGGTCACGCGTTCGGTGGTCGGCGACGCCGGGATGCGGGAGGACTTCGAGATGCTGTGGAGCCCGGCGGTCGAGCTCCAGCTCGAGGCAGGTGACCTCGAGACCGCCGCGGAGCTCCTGGCGCTCGCGGGACCGCTGGGCGGAGGGAGCCGGGCCGTCACCCGAGGCATGGTGCCGCGGTTTCGGGGCCTGCTGGCGCTGGCCAGGGGCGAGGACCCGGAGGACGACCTGCGCGAGGCCGAGCGGGCGCTGGAGTCGTACGGCGCGCCGTACCTCCTCGCGCGGACGCGTCTGGAGCTGGCCAGGTGGCTGACCGGTCAGGATCGGCCCGACGAGGCCGCGCCGTTGCTGGACCTGGCCCGCCCGACCTTCGTCGCGCTTCGCGCCACCCCGTCGGTGGCCGACGTGGACGCCCTCGCGGGTGTCCTGATCGGAAGCTGACGAGCGCCCTGCCGGCCGGGCAGCGAGGGAGATAGTGTCGCGTTGGGCCACCGAGAAGTGGCGGACTGGTCGAGCCAACTGAGGGAGTGCACTGGTGAAGGTCGGCGTTCCGAAGGAAATCAAGAACCACGAGTACCGGGTGGCGATCACGCCGATCGGTGTGCACGAGCTGACCGCGCACGGTCACGACGTGTACATCGAGGTGAACGCCGGCGTGGGCTCGTCGATCAGCGACGACGAGTACGTCGCGGCCGGTGCCAAGATCCTCCCGAACGCCGACGAGGTCTGGGGCACCGCGGACCTGGTCCTCAAGGTCAAGGAGCCCGTCGCGGAGGAGTACCACCGGATGCGGGAGGGGCTGACGCTGTTCACCTACCTGCACCTGGCGGCCGACCAGTCACTCACCGAGGAGCTGCTGCAACGGAAGGTGACCGCGATCGCCTACGAGACGGTCCAGCTCCCGTCCGGGGGGCTGCCGCTGCTCTACCCGATGTCGGAGGTCGCCGGTTGCCTGGCGCCCCAGGTGGGCGCGTACTCGCTGCTGAAGGCCGAGGGGGGCCGCGGCGTCCTGCTCGGTGGGGTCGGTGGCGTCGCCAACGCCAAGGTCGTCGTCATCGGCGCGGGTGTCGCCGGACAGAACGCCGCCAACATCGCGCTCGGGATGGGGGCCGACGTCACCCTGCTCGACACGGACCTGGACAAGCTGCGGATGTCGTTCTGGCGCTACAACAACCGGGTGCACGGGCTGGCCTCGTCCCAGCTGGCCATCCAGCAGCAGGTGCGGGAGGCGGACCTGGTGATCGGGGCGGTGCTCATCCCGGGCGCGAAGGCCCCCAAGCTGGTGACCAACCAGCTCGTCTCGGAGATGAAGCCCGGATCGGTGCTGGTGGACATCGCCGTCGACCAGGGTGGTTGCTTCGAGGACACCCGGCCGACCACCCACGACGACCCGACCTTCATGGTGCACAACTCGATCTTCTACTGCGTGGCGAACATGCCGGGCGCGGTGCCGAACACCTCGACGTACGCCCTCACCAACGCGACCATGCCGTACACCGTGGCGCTGGCGAACAAGGGCTGGGAGCAGGCCTGCCGCGACGACCACAGCCTGGCGCTCGGGCTGAACACCCACGCCGGCCGGCTCACCAACGCGCCGGTGGGCGAGGCGGTCGGCATCGAGGCGGTCTCGCTCGAGTCCGTTCTTGGCTAGAGCGTGAACGGTGGGGATCTGACCCGGGCGGTGCGCACCTACCTCGACCACCTCTCGGTCGAGCGGGGGTTGGCCGTGAACACCCTGACTTCGTACCGGCGCGACCTGCGCCGCTACCAGGAGTACCTCGCGCAGGGTGGCATCGAGGAGCTCGCCGACATCTCCGAGGCGACCGTGTCGGGCTTCCTGATGCGGTTGCGTGAGGGTGACGCGGACCATCCGCCGCTGAGCGCCACCTCGGCCGCGCGCACGGTGGTCGCCGTGCGCGGGTTCCACAAGTTCGCCGTCAGGGACGGGCTGGCCACGGTCGACCCTGCTGGTGGTGTCAAGCCCCCGGCGCCCGCGAAGCGGCTGCCGAAGGCCCTGCCGCTCGGCGACATCGAGGCGATCCTCGAGGCGGCGGGAGCGGCCGGTACGACACTGGCGCTGCGGGACCGGGCGCTGCTCGAGGTGCTCTACGGGACCGGGGCCCGCATCTCCGAGGCGGTCGGACTCGATGTCGACGACCTGGACGCTGTGGACGGCACCGTGCTGCTGCGGGGCAAGGGCAGCAAGGAGCGCATCGTCCCGGTGGGCTCGTACGCCCGGGAGGCGGTCGACAACTACCTCGTCCGCGCCCGACCCGAGCTGGTGTCGGCGGGGGTCATCTCGACAGGCCCGACACGACGCTCGACGAGCTCGACCGGGGGTGCGCTCTTCCTGAACGCGCGCGGTGGCCGGCTCTCGCGGCAGTCGGCCTGGTCGGTGCTGGTGAAGGCGGCGGACCGCGCCGGGGTCACCCGCGACGTCTCCCCGCACACGATGCGGCACTCGTTCGCCACGCACCTGCTCGAGGGGGGCGCCGACGTGCGCGTCGTCCAGGAGCTCCTCGGTCACGCCTCGGTCACGACCACCCAGATCTACACGCTCGTCACCGTCGACAACCTGCGCGAGGTGTTCGCGACCGCGCACCCCAGGGCGCGGGACTCATGACCTCGACCGACGTGAGCACCGACAAGGCGGGCTGGGTCCCGCGCGTCGACGACGCCGACACGGTCTACGACGCGTTGACGCACTGGGTCGAGGGGCAGGGTCTCGAGCTCTACCCGCACCAGGACGAGGCCATCATCGAGATCCTGGGCGGCAACAACGTCATCCTGGCGACCCCCACCGGGTCGGGGAAGTCGCTGGTAGCCGTGGGTGCCCACGTCGCCGCGCTCGCCGGGGACCGGGTGAGCTTCTACACGGCGCCGATCAAGGCCCTGGTGAGCGAGAAGTTCTTCGCCCTGTGCGAGGTGTTCGGGGCGCGCAACGTCGGCATGCTCACCGGCGACGCGTCGGTGAACTCAGATGCCCCGATCATCTGCTGTACGGCAGAGGTCCTGGCCAACATCGCACTCCGCGAGGGGTCGACGGCCGATGTCGGGCTGGTCGTGATGGACGAGTTCCACTTCTACGCCGAGCCGGACCGCGGCTGGGCCTGGCAGGTGCCGCTGCTCGAGCTGCCCCAGGCGCAGTTCCTCCTCATGTCGGCGACCCTCGGCGACGTCACGGACCTCGCCGCCGACCTGAGCCGGCGCAACGGTCGGGAGACGGCCGTCGTCGACGACGCCGAGCGGCCGGTGCCGCTGACGTTCAGCTATGCGATGACCCCGCTGGCCGAGACCCTGGAGGAGCTGGTCGAAACCCACCAGGCACCCGTCTACGTCGTGCACTTCACGCAGAAGGACGCCGT
Source organism: Nocardioides sp. (assembly GCA_025965335.1). Lineage (GTDB taxonomy): Bacteria > Actinomycetota > Actinomycetes > Propionibacteriales > Nocardioidaceae > Nocardioides. The sequence continues at coordinate 14,843 of JAOPXC010000421.1, read as the reverse complement.
CGAGCACGCGACCTCGTTGATCGCGGCGAGCTCGTTCAGCGTGAAGCTCCCAACCGAGCACCGCGACGCGATCGCCGAGCGGCTGGGCGGCTTCAAGTTCGGCGCCGGGTTCGGCAAGACCCTCTCGAAGCTGCTGCGCCGTGGCATCGGCGTCCACCACGCCGGGATGCTGCCCCGCTACCGGCGCCTGGTCGAGCAGCTCGCCCAGGCCGGGCTGCTCCGGGTCATCTGCGGCACCGACACGCTCGGCGTCGGCATCAACGTGCCGATCCGGACCGTGCTGTTCACCGGGCTGGCGAAGTTCGACGGCAACCGCCAGCGGATCCTGCGCACCCGCGAGTTCCTCCAGATCGCCGGCCGCGCCGGCCGGGCCGGCTTCGACACCGCCGGCGCCGTCGTCGTGCAGGCGCCCGAGCACACCATCGAGAATGAGCGCGCCCGCCTGAAGTCGGAGGCGAAGAACGCTGCGATGAGCGCTGAGAAGATGGCCAAGAGGAAGAGCAAGGCGCAGCTGAGGAAGCCCCCCGAGGGCACGGTGGTGTGGACCGCGCAGACCTACGACAAGCTCGTGGCGGGGGAGCCCGAGCCGCTCGTGTCCCGCATGAAGGTCGACAACGCAATGATCATCAACGTCGTCGCCCGCGAGGAGAACGCGTTCGACGTCTTCCGCAGGCTGCTCCAGGACAACCATGAGGACCGCCGCAACCAGCTGCGGCTGAGCCGCCGGGCCCTGCGCCTGGCCCGCAGCCTCCTCCGCTCGGGGACGCTGACCCGGCTCGAGCACCTCGACGAGTTCGGGCGTCGGTACGTGCTGACCGTCGACCTGCCGGTCGACTTCGCGCTGAACCAGCCGCTGGCACACTTCGCGCTCGCGGCCCTCGACGTGCTGGATCCCGAGGCCGACGAGTACACCCTCGACATCGTGTCGGTGATCGAGTCTGTCCTCGAGGGACCCCGGCAGATCCTGATGCAGCAGCAGTACACCGCACGTGGCGAGGCGGTCGCCGAGATGAAGGCCGACGGCATCGAGTACGAGGAGCGGATGCAGCTGCTCGACGCCATCACCTGGCCCCAGCCCCTGGCCGAGCTGCTCGGCGCGACGTACGAGATCTACCGCGAGCGGCACCCGTGGCTGCCCGAGGACGCACTGTCCCCGAAGTCCATCGTGCGCGAGATGTACGAGCAGGGCATGACGTTCACCGACTTCGTCAACCGCTACCAGCTGGCCCGGTCCGAGGGGTTGGTCCTGCGCTACCTCACCGACGCGTACCGCACCCTGCGCCAGACCGTTCCCGAGGCGCACCGGACCCCGGAGCTCGAGGATCTCATCGAGTGGCTGGGGGAGACGGTACGGCAGACCGACTCCTCGCTGCTCGACGAGTGGGAGGCGCTGACCGATCCCGAGGCGGTGCACCGGATCGCGACCGAGCTCGCCGAGCACCTTCCGCCGCCGAATCCCCGGCCGATCTCGAAGCAGGACCGGGCGTTCCGGGTGATGGTGCGCAACGCGATGTTCCGTCGCGTCGAACTGGTGGCCCGGGACGACCTGGGCGGGCTGATGGCACTCGAACGGGCGGCCGCCGACCGCACGGATCCTGCCCGCGACGTCGTGATGACGCGCTCGGTGTGGGACGCGGCGATCGAGGCCTACTACGCCGAGCACGACAGCGTCGGCACCGTCGGTGACGCACGCGGGCCGTCGATGCTGCGGGTCGAGCCGGAGCTCGGTACGCCGGCCGGTGTCGAGGACGGCTCGGTCCGCCTGTGGCGGTTGCGCCAGACGATCGCGGACCCGGAGGGCCATCACGACTGGGTGATCGACGCGATCGCGGATCTGGATGCCTCCGACGAGGCAGGCGAGCTGGTGCTCGCCACCACCGCGATGCACCGGCTCTGATTTTCGCCGGTGGCCGGACTGGTCGGTGCGCCGGTCGGAGCAACCGTCTCGAAACCCGGCACGCTGGTGGAGGAGGTTGCGCTGAGCAACCGTCTCGAAACCCGGTGAGTGAAGGCGGGGCAACCGTGCCGCAGCGACCGATTCGGCCGACCTAGACTGGCCGCGTGAGCGACCTCGAAGTCAGCAACAACACGGAGCTGCACCGCTACGAGGCGCGCCTCGATGGTGAGCTCGCCGGGTTCTCGGCCTACGAGCTGAAGGACGACAGCGTCATCATCTTCACCCACACCGAGGTGGACGACGCGTTCGAGGGCAAGGGCGTGGGCGGGGCAATCGCGCGGTTCGCCCTGGCCGACGTACGCGCCGCCGGCAACCGCCGGGTGGTCCCGCGGTGCCCTTTCATCAAGAGCTGGATCGACAAACACCCCGAATACGCCGACCTGCTCTCCGACCGGTCACGGGGCGGCGGCTGATACATCATCCTTATTCGGGATGACCCGGCCGCTCCACGCCGATAGAACCATGGGGTGACCGGTAATCATGGCTGAGATACTCGTGATTGACGACGAACCGGACCTGGTTCGGTTCGTGTGCCGCGCGCTGGAGGCAGACGGCCATCGCGTGGCCAGCGCGTGGGACGGCGCTGAGGGTCTGAGCATGGCGATGAAAGAACCGCCGGACCTGGTGGTCCTCGACCTGCTCATGCCGGGGGTGGACGGTCGGACCGTGCTGGTCGCGCTGCAGGCCTCCCGCCCAGAGGTCCGGGTGCTCGTCCTGTCGGCCGAGGCCGACGTCGGCGCACGGGTCGAGGTGCTCGAGGCGGGCGCGGTCGACTTCCTGGCCAAGCCCTTCGCCGTCCGCGAGCTGGTGGCGCGCGTCAGGGGCCGGCTCAGCGGCCCGGCTCAGCTGCGGTCGAACGGACAGGAGTTCCTACGGGTCGGGGATGTCACCCTGGACATCCAGGCCCGGACCATTCAGGTGGACGGTCGGGCGACCACCCTGTCGCAACGGGAGTTCCTGCTGCTCCGACATCTGATGCGACGTGTGGACATGGTGTGCTCGCGCGAGGAGCTGCTGTCGGAAGTGTGGGGCTACGCGTTCGACCCGGCCACGAACGTCGTGGACGTCTGCGTGGCCCGGCTGCGGCGCAAGCTTCGTGGCGACCTGATCCGAACGGTCCGCAATGTCGGCTATCGACTTCCGAGCGGCTGAGGCGCCCCGGCGCCCATGGGAGTCGACCGTCCCCCTGCGCGCCGGCAGGGTGGGACGGCGGATCGACTTCGGCCTCTTGATCTTCTGCATGGCCATGCTCGCCCTCATGATGTTCGAGGAACATGGAGCGACGATCCCGTACCACGTGCTGTTCCTGATGCTCACCGTCGTATACGGCTTCCGCATCTGGCCGGTGCTGCCGACTATCGCCGTGCTCGCCGCGGTGACCGCTTCGACCGGCCTGCTCCTGTACGGGCACTACCGACGGGGGCTGATCGACGGTCCCGAGCTGGCCGAGATCCCGCTGATGCCCGCGCTCGTCGTCGCCATGGTCTGGCATGCGCGCCGCCGCAAAGCGGCGCTGGACGCCCTGCAGGACATGGCGGACCGTCAGCGAGAGATGTTCGAGCGGGAGCGCAGCTTCTTCCGCAACACCTCCCACGCCATCCGGACGCCGGTGACCATCGCCCGGGGTCATCTCGAGCTCGCCGAACGGATGATCGAGGTCGTCCAGGCGCGCGGGGATGTCCACGTGGCGCTCCGCCAGCTCGACCGGATGTCCGTGCTGTCCAACAGGTTGCTTGCGCTGGCCCAGCTCGACTCGGGGGAGACGCCGCCGTCCGAACGGATCCGGCTCAGTTCGTTCGTCCTCGAGCTGGGTCGCAACTGGGCGGCCGGGCCGCGCCGCGACTGGGTGTTCGAGTGCCCGGAGGACGCGGTGGTGCTTGCCGACCCCGCGTGGCTCGGGCTGGCTGTCGACGCCCTGATCGAGAACGCGGTGCACTTCACCGACGAGACTGGCCGCATCGAGATCTGTGGGCAGGTCTCGGCGGTCTATTGCACGATTCGGGTGTCCGACGACGGCCCGGGGATCGCCGTCGAGGACCTGGACCACGTCTTCGAGCGGTTCTGGCACCGACGGCCACCCAACGGACCCATGGGCAGTGGGCTCGGGCTCGCGATTGCGCGTGCCACTGCGCGGTCCTGCGGCGGCGACGTCCGCGCCGCCAACAACCGCTCCGGCGGCGCTGCGTTCGAGCTGGCACTTCCCCGCTGCCGGCCGCACGCCATCTGACGGTCCCGGGTTCGCGCCCGGCACCTCATGACGGTCCCATGACAGGTCTGTCATGGTTCTCGCCGCATCCCTCCCGCGGGTGGAGTCTGACGGCCAAGCGAACACTTCACGGGCTCGCCGGAGGGATGAAGCGGATGCTTGGACATTGGGCGACCAAAACGGCACGAACCACAGGCGCGACGGGCAGGCGCCCCGCGGGCCCTCCAACGACGCCGAGATCACCGCGGCGCTCACTGTTGGTCGCGGTGGCCCGGGCCGCGTCACTCACACTGGTGACGTCGGTCCTGGTCGCCACCGGGAGCACGCTCGGCGTTCTGAGCGCCGCGCCCGCCCAGGCGGCCCCGACGAACGACCTGACCGTCAGCGTGCGCAGTGCCCGCACCGAGCCTCGAGCCTTCGCCGGCGCCGGGGTGAACCAGGGCGACGCCGTGCCCGACTTCACGTTCATCATCAACGCCGACAACACCGGGACCACGAGCCAACGATCCCCGGCTCCCGGATCCGGCTGCTCGGCGGGCGACCCCGGGTACCCGGGGTCCTGCGACTGGCCCTCCATCGCCGAGGTCCCGCGCATGAGCCCGATCTACACCCACGGCGACCAGAGCGATGTCACCGGGGGAAGCAGCCTCAATCTGCCGAACGGGCGGTACCTCATCTCGGTGCTTGCCGACGGATACAAGATCGACGGGGCGCACTTCACCGTGCCGCTCCCGGACCCGGGACTGGTCACCGTGGAGCTGCAGCCCAACCCGCTGCCCGACTCGACCCTGCGGGCCCAGGTGTTCGCCGATCGCGCGCCCACCAACGGCACGCTCGACCCGGGTGACAACGGACTGGCCGGCTTCGTGGGCCACATCAACGACACCTTGGGTGAAGTCACCACCGACGTGTACGGCAACCCGCTGTGTACGACGTACCTCGGTGAGGACCCCGACACCCACGTGATCCCGATCGGCAGCCTCGACGCCCAGATGCTCCCTGTCGTCGACGTCACCGGGGGGAGATGCGTCAGCGACTCCACCGGCATGCTGACCATCCCGCACCTGGGGACCAACCGATATGCACTCTCGGCCACGCCACCCGACGGCCAGCAGTGGATCCAGACGACGACGCTCGAGGGCAACCACGACTGGGACGCCTGGGTCATGGAGGGCATGACCGGCTACGACACCGAGTTCACGCTGGCCGGCGAGCCGGTGCCACAACCGATCTTCGGTTTCGCTCCGCCCACTCACAACGGACAGCCGCTCAACGGGTCGGCGGCGGGCCACATCAAGGGTTCGGTCGTCGGAATCAAGACCTACACCCCGCCCAAGGGTGGCTCCTTCGACTTCTGGGGCGGCAACACCGGGACCAAGCCGGCCGGCCCGATCGTCCGGCCGTGGCTCTCGCTGGCCGACCTCCAGGCCGGTGACGCGGCGGTGTGGGTTGGTCAGGGTGACGCGAACGGCGGCTTCGACATCGCCGGCGTGCCCGACGGGAACTACACGTTGAGCTGGTGGGACGAACCGCAGAACTACAACCTCAACCAGATCAACGTGACGGTGAGCAACGGCGAGACCGTGCAGATGGGCACCCTGCCGTTGAACGGCTGGTGGACCACCTACGAGGGTTTCGTCTTCAACGACACCAACCGCAACGGCGTCAAGGACTCGGGCGAGGCCGGGGTTCCGAACTTCGGGCTCACCCTGCGGCGTCGCGAGAACTCGCTGATGGACCGCGGCCAGACGACGGTCACGACCGACAGCAACGGCCGTTACCTCTTCGAGTCGGCGTACCCGTTGGGTGAGTGGCTCGTGATGGAGGCCTACAACGACTCCTTCTACACGACCGGGGTCACCTACCAGGCCGACAACCAGCCGAACCCGACCACGGTGAAGGGCGCCGGGGTGGACGTCAGCGTGATGCCGATCATCGGCCTCTCCGGTCGCATGGACTGGGGTGTCCACGCCTACGACCCGACCGGCGCGAACGGCGTCGACCCCCGCAACGGAGGGATCGTCGGCTCCATCAGCTACGACACGACCCGCAACGAGCTGGACCCCCAGTACGCCGCCTCGGAGGACTGGCAGCCGGGCATCGCCGACGTGCCCGTCGAGCTCTACGCGACGGTCCCGTGCGGGACGACCAGCGCGCCCTGTGACGCAGACGGCCGCTACGAGCTGGCCGCCGACGGCGCCTACGCCCAGGGCAAGCTGCTCAACACCTACCTGAGCGAGAACTGGAACCGGCCGACCGGATGCGTCGCCCGCGACGTGGACGGGAACCCACTTGTCCATGGCGTGGACGAGAACGTCCTCGCGCCCAACCAGGGAACCGCGGGCGAGTGCATCTCGAGCTTCCTGCAGAGCGTCCAGTTCGGTACCTACGCGACCGACCAGGGCACCCCGGACGCCAACTTCGGCGCGACCGTGGACGGCAACTACGGGTTCGGCGACGGCTGCTTCGACGGCACGCTCGACGCCAGCGACCCGGCGAACCCCGTGTGCAACGGCGGCTCGTTCACCGCGCTGGGAGCCGCTGGCTACCTGGTCAAGGCGGCGATCCCCGACGACGCCAGCGGACAACAGATGTACAAGGTGACCGGCGAGGAGGACATCAACATCGGCAACGGTGACCAGATCATCCCGCAGGTGCCACCGCCGCCGTGCGCCGGACCGCTGCACACCGTCGACCTCGCCGGCGACGGCACGGATGGCTACGGCCCGGTCGTGGGCGACGGCGGGGCGACGAACGACGTGCCGGTCGGCGTCACGGTGCCGGCCTCGACCCCCGTCGCCAACGCCACCTTCCTCGACATCGGCGGATCGCCCTTCGAGGGCACACCCCAGCCGTTGTGCGAGACCAAGCTGGTCACGGTGAACAACGGCAAGTCGGTCGTGCCCATGTTCAACATCTTCACCGACGTCCCGATCCCGGCCCGCCTGCGTGGGCTCGTGGTGGACGACATCAACTTCTCGGGCGACCCGCGGTCGACGATGTACGGCGAGAAGGCGGGCGTCCCCTTCGCCCCGGTCGGCATCTACGACTTCGCCAACCGGCTGGCCTACACCGCCGAGTCCGACTTCAACGGCGTCTACGACGTGCTGATGCCGTCCACGAACCACATCAGCTGCCCCACGCCGTCGGGCGTATGCACCAACATGTACCGGTTCGTCGCCAACGACCCGGGCATCCCCGGGCGCCTGAACCCCAACTACAACCCGCGATACCGCACGATCGCGACCGAGTTCGAGGCGTTCGCCGGCCTGACCATCCCCACGGACCTCGCTCCCACGCAGGTCGGGGTCAACGTCGAGTCGCCGACCACCGGGGTCAGCCAACCGGTGACCTGCCCGCTCGGCGGCGCCACGCCGCAACTGCTCGCGGTGTCCCAGCCGTACGTAAACGGCAGCGGATCGTTCACCATCCAGGGGACCGGCTTCGGCGCCTCGAAGGGCTCCGGGCAGGTGACCCTGGACGGCACCCCGGTCACGACTGACGCCACCTGGAACGACACCACGATCGACGTCACCGTGCCCGTCGGGACACCGGCCGGGGCGCACCAGCTGGAGATCACGGCCGGCAACGGCCAACGCACAGTCAACGGGCTCACCTTCCACGTGCTGGGTTCCGGGTACAACCCCACCGTGCGCGAGGTCGGCCCCGGCAAGACCTACGCCACCATCCAGGGTGCCCTCGACGCCGCGTTCGCCAGCAACCTCGACGACCTGGTCGTCGTCTACCCGGGCACCCCGGACCTGGCCAACCCCCGGAACAACCCGCGCGGCGCCTATTACGAGAACCTGATCCTCGCCTCGCCGGTGAAGCTCCAGGGCGTCGGCCCGGGCGGGTTCCAGGGCAACACCTTCGTGCCCGGGTCGATCATCGACGCAGGTGCGTTCGGGGGTGACACCGCCCTCGCGACCGATTGGTACAACAAGCTGGGCACGCTGACCTGGGACGGCAACCAGACGGTGGGCGACGGGGCAGCCGTCTACGTGCTGGCCTCGCAGAACGCCACGACGGCCACCGGCCGGGCGCGCCAGTTCACCAGCACGTTCAAGGCCGGCATCGACGGCTTCGACATCCGGGGCGGCGACCAGCAGGGCTTCCCGGGAAACATCAACGACCTCACGGGTGGACCGACCGGACTGCCGCCGACCATCGTGACCCAGGGTGGCGCGGTCTTCGCCAACGCCTATGCGCGCAACCTGCAGATCACCAACAACGTGGTGCAGAACAACGGCAGCGGCTACGGCACGATCCGGATCGGAACACCCGACCTGGCTGCGCCGGACACCAACCAGCACAACGAGAACGTGCGGATCGCCGACAACAGGATCGTCGCCAACGCCGGCACCAACCTCGCCGGCGGGATCGGGCTGTACGCCGGTTCGGACGGCTACGAGGTGGCCGGCAACGACATCTGCGGGAACTTCTCGCTCGAGTACGGCGGTGGTCTCACCGTCTACGGCCTGAGCCCGAACGGGAAGATCCACCACAACCGCATCTACTTCAACATGTCCAACGACGAGGGCGGCGGAGTCATGATCGCCGGTGAGCTGCCGTCGACGCCCAGCGACCTCTCGCCGGGGTCCGGGGCCGTGGACATCTACGCCAATCAGATCCAGGGCAACCTCGCCAACGACGACGGTGGCGGCCTGCGGTTCCTGATGGCGGGGAACTCCCCGATGAACGTCTACAACAACATGGTCGTCAACAACGTGTCGACCCACGAGGGCGGCGGCATCGGGCTCAACGACGCCCCGAACGTGCGGCTCTACAACAACACGGTGATGAAGAACCTGACGACGGCCACCGCGGTCACGTCCGACGGTTCCGCGCGCCCGGCGGGGCTTTCGACCTCGGCCAACAGCGACCAGCTGCAGGCCACCCTGCCTGCGGGCTCGCCCACCTTCAGCAACCCGCTGCTCTTCAACAACATCTTCTGGGACAACCGCGCGGGAACCCGGGCCGGCACGACGGTCACGGGGATCGGCCTGGCCGGCGACGCGACCCCGGTCGACCACTGGGACGTGGGCGTCGCCGACGGCACCGGATCGCTGGCGCCGACCAACTCGGTCGTCCAGCAGGCAGCCGGCGACCACCCGTACACGACCAGTCCGAGCAACAGCGCCGCCAACCCGGGCGTGGTGTCGACGTACGACGTGTCGGTCTCCTTCGCCACCTGGCGACAGAACCCGGCGTTCGTGGATGCCTCGCTGGTGACCCTGGAGGCGCCGCCGGACCAGCTCGGGGACTACCACCTGGCCAACTGCCCGGCGTCGCCCGCCTGCAACCTCGGTGCGTCCTCCAAGGCGGCGCCCTCCTACCAGCAGCCGCCCGCGAGCCTGGCTGCGCCCGCCCTGGACTTCGATGACCAGGCGCGTCCCGCGCTCGGCGGCTTCGACAGTGGAGCCGACGAGTTCGGGGCGGCAGCGCCGCCTCCGCCGCCTCCGCCGGTCCAGGACCTGTACCTCTCGACGTTCGGGAACAGCAACCCGCCCGGGGTGGCGGGCACGGCCGACGACGCGGACATCTACACGTGGAACGGCACGGCCTACAGCCGGTCGATCGACGTCTCGGCTGCGCCGTACAACCTCCCCGCGACGGCCAATGTCGACGGCTTCGCTCGGGTCGACGCCACGCACTTCTACCTGTCCTTCAGCGCCGACACCACGGTGCCGGGGCTGGGAGCGGTGCAGGACGAGGACGTGGTCTTCTTCAACGCCGGCACCTGGTCGGTGTACTTCGACGGGACCGCGCGGGGTCTGACCGCGGCGAACCAGGACGTGGATGCGATCAGCGTCGCCGGGTCGACGTTGTACTTCTCCACGTTCGGGAACACCAACCCGCCCGGGGTCGCGGGAGTGGCCGACGATGCCGACGTCTACAGCTTCACCGGCACCTCGTTCGCCCGGGTCTGGGACGCCACCGCCAACGGACTCGGCACAGGGGCGAACGTGGACGGCTACGTCCGCGTGGACGCCACCCACTTCTACCTGTCCTTCAGCGGCCTCACCACCACCGTGCCGGTGCTCGGCACGGTCCAGGACGAGGACGTCGTCTACAACAACGCCGGCACCTGGTCGGTCTTCTTCGACGGCACCGCCCACGGCCTGACCACCGACAACCTCGATGTGGATGCCTTCGATGTCCCCTGACATCCAGACCCTGCCCGAGCTCGATGTCGACTCGTTGGGGAAGCCTCCGCGCCGGCGGAGGCGGATGGTGATCGTGCTGGTGGCCCTGCTTCTGATCGGAGCAGTCGCCGCATGGGCGCGCTCGCCCGAGCAGAAGGCGGACATTCGCGATGGAACCACGCTGGTCAGCGCCGAGGGCATGGCGGCTCGATACGGCATCGAAGTCAACCTGATCGGCGTCACCGCGGCGGGCGGGCTGATCGAGTTCCGCTACCAGGTTGTCGACCCGGACAAGGCCGACCCGATCATCCACGATGCCGCCCTGAGGCCCATCATGATCGTGGAGGACACCGGCGCCACCCTGGTGCTCGGGTCGCCGCCCCACCACCACAACAAGGAGCTCCAGCTGGGCGGGACCTACTTCTTCCTGATCGCCAACGCCCACAACGCGATCCGCCCGGGATCCCTGCTGACCTTGGTGATCGGGGACGCTCGACTCGAGCACGTCGTGGCCCAGGGATGACCGGCACCTCAGTCCGGGTCGGGGGGCGTCGGGCGGCGATCGTGATCGCCGCCATCGGCGTGTTCCTCCTCGGCGCGGCGCCGGCCTGGGCCCACAGTGAGCTCGAGCGCTCCGACCCCCCCAACGGCGGGATGGTCGCGATCGGCAGATCCACCCTCACCCTGTGGTTCACGGAGGCCATCACAGCCGACGCCAGCTCATTCGACCTCCACACCCAGGACGGCGCGGCGGTGGCGGTGACCGTCTCGATGTCCGAAGCCGAAGGTGGCGGCGTTGTCCAGGTCGAGGCGGACCCGCTGGAGAAGGCGACGTACGTCCTCGACTGGAGGGTGCTTTCCGTTGACGGCCACCCGTCCACCGGGTCGGTGCTGTTCGGCGTCGGGATCCGTCCGGTCGCACCTGCTTCGGGAAGCAACCTCCCGGAGGCTCCCGCCGTACTCCTTCGCTGGCTCGACCTGTCCGCGATCATGCTGGCAATCGGCGCCTTGACCGTGTCCGGTCGCGTGCTCGGAGCGCTGGGCGACAAGCGGAGTGCCTCGCGCCGGCGCGCCCGCTTCACCGGAGCGCTGGCGGCCGGTGTCGCGGTCGTCTCCGGAGCCATCACCCCACTCCTCGGCACCGATGCCACCTGGGCCACCCTGGCGGACACTTCGTGGGGGCACCTGTGGCTGGCGCGGGAGGCCGCGCTGGTGGTCGCGGCCGGCGCCCTCGCGTCGATGGGGATCCACGCGGACGACTCCCGCGCCCGGGTTCGCACCGCCGCCATCGCCCTGACTGCGGTGGCCCTGCTCGAGGCGCGCGCCGGCCATGCCGCGTCGCTCTCCAGCGGCTCGGGACTGGCGACGGTCGCTTCCGCCGCCCATCTGGTCGCCGCGGGAATCTGGGCCGGCGGTCTGGCGGTGCTGGCCTGGTGCCTGCTCCCGATCATGCGTCGCAATCCGCACGCCCGCGGTCCGCTGCTCGGCAGCGCCTGGCGGGCCTACAGCCCGAGGGCCGCGATCGCGGCGGTCGTCCTACTGGCGACGGGTCTCTACGAGGCCGGGCGCCAGCTGCCCGACCTGCACTCCGTCACCTCCACTCTCTACGGAGGTGCCGTGGCCGGCAAGACCGCGCTCCTGGCCCTGGCGCTGGCCCTGGCGGGGATCAACACCCTGCTCGTGCACCCCCGCCTGGCGGAGCCGGTGGGAAGGTTCCTGGCTCGGCCCCCGGGATGGGCTCCGGTGTCGCTCCGGCGCTTCGTCATCGTGGTGGTGGCCGAGGTCGTCGTGCTCTGCGTCGCGGTCGCCGCGGCGGCCCTGCTGACGTCGGTCCCCACCGCCCGGGAGGTCGACACGGCGGCGCAGGTGACCGCCCCGCAGACCACCAACGCCGACGGCCTGTTCATCACGTTCGAGGCGGTCCCCGCCGGGAGGGACCGGAGCCGCGTGATCGTCCGGGCCGAGTCGACCGTCAAACCCGGCCCGGGTCCCATCAGGGGGATCGAGGTGCTCCTGGTAGCGCCCGACGGGACCAGCGCCGACGTCACCCTCCACCCGGTTGAGCTCGGCCGCTACGAAGCCGAGATCGAGGCGCCGGGGCCCGGTGCCTGGGAGGCCTGGGTGGCCGTGCAACGGACCTCGGTGCCGGACGCGGTGGCGACGATCCGATGGACCGTGCGTGCCGCGGCGCCCGCGTCGGCGGGTCGTCTGGAGGTGACCACCACCGCTCTGGCCGCCCTGCTGCTCACCGGGCTGGGGGGTGCCGTCGGCATCCTCCGCCGGCGACGCCTGCCCCCGGCGACCCCGCGTGACCGCGTCACCGCGGGGGCGGGGAGCCGACCATGAGAAGGACCTTGGCCGTCGCCGTGCTCACCGGGCTGTTGCTCTCGCTCTTTGCCGCCGTGGCGACCCCGCGGACGTCGGCCAGGGCGACCAGCGCCACCATGAGCCCCCGGGTGCAGGCAGCCCTGGCCTCCCTCGACCCGGGGCAGACGACCACCGTGCTGGTGACGCTCCGCGAGCAGTCGGACCTGCCGGAACTACCCGACGCCACCCGCAGGGCTCGCCTCAAGGCGGTCATCCAGGCGCTGCACGCCACGGCCAACGCCTCGCAGGCGTCGCTGCGCGCCAGGCTCAGCACCCAGTCCGCGCAGGGGAAGGTCACGGAGACCACCCCCCTCTGGGTCGTCAACGCGATCTCGGTGACCGCCACCGCGGACGTCATCAACGAGCTGGCAGCGCGCCCCGACGTCGCCCGCGTCACCGCCGACGACGTACTGCTGGTCCCGGCCGCCGGTGCACCCGAGCCGAACCAGAGAACGGTCGAGGCCCCGCCGGTGTGGGACCTGGGGTACAACGGGCAGGGCGTCGTGGTGGCCACGCTGGACAGCGGCGTCGACGTGACGAACCCGGACCTCGCCAGCCGATGGCGCGGCGGCACGAACAGCTGGTTCGACCCCTACGGCGAGCACCCCGACACACCCACCGACCTGAGCGGACACGGCACGGCCACGATGGGCGCGATGGTCGGCGGCGACGCCGGGGGCACGACGATCGGGACGGCCCCCGGGGCCACCTGGATCGCCGCCAAGATCTTTGACGACCGGGGCGGCGCGACGGCGACGGCGGTCCACGAGGCGTTCCAGTGGTTGCTCGACCCGGATCGAAACCCGAACACCTACGACGCGCCACAAGTCGTGACCGGCTCCTGGTCGATCGGCTCCGGGCCCAGCTGCGACCTGTCGTTCCAGCTGGACGTGCAGGGGCTGCGCGCCGCCGGCATCCTGCCCGTCTTCGCCGCCGGCAACTTCGGGCCGACCGACTCGACGAGCATCAGCCCGGCCAACTATCCCGAGTCGCTGGCCGTCGGCGCCGTCTCCAGCCCCGACCTGATCTACTCGGCCAGCAGCCGGGGCCCCTCGACGTGTGGAGGAAGGTCCGGCGTCTTCCCGGACCTCGTCGCGCCGGGCGTCGACATCCTCACCGCCGACCGGTACGGGCTCTACCAGACGGTCTCGGGGACTTCGATCGCGGCCCCGCACGTGGCCGGCGCCCTGGCGCTGCTGCTCGACGCCTACCCGGCACTCACTCCCGACCAGCAGCGCAGTGCGCTTGTCGCCAGCGCACGGGACCTCGGCCCACCCGGCGCGGATGACGGGTACGGCCACGGCCGGCTCGACGTCCTGGCCGCGTACGACACGGTCACGGCCCCGCCCCCGCCCGCCGACTTCAGCGTGGCGGTGGCGCCGTCCGGCGCGAGCACCGGGGCCGGTGGGGTCGCGAGCTTCGACGTGCAGGTGACTCCCGTGAACGGCTTCGTCGGTGACGTCACGCTCTCGCTGTCGGGTCTGGCGGCCGCGCAGGCGAGCTGGACCTTCGGCCCCGGGGTGGTCGCCGGCGGCTCGGGCGCCTCCCAATTGGTGGTGACCACGTCGGCGGCGACGCCCCCGGGTGACTACCCGCTGACGGTGACCGGCACCGGTGGAGCGATCAGCAGGACCGCGCCTGCGACTCTCACGGTCACGCCCCCGCCGCCCCCGCCGCCTCCGCCGGTCCAGGACCTGTACCTCTCGACGTTCGGGAACAGCAACCCGCCGGGTGTGGCGGGCACGGCCGACGACGCGGACATCTACACGTGGAACGGCACGGCCTACAGCCGGTCGATCGACGTCTCGGCTGCGCCGTACAACCTCCCGGCGACCGCCAATGTCGACGGCTTCGACCGGGTCGACGCCACGCACTTCTACCTGTCCTTCAGTGCCGACACCACGGTGCCGGGCCTGGGAGCGGTGCAGGACGAGGACGTCGTGTACTTCAACGCCGGCACCTGGTCGGTCTACTTCGACGGCACCGCGCGGGGTCTGACCGACGCCAACGAGGACGTGGACGCGATCAGCGTCGCCGGTGGCACGTTGTACTTCTCCACCTTCGGGAACACCAACCCGCCCGGGGTCGCGGGCACGGCCGACGATGCCGACGTCTACAGCTTCAACGGCACCTCGTTCGCCCGGGTCTGGGACGCCACCGCCAACGG
>JAOPXC010000392.1 GCA_025965335.1 Nocardioides sp. | reverse complement strand
GTGGCGGCCCCCGCGGCGGCGGTGGCGGTTGCGGTGGCGGTAGCGGCCACGGGCACTGACCGCCGCGACCGAGCTGCGCGATCTGTCAGCCGAGCTGGCGACGTACCTCTGCGGCGACCGCCGCACCGTCGGCCCGCCCCTTGACCTGGGGCTGGACGAGGCCCATGACCTTGCCCATCGCCTTCATGCCCTCACCGGCAGCACCGACCTGCTCGACGGCGGCGGTGACGATGGCGGCGACCTCGTCGGCGCCGAGCTGCTCGGGGAGGTAGTCGGCGATCACGGCGGCCTCGGCGCGTTCCTTGTCGGCCATCGCGGCGCGACCCCCGTCATCGAAGGCGGTCGCGGCCTCGCGTCGCTTCTTCGACTCGCTGGACAGCACCCCGAGGATGTCGTCGTCGGTGAGCTCGCGGTGCGCCTTGCCGGCGACCTCGGCGTTGGTGATGGCGGTCAGGACCATCCGCAGGGTCGACGAGCGGATCTCGTCGCGCGCCTTGATCGAGGCGGTGAGGTCGGTACGCAGGCGGTCCTTGAGGGCACTCATGTTGGCCATTGTGGCAGCCTTGCCGCGTGATCCCCTTCCCCTTTCTCCGGCGCCTCACGGGCGTCGGACTGCTCGCCGGGGCAGGTCTCACGGCGTACGCCGCGTGTGAGGCGCGGGCGTACACGCTGCGCCGGGTCCAGGTCCCGCTGTTGCCGGCCGGACAGCGACCGCTGCGGGTGCTCCACCTCAGCGACATCCACATGACACCCGGCCAGCGGCGCAAGCAGGAGTGGCTGCGCGGGCTCGCGGACCTGGCCCCGGACCTGGTGGTGAACACCGGTGACAACCTCTCGCACCGTGACTCCGTCCCGGTCGTGCGTGAGTCGCTCGGGTCGCTCCTCGACGTCCCGGGGGTCTTCGTGTTCGGCTCCAACGACTACTTCGAGCCCTGCCTGCGCAATCCGCTCAGCTACCTGCTTCCGGACAACGGGAAGCGCTTCACGGACGTCCCTCAGCTGCCGTGGCCGGATCTAAGGGACGCGTTCACCGACGCGGGATGGCTCGACCTGACCAACGACCGTGGCGCCCTGAGGGTCGGCGGCACGTCGTTCGCGTTCGCCGGCGTCGACGACCCGCATCTCAGCTATGACCGGCTCGACAAGGTGGCCGGGCCCGCCGACCCGGACGCCGACGTCCGCCTCGGCGTGGCGCACGCCCCGTACCTCCGAGTGCTCGACCGGTTCGCCGCCGACGGCTACGACGCGATCCTCGCGGGGCACACCCACGGCGGTCAGGTGTGCCTGCCCGGCGTCGGCGCGCTGACCACGAACTGCGACCTCGAGGCCGCCCGGGCCCGGGGCCTGCACCGTCACCCGGCGTACTCGGAGCCCGGCCAGGCCGGCTCGTCCTGGCTGCACGTGTCGGCCGGTCTCGGCACCAGCCCCTACGCCCGGATCCGGGTCGCCTGCCGTCCCGAGGCGACGCTGCTGACCCTCACTCCGGAGAGCTGACCGGGACCTCGTCCGGGGGCCCGGGCCGATTGCGAGGGGCCGCGTTCGCTCGGGTATGCTCCCCTGCTTGTGGGCTCGGCTCTTCGAGTGGTGTCCACGATCGGGCTGTGGCGCAGCTTGGTAGCGCGCCTCGTTCGGGACGAGGAGGCCGCAGGTTCAAATCCTGTCAGCCCGACACCGCGATGTCGCAGACATCAACGAGGGCCCGGATCCGGATGGATCCGGGCCCCGCGGCGTCTCCGGGCCGGTTCGGGCGCCCCGGAGTCACCCCGCCGCCGGAGTCGTCGTGACACACTTCCGGCATGGCAGACGAGGACCTGGGCAAGGAGACGCCCTCGCTGGAGGCACCCCGCATCGGGTTCGGACGCAAGCGCCGACGCCAGGCCGCGGCGGCCGACGCCCAGGGCACCAGCACCGAGCCGGCACCCGCCGACGAGGACGCTCCGACGACGATCTTCGAGGCCGACGAGCAGGTGACGGCCGAGCAGCCCACCCGGTTCGAGGAGCGTGTGACGTCCCCGCCGGCCCCGGTCCCCTCCCCGGAGCCACCGCCGCCCCTGTTCGCGGACGAGGTGGCGCCGGAGCCCGCCGCCGCCGAGGCCCCCGAGCCGGAGCCGGACCTCGAGTCGGAGCCCGCGGGTGCGCCCCGCAAGAGCTTGGTGAGCGGCCTGGTGGCCGCCGTCCTGACCGGTGCCGTCGTGGGCCTCGTCATCGTCGGCCTGACCGCGGCGTCATTCCGGCTGTGTGAGGTCGTCAAGGGCACGTCCTCCTGCGGAGGACCCGGCCTGCTGCTGCTGCTCGCGATCTTCGGCGGCGCGGTCTTCCTCGGCGCGGGGATGCTGCGCGCGTTCCGGGTCGTGGACCCGGCCAGCACCAGCTTCCTGGCCGTCGGCCTGCTCTGTGTGCTGTCGCTGTTGTTCCTGGTCGACGTGATCTTCGCGTGGTGGATGATCATCACGATCCCCCTGATCGCGATGGGCACCTTCGCGCTGTCGCACTGGGTGACCACGGCCCTGATCGAGCCCGCCGACCGCTGACGCACCTCGGTGGTTGAGCAGCGAGCGTGG
>JAOPXC010000381.1 GCA_025965335.1 Nocardioides sp. | reverse complement strand
AGGGCGCCGGCGGCGGCGTCGCCACCGCCCTGATCACCCTGGCGCACGCCGCCGGCCTGCGCGTCCTGGCGACCAGCCGCGACGAGGCCAAGCGCGCCAGGGCCCTCGAGATCGGTGCTCACGACGTGTTCGAGTCGGGCGCCCGGCTGCCGGTCAAGGTCGACGCCGTCATGGAGACCGTCGGGCGCGCCACCTGGTCGCACTCGATCCGCGCCCTGCGTCCCGGCGGCGCCATCGTCGTCAGCGGTACGACGTCCGGCCCCAAGCTCGACGACGCCGAGCTGACCCGGATCTTCTTCCTGCAGCTCAGGGTCATCGGGTCCACCATGGGCACGCGCGACGAGCTCGCCTCCCTCGTGTCCCTGCTCGACGCGTCCGGCGCCCGCCCCCTGATCGACCGGACGCTCCCGATGACCGACGCCGCCGAGGGCTTCGCCGCGATGGCCGGGGGAGAGGTGTTCGGCAAGATCGTGTTCACCCGATGAACCAGCCCACCCATCTGGTCACCGGTGCCGGCTCCGGCATCGCTGCGCTGCTGGCCGAGCGACTGCTCGATCGCGGGGACCGAGTTGTCCTGGTTGCCCGGTCGGCCGAGCGCGCGACTGACCTTAGCCGCCGGATGCCGGCCACGACCGTGCTGGTCGCCGACCTGGCGGACGCGGTCGCCGTCGAGGGGCTGGCCGATGCGCTGCCCGACCGGTTGGACTCCGTCGTGCATGCGGCAGGCGTCGTGGAGCTGGGTGCGGTGGCCGAGCTGTCCGCGGCGCACTGGCAGGAGCAGCTCGCGGTCAACCTGGTCGCGCCGGCCGTGCTGACCCGGGTGGTCCTCCCGGCGCTGCGGGCCGCCCGGGGCACCGTCGTGTTCGTCAACTCAGGGGCGGGGCTCTCGGCACACGCCACCTGGTCGGCGTACGCCGCCTCCAAGCACGGCCTGCGCGCCCTCGCCGACTCGTTGCGGGCCGAGGAGCTCGAGCACGGCGTCCGGGTCACGTCCGTGTTCCCGGGCCGAACCGCAACGCCGATGCAGGCCAAGGTGCACGAGCAGGAGGGCAAGGAGTATGACGCCGCCGACTGGATCCGGCCCGCCACGGTCGTCGACACGATCCTGCACGTGCTCGATCTGCCCGCCGACGCCACGATCCCCGAGGTCGTCATCTCGCCGAGCTGAGCTCGCCAGGGTCGTGACGCCGAAGCCACCGCAGACGCCGCATCACTGACCACGGTCACTCGGCGCGTGGACCGAGGCGGATCGACGGCCGGGCCGCCGACCCGGGTCAGTGCTTCGGCGAGCGCGCTACCTGTGGTCGTCCCCCTCGGGCAGGCTCGGGTGTTCGGTCGGGTACAGCCCCGCGACGAACCCAAAGACCGTGTCGCCCTCGCGTGGCAGCTGGCTGAACTCGCTGACGACCTCGTCGACACGTTGCCAGAACTCGTTGGCCCGGGCACGGGAGATCCGGGCGTGGCGATGCAGCGCCCACATCGTGTCCGCGTGGTACGCCGAGTTCGACTCCTCCGCAGCATCGGCCAGGTAGTTGGTCCACGGCGGTGGAGTCACCTGCTCCAGCGGCACCTGACCGACGTAGAAGACCCGGGCGGTCCGGCCGTAGAAGCGCTCGTCGATCGCGCGCACGCGCCGCGTCCGCACCACGCGCAGCATGCCCGCGTCGACGAGCACCTTGACGTGATGCGCCACGGTGCTCTTGGGGCGCTCGACCGCCGCGGCCAGCTCCGTCACCGTCGCGGCCCGCTCGAGGACGAGGTCGAGCAGGGTCGACCGGAACGGGTCCGCCATGGCGCGCAGCTCGGCCGGGCTGGTCACCACGATGCGGTCCACCAGCTCGTAATCCGGGAACTTCCTATTGATCGACATGGTTGGATCATTCTAGAGTGTTGGATCGTTGATCCACAGCAGCCACGAAGAGGGAGTAAAACATGGCCGAGGTACTGCTCTTCCACCACATCCAGGGACTGACCGACGGGGTCGTCGCATTCGCCGACGAGCTCCGCGGGGCCGGCCATACCGTGCACACGCCCGACGTGTTCGACGGGCGCACCTTCGGCACCCTCGACGAGGGCGCGGCCCACGCCAAGGAGGTCGGCTTCGACACCCTGCGGGAGCGGGCGGAACGCGCAGCCGACGACCTGCCTGCCGGGCTCGTGTACGCCGGCTTCTCGCTCGGGGTCGGGCCGGCGCAGAAGCTGGCGCAGACCCGACCGGGAGCGCGCGGCGCCCTGCTCTTCCACTCGTGCATGCCGATCACCGGCGAGTGGGCCTTCGGCCCCTGGCCCGATGGCGTCCCCGTGCAGATCCACGGCATGGACCAGGACCCGTTCTTCGCCGAGGAGGGCGACATCGATGCCGCCCGCGAGCTCGTCGCGACCGTCGGACCGTCGGCCGAGCTGTTCGTCTACCCCGGCGAGCAGCACCTGTTCGCGGACAGCTCACTGGCGTCGTACGACGCCGACGCCGCGACCCTGATGACCAAACGGGTGCTCGACTTCCTCGACAGGGCCTGAGGTGCGCGGTCATCGAGATCGCCCAGGACTGCCAGGACTCGGCTCTGCCGGCTGAGTTCCGGACCCGGGCGGTCGGCTACGCCTGCACCCCCTGGCCGGACGAGGCGGCGAGGATGGTCCCGCTCGGTGCAACCGTGCTGACGGAGTTCGACCACCACATCATGATGGCCGATCCGGAGGGCAACGAGTCCGACCTGTGCTGAGCCGCGTCAGGCCGGCTCGAGCACGAAGATGCGTACCCGCCGGCCGGTGATGCGCTCCCGGTACTTCGCGTAGCCGCCGTAGAGAGACGCCGAGTTGGCCATCACCTCGGCGAACTCGTCGTCGCTGGCCGGACGGGCCACGACCTCGCGGCTGGTGCCGCGGTAGGTGACGCTCGCATGGGGGTCGGCCTCGAGGTTGAGCACCCAGGCCGGCGTGGCGGGCTGGCCGAAGTTGGTCCCGAGCAGCGCGAGCGTGTCGGCGATCGGGACGGAGATCAAATGAGTGGGGCGACGTAGCCCCGACTTGCGGCCGGTGGTGGTCACGTCGATGACGGGGAGACCGGCCAGCAGCGCGGGGGCGCTCAGGCGTCCGCGGCTGAGCCTGCCGACGGCGTCATCGAGGTGGCGCAGCGTCTTGGCGAAGAGCCAGGCCCCGGCGCGCGTGGACGCGACCGCCTGTGTCGTGCGCTGGAACACGTTGGGGCGCTTGAACTGGTAGCCGAGATCGGCGGCGAGACCCATGCCCGGCAGTGGAACACGACGTGCCTGGCTCCCGAGGTGGTTCGACGAAACTCAGCTCCGCGACCGCCAGTTCAGGGCGCCGATGAGCACCATCCGGAGCTGGGTCCGGGCGGTCTCGACGATCTGCTTCTCGGCGTCCGGCCGGCGCGGGGCGCTGAGGATCGCCTCGGCGGTCGCGACCATCGCCATCACGATCAGGTTGGACAACACCCGCAGGTCCTCCGCCGACCACGGACCGATGTCGGGCAGCCGGGTGAGGTCGGCCGCGAGCTCGCGCTCGCACAGCTCGATCTCGTGCCGGATCGCCCCACGCACCGTCGGGGGACCGGCGGCTCGCTCCCGTGCGATGAAGTGGAAGTGCGCGCGCTGCTGGTGCACGTGCTCGACCAGGATCCGGATCGAGCCGTCGATGACGTCCTCGAGCGCCGGGTCCCTGCGCCGTACGTCGCGCAGCATCGCGCGCAACGACACGAAGGACTCGTCCACAAGCTCGAGGCCGAGGGCCTCGATCGACTCGAAGTGCCGATAGAAGGCGGTCGGCACGATGCCGACCTCCTTGGCGACCTGGCGCAGCGACAGGGCCACGAGGCTGCTGTCCTCGCACAGCGCGAGCGCCGCGTCGAGGATGGCCCGACGAGTGCGCTCCTTGCGCTCGCCGCGACTCTCGGGGCGGGCCGGGGTCTCCACCATGACTCAGACCCTAGTCCCGGGTGTACGAACGTTCACTCAAACTCCCGGTCCCCGGCGGCGCACGTTTGCCGGGTGAGCAGAAACGGCAAGACTGTGGTCATGAGCCGGCCCATGAAGGACCACCTGAGCAACAACGAGATCCGCAAGGACGCCGTCCAGGGTGCCGTCGAGGCCGCCGCGACCACGGTCGGGGAGGTGGCCACGATCCTGACCACGGCGGTCAAGGACGTGGCCGGCGCCCTGGGGGGCCTGGCCACCGAGATCTTCGAGCTCCGTGACGCGGCCCGCAGGGCGGCCGCGCAGAACGAGGACGCCGACAACGAAGTCACCCTCGAGCTCGTCGAGGACCCCGAGCGCGGCAGGCTGGGAGACCCGTAACCCCGGTCAGCGGCCTCATTCGTCGGGGTCGTCGAGCCGGGCCAGCCAGGTCGCGAACCGCTCCACCGCGGTCTCGAACTCCGGGTGCAGGTCGGTGAACTCCTGGAGTCGCTCGGCCAGCCACGCCAGGGTGACCTCGTCGTCGCCGCGGCGCTTTTCGAGTTCCTCGATACCGCGATCGGTGAAGTACATCTCGGTACCAGCCTCTCCTCACCAGGTTTGGACCCGCGGGGTCGCGACTTCGTTCCTCGGTCGCGCGCGCTGCTCAACCACCGACGATCCGACCCCGCCCCGCGGCTCGGATCAGGCGAACGCGCGCTCAAGCAGTTCCTTCTGCTCGGCCGTGTGCCGCTTGACGGTGCCGACCGAGGGCGAGGACGAGGCCGGACGGGTGATGCCCTCGACCTGGGCGTCCACCTTCGGCCACACGTTGAGCGCGTAGTGCGGCCACGGACCCATGTTCTCGGGCTCGTCCTGCACCCAGCGCACGGCCTTGAGGTGTGGGTAGCGAGCGATCTCGGCCCTGATGTCGTCGAGCGGGCGCGGGTAGAGCTGCTCGACGCGGCCGATCGCGAACCGGCTCTGGTCCTCGTGCTTGGCGCGCTCGACCATCAGGTCCCAGGTGATGCGTCCCGAGCACAGCAGCAGGGTGTCGACCTTGTCGGAGTCGGCCTCGCGGTCCCCGATGAACGCCTTGAAGGTGCCGGAGGTGAACTCGTCGGGTTGCGAGGCGGCCTCCTTGCGCTTGAGCATCGACTTGGGCGTGAACACGATCAGCGGACGGTGCTCCTCGCCCAGCGAGTGCTTGCGCAGCAGGTGGAAGTACGACGCCGGCGTCGAGGGCTGGGCGACCACGAACGCGTCGTCCGCGCACATCGTCATGAAGCGCTCGATGCGGGCCGAGGAGTGGTCGGGGCCCTGTCCCTCGTAGCCGTGGGGGAGCAGCAGTACGACGCCCGACTCCTGGCGCCACTTGGTCTTGCCGGCGGCGATGAACTCGTCGATCACGATCTGGGCGCCGTTCACGAAGTCGCCGAACTGCGCCTCCCAGAGCACCAGCG
>JAOPXC010000339.1 GCA_025965335.1 Nocardioides sp. | reverse complement strand
CGATCTGCCCGAAGTCGACGGACCGTGCCGCCGCCTCAGCCAACGAGTCCGATCTCATGATCACCAGTTTGAACGTCCGACCGCTCACCGGCATAACAAGCAGATCCGGTCGTTCCGCAAGCCGAACGCTCTGCGGTCAGCCTTCGCCGTTCGAACGCCCCTCAGCTCGTGGTCGACATCATCCCGAAAGGGATCCGACCGGATGCCGATGAGCGGGCTACTCAGTCGCCCGTTCTCGTCGCTGAAGCCGAGCAGCGCGAGGGCCTGCTCGGCTTGGAACGCGAGAACCGACCATCCCACGGCGGGCCCGTTGTGTAGACGGAGTCTGTAGATGCGTATTCGTGGCTCGAAGACCAAGGTTGCCGTCCGACGGGTGAAACTTTCCATCCTGCGCGAACGGGTCGATTGGCCCTCGTCCGGCGGCCCCTCGACGCCGCGAACCCAGGCAATCCACGTCTTGAATGCGTAGACACTTCTCCGACACCTCGGCCACACCATCGACAGAACGGCCAGGAAGGACAGGCTCGTCGGCGTCGAACAGGACGCGCCTGACCTTCCCCTGCCTGATCAGCCGCTCTGCCCGGCGTCGCTGCCAAAGGACGGCCGACGAGGCCGGCGTACAGGGACGTCATGACCTCGACCAGCGCTCCGATCACGTCCACAGGTATCCCGGTAGAGCAGCAGACCGCCGAATCGCAGTCTATGCCGCATGGTGCGCATCCCAATCTGCTTGATGTCAGGCCATCTGTGGGCAGCCGCCGGTCATGCCTGCTGGGCATGAATCAGGCGGAGGTGGACGCTCGCATCCAGGCTTGCTACTCGCAGGAGTTCGCCGAGGCGGAGCGACTCACCGTGCGTTCAGCTCAGGGCCGCCTTGAGCCGTGAGGCCATGCGTGGTGAAGGTGGCGGTGCCAGCCCGCCACATCGCCACGCAGGGGACTCCACTTGAGGCTCAAGGTGGAAGCACTATGCCGCCGGCGACCACACTCGAACGGACCCAGGCGCCGGCAACTGAGGCTGTGCGTACTGCCCCTGACGTCGAAGCGGTAGGGATGAGCCGGAGCAGCGCCACCCGGAGACCTCGGGGATCACCATCTGATAGTTGGGATCGGTCCCTTGGCACGCTGCTCAGGCTCATCCGATCGCCGCACAGGGCTCAGCCTTGGCCGGGGGCCTCGTCAACGACGTCGGTCCGGACCGAGGTCAGCCAGGTGGTCTTGTCCTCATCGAGTCCCGGGACGTCCGGGAAGTCCGGCGATGTCGCTCGCTCTCCGATGTACAGGCCGGTGGCACGGTCGAACACCATCTGCCAGTTGCTGTCGCGGTAGCCGATGGCCACCCCGCGGCGGCCATCGAGGTTGGCGACCCCGTCGACCACGTCCATCCCCGGTGTCGCAGCTAGCGCCTCGAACAGGGCGGCCCGGATGTCGGCCGGGGCAATGCCACTCCTCAGCACCTCGCTGAAGACCTCCTGGAAATAGAAGCTGGCGGACGATCCTGACTCGCCCGGATCCTCAGCCTTGAGCCGGGCGAGTAGCCGCTCGGGGTCTCGCGGGAGCGTCGCGTACCAGGCCGGGTCGTAGGTCTTGATATAGGTGTCGTTGCCCTTGCCGGCCCAGGACGGAACGGTCCACGTCTCGGTGGGCACGCCGGTGTTGTGGGCGGCGGCGTCCTTGCTGATGCTCCTGAGCGGCACGGAGCCGTCCCGGATCACCCAGTCGTCGCGGCGGTCATGGGGCACCCAGATCTGCCGCGTACGACGCTCCTGATAGACAACCGGCTTGCCGTCGCTGCCGATGAGGATGTCCCTTTTGTCGTCCCGGTCAGCGGACCACGACTGCTCCACCAGGGTGATCCGCAGGTACTGTCCGGGGCCGACGACCGGTTCCGACGTCGCGAGCGTGGCGTCGGCGGCCCGCTCGAGGACCGCGGCCGCCGCCGGTGAGGCGCCGACCGGACGGCCACCGATATCGACCGTCATGACGCCGAGCGCGACCGAGGCTGCGATGGCCCCGCCGATCAGGGCCGCTGCGCGGGTACGGCGCCGCCGCCTGATTCGCAGCACGTCGGCACGCAGCGTTTCGGTTCCGGCGGCTCGGCGCAGGGCGGCGCGTGACGTCAACAGGATCTCATCGGCGGGTGCAGGCACCTCTCCGGCCCGTTCCAGTTCCGTCCACACGTCGATTCGTTCCGTCTCGCTCTTCATGACGATGCCTCTCTGCTGTCGCCGTATCCGGCACGTAGATAGCTCTTGGCTCTTACTTGCCTGTCGGGGTCAGTGCGTTCGGGCCAGCCTGCGCTGATCCGTGCACGTGCACGGTGAAGTCGTGACCGAGCGGTGCCCGCGGGGATGCCGAGAACGTGGGCAGCCTCAGTCGGCGTCAGCTGCTCCCAGGCCACGAGGAGCAGCACGTCACGTTCCTCGGCCGACAGCTCCGCCAACGCTGTTCGAAGCTCGGCTGCGACCCCAGCCGCATCAAGCCGGGCGTCGACAGCACTCCAGTCCTCCGAGGAGTCTTCAATGCCGAGCTGAGCGACCCCGACTTGACGGCGTTCGCGACGGTGGTGAGCATGCAGCACGTTGTGGGCAATGCCGAACAACCAACTGGCAACGACACCCAGATCGGGGTCGAAGCGATGCCGGCCCTCGAACGCGGCAAGCCACACCTCGCTCAGCAGGTCGTCAGCAGCGCCCGGAGCGCGTCGGTACAGGTACGAGTGAACTCGCGCGCCGTGGAGCGCCACGAGTTCCTCGAAACACCGTGGCTCGGCCAGGGACCTCTTGACGAGCTGGGCATCAGAAAGCACAACCCCACCTATCTGGCCTCAGCGTGAGCCCTCACACACCTATTGTCAGAGATCCAGGGAGCGTTCACGGGATCTAGCCAGCTCACCAGCCTCGTTCTCGCCATGCCCCCTACTTGGGAACGAGGAGGACCTGGCAGACAGTTGAGCCTTCCGCCAAGTGCCGGCGCTCAAGCCGTAATGCAGTTCCTTCGCGAAGTGGGCCCTAGCGAAGGCTGGTCTAGAGTGTCAACGGCCAGTTCGCGGTCCCTGTTTCTGGCCAACTAAAAGTCCCCACTCTTCGTGGTTGATCAGTTGGTCTTGATCTTGGTCCCTCCTCGTCCTCAGGCTTGTTTCATCCGCTCGGAGTCGCCGTCGGTGACCACGGTGTGGCAGTGGTGCAGGAGCCGGTCGAGCAGGCTGACGGCGGTGGTGTGTTCGGGTAGGAACCGTCCCCAGGATTCGAATGGCAAGTGTGACCCGATGCCGAGCGATCGTCTCTCGTAGGCGGCGGCGACGAACCGGAACAGCAGCTGGGCTCCGGTGTCGTCCAGCGGCGCGAAGCCGAGCTCGTCGACCAGGACGACGTCGTTGCGGAAACCTCAGTCCGCAGGTACTCCTGGTAGTAGGCGTCACGAACCGCGCGCTGACTGTTGCTGGTTCGTTCATCAACACCTGCCGCCTTGGCTTGGGCCCACGTACCCAGACCCTGGCTCATGTCCAGCAGGTACTGGTCCCTGTCGACGGCCAAACCAATGTCCGCGAGGGCGCGTTCGCCGGCTTTGAAGTACCAGAGCTCGGTATCGACCAGAACACCGTCATGGTCGAAGAGGATGTACTTCTTCACTCACGTGATTCTTCCCCCACAGCTGAGTCGGCGTGCCCTCTCTTCCTCCGAGGTGGATCCGAGGAACGCATGCACATGCCGCGAAGAGTGCGGCCACGCCCGCCGCAGGCCGATCTGTCAGTGGGACCATCACGGTCTGGTGGCGATTGCCTTCGCTGACGGACTCTCGTGCCGGTCACGGTTCGGCTTGCGGAACGACCGGATCTAGCCGATGAGCGGACGGTTCGTAGCGGCTAATCGGTTGCGGCCCGGACGGCGCTCAGGATGCTCGACAGGCTGGCCGGGTGGGCCATCTTCAAGTCTCCGAGAACGCTGGGCCGGAACCAGCGAAGATCGTCGTGCTCCTCGGTTGCGGCGTTGACAGGTTCCCCTTCCCAGCGCGTGACGAGGAACGCGTGCATGTCGAGGGTGGGGTCACTGACCGTCATCAGGATGGGTAGGGGGTCATGGACGTGGACAGCGAGTTCTTCGAGGCATTCCCGACTGACGGCCTGGTGAGGCAACTCGCCCGACTCGACATGTCCGCCGACGAGGTCCCAGCAGTCGGGATACCACCGACGCGATGGATGGCGATGCACCAGGAGCACGAGACCGTCGCGCACAAGTGCAGCGACTGAGATCGGAATCTGGGCGACCATGGCGGCACACTAGGCGCGAACTTCCTATGCCGCTGATCGGTCACGCCGATGACAAGGGCACTGGAGCGGCATCCTGCTGGCAGCAACCTTCTTGAGGGCCGGTGCGTCGCGCGTGTGTGAAACGGCCCGAGTTCATCGTCGCGGTGATCACTTGCGTGCCCCTGCTCGTGACCGCCTGTGACGCAGGGCCGAATCGGGCCCTTGAGGCAACCCCGGCTGTCTCGCAAGCGCCGTCGGAAGTTTCACCTTCGTCGTCCGCTACGACGTCGAAGGCACCGGTGCCTACCAAGCTACCGATGCCGTGCGACCCAGGTGCGGGGTTTCCCGTTCACAAGGATGGCTGCCCGGACCCCGAGCCAGATACGGGCTGGCTGACAGCCGCCGACGGCAGGATGAGCCTGACTCCCTTCCAGACTCTCCGCAACGATGCGGAAGGCGAGGCATACGCTCGGGACCACGGTGAGGAGTACCCGTTCTCCGACGACTACTTCGATGCATCCAACGGCACCAGTCATCCACTTGAGATCACCCGGGGCACCGTGTGCACCGGCGTCATTCGGGTTGGGTACAGAGAACCGTTGCAAGACCACGTTGTGGACTGCGATGAACTCGCGAAGGTCGCGGAACGAGGGCGTGTGCCCCTAGCAGTCTGGCTCTCCGGCAGCGAGGTCGTCCAGGCGTCAGAGTTGTATCGCCCCTAGTCACTGACCAGCTGCCGCGCTATGCGCAATCCGGGCGTGCACGAGGGTGCGTCACTCCGCCTGCGGGGCTGCTCGACATGGGTCAGGTCGCGACTCGCGGCTAGATCTCGGCTAGATCCGGGGCCGTTCGGGGTCGCAATCCCAGACTGGCTCAGGTTGGCTTGCGCCAGACCGAGATGTGGCTCTCACTGTCGTTGGTGAAGGGGTTGGCGTGCCAGTCGGCGATCCGGCGCTCAAGGTTCATTCCGGCTAGTTGAGCCATGAGGTCACACTCGGCCGGCCAGATGTAGCGGAAGTTGCTGGCGCCGTAGGTCACGGTGCCGTCAGAGTGCCGGCGGTAGTGGTGGGACGTGCCCTGCTGGGTGGTCATGTCGTAGGTGTCGAAGCCGACATGATGCTGACCCACGTGGAAGGGCACCGCAGCCTGACCGGGCGGGAAGCGCCGGATGCCGGCGATCCATAGTTCGATGACGAATCGTCCGCCGGGCGCGAGGTGGCGCGCGGCGTTGTGGAAGCACGCGACCTGCTCGGCCTGGGTCCGCAGGTTTCCGATTCCGTTCCAGACGAGATACACGAGCGAGAACTCCCCCTGCATCGTGCTCGTCGCCATGTCACCGACGACGACGGGGATGTCCGCCCGCTTCCTGAGCAGTTGATCGACCATCGGCTCCGACAGCTCGATGCCGGAAACCGAGACGCCCCGCTCGACCAACGGTATGGCGACGCGTCCCGTCCCGATCGCGAACTCCAGGGCCGGCCCGCGGCCCGCCAGCTCCTCGAGGAACTGAACCGTTGGCTGCAGTACCTCCGGTGCAAACATGAACGCCGATGACTCGTCATAACGCTCCGCCGTCTCGGCGTCCCATAGATCGCTGCTGGTCATGAAGGCAGCCTCACAGAGCCTGAATCGTGTCCACCACCCGTTTTCAGGGAACGCTCGACTCTCGGTGCGAGAAGCCGTTTCATCCCGCACGGGCGGTGCTTCTATCCGCCGCGAAGGCGGGGCAAACTCTCAGCCGCTCGAAGCGGCCTGACCCCGCAGGCATAGATCCGGATGCTTTGGGCGGTGGTGGTCCTAGGCCCCTCCTCGAACCTTCACGTAGTCCTGAACCACCCCCACGGCGGCGTCGACAGGGATACAGGTCGGGTTGCTGGTGCCGTCGGGAGCCTGAGACGCGATGTAGCCGCCCAAGCTCAGGCTGTCTCCTCCGTGCGCCGCCTCCTGGCCAGCGGCGTTGCGAAGTGTCAACACGCCGTCTGGACTGACAGCCGCAGAGAAGCCACGCGGCCAGACGGCGTAGAGGCCGCCCATCGTGATGTCGCCGTTGCCGGTCCGCCCCGCGAGATAGACGCAGCCCTCATCGTCCAGGGACAGGACTCCGCCGAACCCGACATCCAGACTCATGACCCCTTCGACGTATTGAGAGGTCGGCAGTTCAACGGCTGTCCCGGATTGGGGCGCGTCGGTGGCGGCCGGGCAGCCGCTGGTGTCGGGTACCGCGCAGTTCGCTCCGTCCGGACCTGCGTGTGTCGTCAGAGTGACGGTTTCGCCTACCCGAAGGACCGAGCCGGGCTCTGGGCTGATGACAATGTCGCGCGAGGTCGCGGTGCCGCCGTCGATGAGCCGAGACTGGAGTCCCAGCTGTCGGACGAGACGAAGCCAAACTTCAAGTTGCGGCTCATACGGCCTGGGCACGAAGGGCGCGTAGGGGGGAACGGTCGCGTAGGTGTCGGGCAACAACTGCAGGGAGTCGCGTACCGCCTGAATGCGTGCACCCGCGTCTTCACCTCCTGCGGAGACGTTCACTGCTACGCCCTGGGAGGGAATGGCGAACGTCTGGCCACATGACAGCGTGCCGGCGGCCGCAGGGATGCACCTCAACCCGGTGGGGACGATGGCTGAGTCATCGATGGGCCCCGGCGTGACCGCACCCGCAGCCGAGTCGCGGGGCACGGAGCGGAAGCCAACCGTCGTCCATGGCTCATGTGTGATCTGTGATGGAGATGTCGACGGGCACGCGGGCGCTTGGAACGGCCCCACGAAGACGAGGTTCTGGGGTGGACCGCATCCTGGTGGCCTGGTCGGCCAAGCGTCGGGCACGGCGACGACGACTCGTCCCATCCCGACCAGGCGCATGCCCTCGGGCGGCGTAGGGACGTCCGTCGCCACCTCGGTGTGCGTCCCGTCTCGCACCGCGACCGCTTGCAGCACTGCCGCGCCCCCCGCGAGAACAAGGACGGTCGCCACGGCGGCGCCGACCATCGTTCGTCTGGACTTCCTTCGTTGGGCCGACTTGCCACTAACGAGTACGCGGTCCATCGGGGGCTCCGAGTCCGGAAGTCCCTCGGCCAGTCGTCCAAGGACTCGTTCGGCTTCTTGGTGGTTCACGAGTTGCCTCCGTCGCGCAGGTCCACGAGATGAGAGTTGTTGGTCAAGAGCTCGAGGGCCCTGGACATGCGGGACTTGACGGTGCCAACCGCGACCCCGAGGGCCTCCGCAGTCTCCTGCTCCGAGAGTTGCGCGTAGAACCTCAGCACCACGACCTCGCGTTGGCCCGGGGTCAGGTCGCCCAGTGCCCGGTGCACGGCATCCACACCAGCCACGTGCGCCGTCATGTCCGCTTGGCCCTGTTCGGGAAGGTGGTCAGCCGGCTTCTCGTCCCACCAGCGCCTGCGTCGGCTCTGCCGATGGACGTTGATCAAGACCTTGGCGACGTAGGCATCCCGGTGCCGGGCGGCCTGAACCTTCGACCAGGACGTGAAGCAACGGGCCAACGTGGTCTGGGTGAGGTCCTCTGCCTCTTGCAACGAGCAGCCCAGCAACATGGCGGAGCGAACCAGCACCCTCCAGCGCGCGGAGACGTACTCGGAGAAATCGTCATCCTTGGTCAAGGTTGGCCCGTCAGGTAGCAGTCGTCACCCCATTAGATGGCCCAACCGGCCCCGAAGGTTCCTTCGCGGCGCAAAAGACATGCCGGGTGGGTTCATTCACAAGGCCCCCACCGTCCGCTACAGGTCGTGCCTGGGCCTGAACACGGGCATCCGCCCATCGGCATGCCCCGCACGCGCAGCGACACTGCGGGCGGCGCGTCTTGTCACTTGATGACGGCTCGGCAGCGCGTCATAGCCGCCATTGGCCCGTTGCTTGAGCCTGTGGGACGGGGCGCGCCTCCCGATGTCGTCCGAGCCGTCGCGTTCGGGTCGCATGCGGAGCCGCGTCAAGCCCAGAAGGACGCGCCCGTTGTTTGCTGCCGAGATCGATGGAATCCGGCGTTCCGTGGCGTGGATTCCATTTGGCAGCGTCGCGACGCGGTCGGCGTCGCTCCGGTGACGGTGCCGAACATTTGGCGCGGCGCAGTCAGCCGGGACACGCGCCTACACGTCGGTGTCCGGCTCGGCGAGAGAGATGCCGCGTCCGGTGGTCTTGACGTCGTCGAAGGTGACGAGCCTGCCCATGCGGAACACGCCGACGGCGGCGTCCATGCGCGTCATGCCGATGGTGGCCACCATGCAACCCGGGTCGACGGTGAGGGTGAGGGTGTCCGCGGCGGCGTCGACCTCAAGGGACACGATGCCTCCGTCCAGGCACTCGCCAACCGTGTACCCGTCGTAGGTCGCTTCGCCGAGTCCGGTTTCGGTGGAGGCTGCGGCGATGAACTCCATCCCTTCGGTGTAGTCGGTGAACATGACGGCGACGTCGAGGCCGTTCTTCTTCGTCAGCTTCAGCAAGTGTCGGAACACGACCTCGAGACCTTCGTGTCGGTTGGCTGTGACCTTGCGGATGTCGGCCGCGTGGCGGGATGCCTTGGTGGCGTACTTCGGCCAGTCAACCTCGACGACTGCCTTCGCGTCGATCCAGCTGACCTCCGTGCCGTCCGTCCTCCGGTCCGCGCTCGACGCGGGTGCGGCGCTTGCCGGGGTAAGCATCGTGAGCGCGAGGAAGCATGAAGCGAGCACAGCGAGGCCGGCGACGGTTCGACCAGAGGGCATGCGGCGCACCTTATGAGGTGCACGGTCTGCGAGCCCTGGCGAGGAGGGTCCTCGCCGCCGACCTATCCGACCAAGATGCGCGTTTATACGACGCTGGTGACACGAGGCCTCGAGCAGTCCGCGCCGACGCGGACTTCGGGTCCATGTTCGTTGCCGACCACCGGCTCGCCCGCCCTCGGCGTGCTCTCAGGTTGATGACTAGCGACTGGGCAGCCCCGGTTTGCCGGATCTGGCCGGTTTCGCGTCGTCGAGACGGCGTCACTCAGTAGCCGCGAGCGGTGGCATGTCTACTCCGTCAAGCGTTCGTCCAAGTCTGGTCGTCTGAAGTAGTCGCTGGCCTGCGATGCCCACCATGCCTCGACGGTGCTCAGTCCGGTTGGTGGCTCCAAAGAC
>JAOPXC010000323.1 GCA_025965335.1 Nocardioides sp. | reverse complement strand
TGGCGGTCACCGGGAAGACGTCGGCGCTGGAGTCGTACTCGACGAGCCCGACGAGCTGGCGCAGCTGCTCGACGGTGAGGTCGGCCTTGAGCTCGTCGGCGGTCAGGGCGCCGCCGGTGGTGGGGGTGTCGTGGGTGGTCGTCATGGTGCCCAGCCTCGCCGAAACAGATCATCCTGTGCAACAGTACGTTGAATCACTGGTCATGTTGTCCACTCAAGGGGTGCCTCATGGACGAGCTCGACGGCAGATTGATCTCTCTGTTCGCCGACGACCCGCGGGTGGGCGTCCTCGAGGCGTCCCGTCGGCTCGGCGTGGCCAGGGGCACGGTCCAGGCGCGGCTGGACAAGCTGGTGTCGTCCGGGGTGGTCACCGGCTGGGGGCCGGAGCTGGCGCCGGAGGCGTTGGGCTATCCCGTGACCGCGTTCCTGACGCTCGAGATCCGGCAGGAGACGACGGCCGGCAGCGGCCACGACGAGGTCGGCCGGCATCTCGCCGGGATCCCCGAGGTGCTCGAGGCCCACACGATCACCGGCGCCGGTGACATGTTCGCCCGGGTCGTGGCGCGCTCCAACACCGACCTGCAGCGGGTCATCGACCTGGTGCTCAAGCATCCGGCGATCGTGCGCTCGGCCACCGTGATCGCGCTCGCCACCCAGGTCCCCTACCGGGTCCTCCCCCTGGCCGGAGTCGCCATTTCCGGATACTCCGTGACGAAACTGTCGTGATTCGCCCCGATTGACGACACTTTCGTCACGGACTATCGCAAGACGGCGATCAGGAGAGGCGGGCGGCCAGGTCGGCCGCGGCGGCGGCCACGTGGCGCGCCATCTCGGCCTCGTCCAGGTCGCCGAGGGTCACGATGCCCACGCTGGCCTCCAGGCCGTCGACCCCGCGGACGGGCGCGGCGAGTCCGCGGGCACCCGGCTGGAGCTCGCCGGTGGTGACCGCGAAGGCCGCGGAGTCGGGTTCGCGTCCCAGCAGGATGGCCTTGCCGGCCGCCCCCTGACCCAGGGGGTGCCGCGAACCGACCCGGTAGCTCACGTGGAAGTCGGTCCACGACGGCTCGACCACGGCCAGGGCCAGGGCCTCGTCCCCGTCCGCGACGGTGAGGTGGGCCGTGCAGCCGACCGCATCGGCCAGCCCGCGCAGGACGGGTGCGGCGAGGTCGCGCAGCACCGGCTGCACGGCGGAGGCCAGGTGGAGGACGCCCAGGCCCACGTGGACCCGGCCGCGGGAGTCCCGGCGGACCAGCGCGTGCTGCTCGAGGGTGCTGACCAGGCGGTAGACGACGGTGCGGTTGACGTCGAGCCGGGCGGAGAGCTCGGTGATGGTCAGGCCCCCCGAGGACCCGGCCAGGACGTCGAGCACGCGGAGCCCACGGTCCAGCGTCTGGGACGTCTCGGCCGGCATGCGCCGAGTCTAGGAGGGCGGCGCGGCTACGAAGACTTGCGAGCGGCCCATTCGCGGACCCGGGTGATGCGCTCCCGCAGCTGATCGGCGTTCGCGACCGCGGCGGCCGGGCCGCCGCACTCCTTGCGGAGCGCGGCGTGGGTGATCCCGTGCGCCTGACCGGTGCGGTGGTGCCAGGCAGCCACGAGACCGTTGAGCTCGCGACGCAGGATCGCCAGCTGCTCGTGGGTCGTCACCTCCACGACCGTGTCGGGGTCCGGCTGCATCGCGCGCTGCTTGCGGGCCCGGTCGCTCTGCCGCTGCTGGAGGAGCTCGCGCATCTGGCCGGGCTCGAGCAGGCCGGGGATGCCGAGGAAGTCCATCTCCTCCTCGGACCCGACGTGCACCTCGCCCGCGTGGCCGAACTCACCGCCGTCGTACAGCACCCGGTCGAAGCGAGCCTGTGACCCGAGGGCTTCGAACGGCAGCCCCAGCTCGTCGGCCGACGCGGCCGCACCGGCCTCCGCCTGGGCGAGCAGGTCCCGCTCGGCCGCGAAGATGTCGTCCTCTTCGGTGATCCGACGGCCGAGGACGTGGTCTCGCTCGACCTCCATGTCGGAGGCGTGGCCGAGCAGCGTGGGGACCGACGGCAGGAAGATCGAGGCGGTCTCGCCGCGGGCACGGGCCCGCACGAAGCGGCCGACGGCCTGGGCGAAGAACAGCGGCGTCGACGTGGTCGTGGCGTAGACGCCGACCGCGAGGCGGGGTACGTCGACGCCCTCCGACACCATCCGCACGGCGACCATCCAGCGGGCGTCGCTCGTCGTGAACGCCGCGATCTTCTTCGACGCCAGCTTCTCGTCGGACAGCACCACGGTCGGGGCCTCCCCGGTGATCTGGCGCAGCGTCTTCGCGTAGGACCGCGCGGCGTCCTGGTCGGTGGCGATCACCAGACCACCCGCGTCGGGCACGTGCCGGCGTACCTCCGAAAGCCGCATGTCCGCGGCCGCCAGCACCGACGGTATCCAGGCACCGCCCGGATCGAGGGCGGTGCGCAGGGCCTGGTTGGTGAGGTCCTTGGTCAGCGGCTCGCCCAGCTGGGCCGCGATCTCGTCGCCGGCGCGGGTGCGCCACTGCATCTCGCCCGAGTAGGCCATGAAGAGCACCGGCCGTACGACGTGGTCGGCCAGCGCGTGCGCGTAGCCGTAGGTGAAGTCGGCGACCGAACGCGGGATGCCGTCGTCGCCGGGTGCGTAGGTGACGAACGGGATCGGGTTCACGTCGGAGCGGAACGGCGTCCCGGTCAGCGCCAGCCGCCGGGTCGCGGGCTCGAACGCCTCGCGCACGCCCTCGCCCCACGACATGGCGTCACCGGCGTGGTGCACCTCGTCGAGGATCACCAGGGTCTTGAAGCGCTCGGTCCGGATCCGCATGGCCAACGGGTTGACCCCGACGCCGGCGTAGGTGACCGCGATGCCGAGGTAGTCGGTCGACGTCTTGCCCTTGCCGGCGGCGTACGTCGGGTCGATGGGGATCCCCGCACGCGCCGCGGCCTCGGCCCACTGGAGCTTGAGGTGCTCGGTCGGCGCGACCACGGTGATCCGGTCGACCAGCCGGCGGCCGAGGAGCTCGGCGGCCACGGAGAGCGCGAACGTGGTCTTGCCGGCGCCGGGTGTCGCGACCGCGAGGAAGTCGCGCGGCTGCCGCGCGAAGTACTGCTCGATGGCCGCCGTCTGCCACGCCCGCAGCAGCGGGGCCGTGCCCCAGGCCGCACGGTCCGGCCAAGCCGGAGTCAGTGCGGGGGTGAGGGGGGCGGCATCGTGCCGCCCGGTCACGCCTGGGGGCCTTGGTCGTCCTTCATGGATTCCCAGATCTCTTTGCAGTCCGGGCACACGGGGAACTTCTCCGGCGCGCGGCTCGGCACCCAGACCTTGCCGCAGAGGGCCACCACGGGGGTGCCCATGACCATCGCCTCGGTGAGCTTGTCCTTCTCGACGTAGTGCGAGAAGCGCTCGTGGTCACCCTCGTCCGTGGGGACGGTGCGTTGGTCCTCGCGGACCCGCTCGTCGACGGCGGTGCCGGGGCCGAATCCGATGGTGCTCACAGGTCCGAGTCTATGTCAGGTCGGAGCTAGTTCAGGTCCGGGTCGGCGGGCCTCGTGGAGTGCCAGGCCAGCTCGCCGGGCTGGCGGCGCATCACGTCGCGGCGGAGGTCGCGCGGGTCGAGCCGGAACACGTCGGGGACCTGCCCCGGCACGACGTACCAGCTGCCCTCGGCGATCTCGTCCTCGAGCTGGGTGGCACCCCAGCCGGCGTATCCGGCGAAGATGCGCAGCCCGTCGAGGCTGCCCGCCAGCAGCTCGAGCGGGGTGTCCAGGTCGATGATGCCGAGCCGCCCGTCCACCTCGCGGAAGCCGACGGGTACGTCGTCGGGGACGCTCAGGACGGCGACGGCCAGGGCTCCCTCGGTGCTGACGGGACCGCCCTGGAACAGCACCTCGGGCTCGGCGACCACGTCGCTCCAGCCCGCGAGGACCTCGGACACCGGCACCGCGGAAGGGCGGTTCAGCACCACGCCGAGGGCGCCGCTCTGGTCGGCGTCGAGGATCAGGACCACGGTGTCGACGAAGTTCGGGTCGAGCAGGGCAGGCGTGGCCACCAGCAGCATCCCGGCGCGCACCTCCGTCATGTGGACATCATCGCCCACGGGAGGGCGTGGCACAGCCCCGGTCAGGCGGCGAGGGCAGCCTTCAGCCGGTCCAGCAGTCCGCCGCGGGCTGCGGGTCGGCTCAACTCGGTGGCGGGCTCGACGTGCTCGGCTTGCGACCTCGCCGCCTGCTCGATCTGCTCGCCGATCGTCGCCGCGGCCGCGGCCGAGGCGCTGTCGTGGACGCTGGCCCTTCCGGCCATGATCGCCAGCAGGATGTGCTCCTTGAACGACGCCTTGCTCATCGCGGCCGCCATGTCGGCGTCGAGGGGCTGGTCCCGGTGGTGGTCGAGCACCACCCGGATGCCGGGGAGCTCCCCGGCGGTGGCGCGCCACGCGGCGATCACCGTCTGCTCGAGGTCCAGCGGCTGGTGCATGAGCTCTCGCTCGATCCGGCCGGCGAGCCGGGTGTGCCAGCGCAGCTGGAGGGCCGCGAGCAGGGTCAGCTCGTCGCCGAAGCTGTCCGAGACACCCTCCACGTCCAGGGGCAGGATTCCGTCCCGGCGGGCGTCGGCGGCACTGATCACGGCGCGCAGGATCTCGCCACGGGTGTGAAAGGACTTCCAGGTCATGGTCAGCTCCTTTGGCTGGTCGCACCCACATACCGTGAGTACGTACCAAGGGTAGGGAGTCATACCGTGAGTATGCAACTGCGCCTACCGTGATCCCACTCACGCATACCGACGGTCGGACTTATGCTGCCGGGATGAACAAGTCCACGGTGTCTCGCCTGGTGCCCAAGGTGCCAGGGGTTCCCGGCGTACCGGGAGCGAGCCGGCGGGCGCAGTACTCCGCCTCCACCAAGCGGGCGCTCATCGACGTCGCCGAGGAGCTGTTCACCGAGAACGGCTACGCCGCCGCCTCGCTGGACGCGATCGTCGCCGGCGCCCGGGTCACCAAGGGCGCCCTGTACCACCACTTCAGCGGCAAGCAGGCGCTCTTCGAGGCCGTGTTCGAGCGCGTCGAGAGCGATGCGTCGCGCTCGATCCAGAAGGCGCTGAAGGGCAAGCGCGACCCGTGGGAGAAGGCACGGGCCGGCCTGCGCGCGTTCCTCGACGTCGTGCAGGAACCCCGCTACCGCCGGATCGTGATCCAGGAGGGCCCGTCGGTCCTCGGCTACGAGCGCTACCGCGAGCAGGAGGAGCGCTCGACCTTCGCCAACGTGGTCGACATCGTGCGGTCGGTGCTCAACGCCGGCACCTGGGAGCTCGACGAGGCGATGCTCCAGACATTCGCCCGGATCTTCTTCGGCGCCATGTCGTCGGCCGGCGAGTCCGTGTCCAGCGCCGAGGACCCCATCGAGGCAGCCGCGCGGGTGGAGACCGCCATCGGTTTCATCCTCGCGGGGTTCCGGGTCCTGGCCGACTCGGGCGTTCGGCTACCCAACGGCTTCGAGCCCGACGAGGACTAGCCTTCGCCGATCGATCTCGACAGGCTCGATCACCGAGCGCCGGCTCGATCACCGGGCGCCGGCTCGATCACCGGGCGGCGGCTCGGTCACCGGGCGCAGATCACTTCGCGAAGCTGACGTTGCCGCTCGCCGCGGGGACCAGCTCGATCCAGGTGTGGCCCGCCGGCACGTCGAGATTGCCGGCCTTGGTCGAGAGCGTGATCTGCGAGTCGAGGCCCTTCTTGGACCACGTGCCCCGCACCACGCGCCCGCCATGGAAGAGCATGGCCGGGCCCGTGCCCTCGAGCTTGGTCTCGGGGACCGGGTTGCCGGCCGGGTCGAGATAGCCCGCGTCACCCACCTGCACCCGCAGCACCAGCACCGTGTCAGCCGGGAACTCGTCCCCACTCGCGGCGTAGGTGTTCTCGTTGACGTAGCCCTTGCCGTTGTACGTCCAGTTCGTCGTGTGCCCACCGGAGAAGGTCGCCGCGATCGTCTTCGCCGGATGCCCCGAGGGGAGATCCTTCTCGGCACCCCAGGGGAGGTAGTCGTTGGGCCGCTTCTCGCCCTGCTTGATGAGCGTCACGGTCTGCGACATGTCGGTGAAGAGGTTGTACGGCGCGCTGCGGGCGCTGTCGCGGTAGAAACCCTTGGCGCCCTCGGCGAAGTACTTGATGCCGGCGTGGGATATCAGGCGGATCGTCACGGGCGCCGCGCCACTGGTCACCATCACGCCGCCGACCGGGGAGACGATGCCGATGTCGCTGGCCCGCATCGACCGGACCGGGCCGACGTTGCCGGGAATCGTGGAGTAGAAGAACGCCGCCAGGCGGGTCAGGCCACCCTCGACCAGCTCCTCCACGACCATGTCGGCCGCACCGAGACCGAGCTGCGGGGAGCTGGAGTAAGTGTTGTCCATCTTGAGCACCATCACGGGGTGCTTCTGCGCCGCGCTCCCGTCACCGGTGACCGGCAGACCCGTCAACGGCCAGGTCGAGTCGAGCGTCGAGCCCCCGGCCACCGGCTGCGCGCCCGGGCCGTTCGCGGACTTGTCCTTGGCTCCCCCGCCACAGGCGGTGAGAAGCAGGGCCGAGGCGATCAGGCTGGCGGCAATCTTGGCCGAGGCGTGGGCACCACGCACGTCGGACTCCAATCGTTGGTGGAACGTCTAGTGAACTAGTCGACTTCAGTGTGGGGTTCCGCGGTCCGGCGCGGGTGGAGGCGCGCCCGGTGAGTCGTGCTCAGCCGAGCTTGCTGCCACCGTCGACGTACAGCGTCTGGCCGGTGATGTACGACGCCTCGTCGCTGCACAGGAACGCTGCAGCGGCGGCGATGTCCTCGGGGTAGCCCACCCGGCGGACCGGGTTGGCCTCGGCATTGAGCCTACGGAACTCATCCACATCCATCTTCAGGCGGGCCGCGGTCGCGTCGGTCATCTCGGTGGCGATGAAGCCGGGCGCGATGGCGTTGGCGTTGATGCCGAAGGGACCGAGCTCGATGCCGAGCGTTCGGGTGAAGCCCTGAATCCCCATCTTCGCGGCCGAGTAGTTGGCCTGGCCGCGGTTGC
The DNA here is from genome assembly GCA_025965335.1 of Nocardioides sp. Classification (GTDB taxonomy): domain Bacteria; phylum Actinomycetota; class Actinomycetes; order Propionibacteriales; family Nocardioidaceae; genus Nocardioides. Next base: position 6,867 of record JAOPXC010000323.1, on the reverse strand, counting down.
CCAGGGCCGAGACGCTGGAGAGGTTGAGGATCTTGCCGTACTTCTGCTCCACGAAGTGCTTCTGAGCGGCCTTGGTCATCAGGAAGGCGCCCTTGAGGTGGACGTTCATCACGAGGTCCCAGTCCTCTTCGGTCAGCTTGAAGAGCAGGTTGTCGCGCGTGATCCCCGCGTTGTTCACGAGGATGTGGATCCCACCGAGCTCCTCGACCACCCGCGCGACCGCGGCGTCGACGGACTCGGCGTTGCTGACGTCGCAGCCGATGCCGATCGCGCCGGCGGTCGAGCCCGTCGGGGCGAGCCTGCCGGCCGCGTCGCTCGCGGCGGCCTCGTCGAGGTCGATGATCGCGACCGCCGCGCCCTCCTCGGCGAACCGCTTGGCGGTCCCGAAACCGATGCCTCGTGCGGCACCGGTGATGACGGCAACGCGCCCGTCGAAACGACCCATGGTGATGACTCCTACCCTGCTAGTGGCTACGGCTCGGCGGTCCACTGTAGAGGGGGTCGCGGGGGCGGTACGACGAGGCCCGGTCCTCGCCGTACACCAGGATCCTCCCAACCTCTCGTCGCGTCCGCGCCGGACCAGCACCCGGTGCGGAGAGTTGCCGGTCAGCCGGCGGACTTCGGCAGCGCCGCCCGCAGCCGCTCGGCGTACTGCGCCCGCTCGTCGAGATCGGCGTACTTCGTCCGCGGCCAGAAGAAGCCGCGGAGGCCGTCGCCCTTGGTGCGGGGCACCACGTGCAGGTGCAGGTGCGGCACCGACTGGCTGACGGTGTTGTTGACGGCCACGAACGAGCCCTGGGCACCGAGGGCGTCGACGACGGCCGTCGCCAGGCGTTGTGCCGCGGCCAGGAAGCCGTCGCGAAGGTCCGCCGGCAGGTCGGGCAACGTGACGACGTGAACGCGCGGGACCAGCAGCACGTGTCCCTTGAACACCGGCCGCTGGTCGAGGAAGGCAACGAAGTCGGCATCCTCCAGAACCCGGTCGGCCGCGACACTTCCCGCGACGATGCTGCAGAACGCGCAGGAACTGTCGCTGGTTGGGCCGGGCATGACGGCACGTTAGCGCTCGCGCCGGGTACCTTCACGTCACCGATTCATCACAACCGCGAGCGTCTCGGAGAGGACCTGAGCATGCGCTCGATTTCGGCCATCCCGGTGCAATCCGGCCTGGTCCCGGTAAGCGGCCGCGGCCGGAGCCTCCCGGACCGCTGGTTCCTGCTGGTGCTCGTGCTGGTGTCGACCGCGTTGCGCTTCCCGGGCCTGCTGATCCCGCCGACCTCTGACGAAGCCGGGTTCCTCCTCGTGGCCCGCCGCTGGGCCCCGTCGGCGGACAACATGTACGGCACCTACTGGGTCGACCGGCCACCGCTGCTGATCGCTGCCTACCGGTGGTCCGATGCGTTCCTCGGCTACTACGGGCCGCGGGTGCTCGCCGCGATCCTCGCCGCCGTCCTGGTCGTCGCCATCCACCAACTGGCCCGTCGGCTGACCGGCGCCGGCCCGGCGCGCGTCGCCGCTCTGATCGCCGCCGCGCTCCTGGCCAATCCCGACCTGAGCGCGTGGACGGCCAAGGGCGAGGTGCTCGGGACGCCGTTCGTCGTGCTCAGTTGCCTGGCCGCGGTCTCGGCCCTCCAGGACGAGTCGGTACGCCGACGGGGGCTGCTGGCCGCCGCGGCCGGCCTGACCGCGGTTCTGGCGGCCGGCTTCAAGCAGAACCTCCTCGGCGGGCTCGTGTTCGGTGCCGTCCTCATGGCCGGGGCCTTCCTGACGGGCCGGCTCACGAGGAGGGAAGCCGCGCACCTGGCCGGCCGCGCCGTGTTGGGCGCCTCGGTGCCGGTCCTGGTCATCGCACTCTGGATCGTCGTCACCCCCGCCCAGTTCGACTCCGCGTGGTACCAGATCTTCGGGTTCCGGGCGGACGCCTCACGGGTCCTCGCGGTCAGCGACTCGAACGCCCCGGGGGAGCGTGCCGCTGGTCTGTGGCTCCAGTTCGCCCGCAGCGGCATGGCCGTCCTCGCCGGCGTCGCTCTCGTGACCTGCCGGTCGTGGCTGCGTGGCCGCGGCCTGGTCGGCCTCGCCCTGATCGCGATGACGGCATTCGACGTGATCGGCATCGTGGTGGGCGCGAACTACTGGCACGCCTACCTGATCCCGTTGATCCCGGACCTCGCACTCGTCGGAGCGCTGGTGTGCGCGGGCCGGCGGTGGCAAGGGAACCTCGTCCGGGTGACGGCGGCAGCCGTCGCACTCTCGTCGGCGTTCGCGCTGGTCGGCCTGACCCGCGACCAGCTGGATGAGCCGGGCGTACCCAGCGCCTGGGACACCGGCCTGGCGATCGCTGCGGTGGCCAGGCCCGGGGACACGATCGTGTCGCTCTACGGCAGCCCCGGGGTCATCGATGCGTCGACGCTGGACTCGCCGTACCGGCACCTCTGGAGCCTGCCGATGCGCACGCTGGATCCCGAGCTGGCCGAGCTCCGCGACCTGCTCGCCGGTCCGGACGCCCCTACGTGGGTGGTGGTGGTCCTGCCGCTGGACTCGTGGCACCTCGACCAGGACCAGCGGGTGAGCAGTGTGCTCAGCCGGCGCTACGAGCTCGTCAACCAGCCCTGCGGACCGGCGATCTGGCTGCTCCGGCCAAGCGGAGACCGCGCGCTGCCCCGGCTGGACTGCGGGTCCGGCTAGTCGCGGTTGGGGCGACACCCCCCACCGGCGTCCTCAACTTGTGCGATGCGCCCGCGGCGACCCCCGTGTAGAGCGGAGGGGTCAGCGACCGTTATCGGGCGGCCGCGAAAAAAAGGGAGACGCAGATGCTCAAGAAATTGGGAGTAACGGCGGTCGCGGTCGCGATCGGGGCACTCGCAGTGGGCTCGGTCGCTCCGGCGACGGGCCAGCGCGGCCACGGCGGCGGAGGTGGCGATGATGACCATGGTGGCGGTGGTGCCGTCATCCGGGTGCTGTCGACCAACACCGAGGAGGCGTTCATCGACGTCGGCGATCCCGGTTTCAGCCTCGGTGACGAGTTCGTCTTCACCTCGAACCTGACCAAGCAGGGAAGGCCGATGGGGCACACGGGCGTGGTCTGCACGATCACGTCGACCGCGACGGAGGAGTCGCAGTGCGTCGGCACCCTGTCGCTGCTCAGGGGCGAGATCACCATCCAGGGGCTGGTGGCCGGCGAGCCGCAGGTCTTCGAGTTCCCGATCACCGGCGGCAGTGGCGCCTACGAGGGGGCCGAGGGCACGCTCCGGGTCCGCGAGCTCTCCAGCAACCCCACCCGGGAGCTCTTGACAATCATGCTCAGCGACTGAGCCCACGAGGGGGTCAGACGTCGACGGCCAGACTCACCGTCACCGTGTCGCCGACGTCGATCCCCTCGGCATTCCGGACCAGGTCCTTCAACGGCACGAAGTGGTAGGGCGACGGCCCCCTCCAGAACCACACCTCGCCCGTGAACTCAAACTGCACGCGATCAGCACAGGAGCGGGTCGAGCACCCCGCCCGAGGCCGACGCAGGTGCCGACGTAGTGGGTGAGGCAGGGGCCGATCCGCTGTCCCCGGCGCCGTCGTTGGACAACCTGAGGACGATCACCAGGACGATCGCCACGGCAACGACCACCGCCACGACCGCCGGCAGCGGTCGTCGTCCGGTGCGTTGGAGCGGGGGGATGCCACTGCCCCCAGGGGCTGTTGGCGGGCTCATCCGCTCCAGTATCGGGAAGCTGCGCGGGCGCGGGCATCCCCCATTCCCGGGGTCTTGCCGAGGTCCGCGGGACCGGCCGGGGACGGACGCGTTCGCGGTCCGACCGTCCTGGGGACCATCAAGATTGGGGTTTCGGCAACCCGGCGGGGACATTAGCGTCGAACGCACGCCCCTAGCCGGACCTCGTCCCTGAAGTGGAAGATGCGCCTGACCGAACGGAGACGCCCCACCCTGACGACCGTGTCCGCCACGGTCGTCGTAATTGCGGCGTCGATGCTGGCCGGCGGCGGCGATGCCGTGGACCCGCCGCCCGCCGTGACTGGGTCCCTGGAGTCGGCGACCGGCGCCTGGGTCACGGACCGGGCACTCCAGGTGCCCGCCATCTCGGTCGGCCAGGCTCACGTCAGGGACAACAAGGGCACCCCGAAGTTTCCGGCGTCGGCTCTGGCCCACCTGGACATCCCCGTGACCGCACTTCTCGCCTACCAGAGTGCCGCCGCGGTGCTGGAGCAGGTCGACGAATCCTGCGGCCTGTCCTGGACCCTCCTCGCCGCGATCGGCCGGGTTGAGTCCAACCACGGCCGGTACGCCGGCGCCCGCCTCCGACCCGACGGGACCTCGAGCCATGACATTCGCGGCGTCGCCCTCGACGGCAGTGGCCCGCTCGCGCGGATCCGTGACACCGACGCCGGTCAGCTCGACGGGGACGCGGTCTGGGACCGCGCGGTCGGACCGATGCAGTTCCTGCCGTCGACCTGGTCGGTCGTCGCGGTCGACGCCGACGGCGACGGGGTGCGGTCACCCGACAACATCTACGACGCCGCGATCGGCGCGGCCGTCTTCCTCTGCTCCGCGCCGGGAGACCTGGACACACCCAGCGGGCTTTGGACCGCCGTCTTCCGGTACAACCCCTCGAGGTCCTACGTCGCGAGTGTCCTCGCCGTCGAGCGCTCCTACCGTGCCGGGGAGTTCGACAGCCCCGGCGGGCTCATCCAGGTCGATCCCAACGAGATCATCCTGGCCACGCGGTCCCACCCGAACACCACCGGCACGCAGAGCGGGACCCACCATGGGGACCGGGACGCAAACCACCCGACCCCGGCGGGGACCGGACCGGACCCCCAGGACCAGGACCCGACGAGCACCCCGGGCCCCGACCCGACCGGCACCCCTGACCCGACGGGGCCCCCCGACCCCACCTCGGACCCCGACCCGCCGGCCACGCCGGACCCCGACCCGACGTGGACCCCCGACCCCACCCCCGACCCCACCCCGGACCCGTCACCGGACCCGCCGCCCTCCCCGGACCCACCGCCCTCCCCGGACCCACCACCCACCTCGGACCCGGACCCGGTCCACCTGTCCGGCGTCCTCGGCGCCTGCGGCGAGCAGCAGTCCCACTGGTGCCTCGGTGAGGTGCTGCTCGATGTCGGTGACACCGACTTCCTCGCGACGGCGGCCAGGTCGGACTTCGACGCCGACGGCGTGGCGGAGTCCAACACCGAGGAGCTCACCGGCCTGGCCGGCGCCGAGGTGAGCGTGCTGGCCGCGCCCGGCACCACTCCCGCGGCGGTCGTGGCCATCAACGGAGCGGACTACGGTCCCGAGCGCTGAGCGGGTGGCGGGCCCCTACGGCACGTCGACCAGCGTGCTGAGCGTGCTGGTGTTGCCGCCGAAGTCGAGCAGCGACAGGTCGGCCTGGATGGTCGTGCCGGAGTCGAGCGGCACGAACTCGTAGGTGAGGCTCGCCACGTCGGAGTAGAGGCCGACGTCGGTGGTGGGCTCCCACACCTGCTCGCCGCCGGCACCGACGGTCAGCACGTCGGGCACGATGATGCCTTCGGGGTCGGGCGCGAGCTCGCCGTAGCCGCCGGACTGCTCGTCGTACAAGTAGAGGGTCTCGCTGGCGAACTCACCGGACTCGACGTTGAGCACGAGCGAGAGCAGGGCGTCCTGCGGTTCGAGCCGATCGGGGTCGGTTGAGGCGTAGTAGGTCATCGGCACGTCGAAGAAGGCGGTGCCCAGGTCGTCGCTCAGGTTCAGGTCGACGTAGGCGTAGGCCGAGTCCACGCCGTCGTCGATCTGCAGGACGGTCAGGTCGTAGTTGCCCGACGCCGTGGGCGTGCCGCCATCGTCGGCGAAGTCGGCGATCTCCTCGCCGAGGTAGGTGATCGATTCGTCGTCGTTGACGAGCGCGTAGCTGATCGTCGCCTCGGTGATGTTGTCGAGGGCGGCCGGGTCGAAGCTCCCGGTCAGGGTGATGCTGCCGTCGTCGTCGAAGCTGACGTCGGGCCCGGTCTCGGGGTCGGTGAACGCGGGCAGCTCCTCCGTCGGGATCGCGGCACCAGCGCTGTAGTAGGAGTCGAGGAAACCGGACCAGGCGGCGGAGCTGGAGACGTCGACGTACGCCGGGTCCGCCAGTTCCGGGACCGGCGGAAGGTAGATCGACAGGCCGGTCGCGCCCGCGGTGCCGACCCCGTCGACCGCGTCGAGGACGACCTGGTCGAGCGCGGCGACCACCGCATCGGCCTGCTCGGCGACCTCCGGGGCGGACTCGCCGATCGCACTCGCGAGCAGGCCGAGGTCGCTGAGGTGCTTGTCCTGGGACTCGTCGGGGTTCTTGCCGAAGGCCAGCGTCGTGGCCTCGGACTGGCCGACGGCCGGCGCCACGGCACTGGACTGGTCCGTCAGCGCCGCGGCGAAGTCGGCGACTGCCTTGTCCACCGCGGACATCTGGGTGAGGTCGATCAGGGCCAGGGTGATCTGGTCCTGGGTGCCCTGCTCCGCGGCCTGTCCCGAGAAGCCGGCGAGGATCTCGGCACCCAGCTCGTCTGCGGTCACGTTGGGGTCGTCGGCCGCCAGCTGCAGGGACCCGTAGTCCCAGCCGTGGCCGGGCTCGAGCTCCTGCGAGGCGACCAGTCGGTCGGCGAGCGGCGCGACGGCGCTGGCGACCTCGTAGTTGGCCATCAGACACGCGTCGAAGCCGAGCAGGTCGAGCTTGTCGACGCCGGCCTGGTCGAGCCCGCTCGAGATGGCATCGGTGATCTCGGTGAGGTCGAGGACGTCGTAGTCGCTGCCCTCGTCGGGGCCGATCCCGGGCCACGAGGCGCCGTGGTCGGAGATGATCAGCGCGTAGTGCCCGGCCCGGTTGGCCTCGATGCCGT
>JAOPXC010000307.1 GCA_025965335.1 Nocardioides sp. | reverse complement strand
TCGCGGTCGACCTGGTCAAGGGTGAGGTGCTCACGATCGTGGTCGTCTCGATCGGGGTCATCGCCCTGGTCGGATGCGCCCGGCGATGGACGCGGGCCTGGCCCGCCGTGGCCGGCGCGGTGCTGGGGCTGCTCGTCCTGGCGGGCTCGTTCGTCTATCCGGTGGTCGTCGAGCCGGTCTTCAACTCGTTCACGCCGCTGGCGGACGGATCGCTCCGCACCGGGATCCTCCGGCTCGCCGACTCGGAGGGCGTGCACGTGGACGACGTGTTCGTGGCCGACGCGTCGCGTCGTACGACCACGCTGAACGCGTACGTCTCCGGGTTCGGGAGCACGCGGCGCGTGGTCGTCTACGACAACCTCGTGAATGACCTCCCCCGCGCGGAGGTGCTCTCCGTCGTCGCCCATGAGCTGGCCCACGCACGCCACAACGACGTCGCGACCGGATCGTTGCTGGGGGCGGCCGGTGCCCTGGTGGGCGTGGGCCTGCTGGGTCTCATCGCCGGGTCGGGCCGGCGGCGGGTGAGGCTGTCGGACCCGGCGGTGGTGCCGCTGGTGCTGGCCCTGGTCGCGCTGGGCACGTTCGCTGCTGACCCGGTGCAGAGCACCATCAGCCGGCAGATCGAGACGCGCGCCGATGTCGACGCAGTCCGCACGACCGGCGACGCGGTGTCGTTCAGCGCCCTGCAGAAGCAGCTGGCGCTGCGCTCACTGGCCGATCCGACCCCGCCGGCGCTGTCCCAGTTCTGGTTCGGGAGTCATCCGACCACGCTCACGAGGATCGCCCTCGCCGAGCGGATCGCGGGCGACTGACCTCTGCTCGGCTGGAAGCACAGGGGCCGCGCGGGAGATTCCCCCGCGCGGCCCCTGTCACAGCATTGGATCAGGTCAGCAGGCGGCGCCCGTGCTCATCGAGTCGCAGGTGGCCGTGAAGGCACCCTTGATCACGCCACCGAGGACCATGACGACCGCGACGATGACGGCCGCGATGCCGGCGATGAGCAGGCCGTACTCGACGGCGGACGCGCCGCGCTCCTCCATCCTGGCGAAGCGGGCGTCGAGCAGGATGCGCAGGTAATCGACCATGGTGGTTCTCCTTGAGATCAAAGTGTCGCGGGCGGTTCCCCGGAAGTGAGGCGAGGAACCTCACAAGGAACATCCTGCTGGCCCGGGGGGGCCGCCCGGATCGGGTGAACGCTTCGACCCGCATAGTCAATTCGGGCCATGCCTGCGCGGCTGTCGTCGGCGCGGACGCAGGCCAGTGCGCTCAGATCTCGATCGGGCGGCGCACGCTGGACAGCAGCCCGATCCGCATGGCGGTGACGAGCGCCTGGGCGCGGTTGGCGGCGCCGAGCTTCTGGTAGATCCGGGCGATGTGTGACTTCGCCGTCGACTCGCTCAGGTAGAGCTGCTCGCCGATCGCCGCCGCACCGAGCCCGTCGGCGAGCAGCAGCAGGACCTCGTGCTCGCGGTCGGTGAGCTTGGTGGACTCCGACGACTGGCGTCGCACCATGGCGCCCACGAGGCCGGCACAGATGAACGAACGGGGCGACACCTTGCTGTGTCGGGCCGCCTTGACGACCTCCGACGAGGGCGCGTCCTTGCCCACGAAGCCGGACGCACCGGCCTGCATCGCGGCGAAGATCTGGTCGTCTCCGGAGTGCATGGTCAGCACCACGACACCCGTCGTGTCGCTCTGCTTGCGGATCGCCCGCACGATGTCGAGGCCGGTGCCGTCCTGCAGTTGGAGGTCCGTGACGACGACGTCCGGCTTCAGTCGCTCGAACATCTCCAGCGCCTCGCTCACGGTCGAGGCCACGTCGACGATCGTCATGTCGTCCTGGATCTCGAAGACCCCGGCGAGGCCATTGCGGATCAGCTCGTGGTCGTCGACGAGGAGTACGCCGATCGGTTGCTCGTTCATGCGGTCACTATTGCATCCTCCGGCACCCCCACAGGTGCTTCCCGGTCGCGGCTCGCCGACATCCGGACCGTGACCGTGAGTCCGCGGCCAGGGGTGTCATCCACCGACAGGGTGGCGCCGATCAGACGCGCGCGCTCGTGCATGATCTGCATGCCGTTGGAGTCGCGGCGTGCCTGCTGCATCCCGCGCCCGTTGTCGCTGACGGTGATGACCGCATCGGGGGCGTGGACCCGGCAGTTCACGTCGATCGTCGAAGCCTGCGCGTGCTTGATCGCGTTGTTCATGGCCTCTTGGGTGATCCGGAAGAGCTCGGCCTCGACCTCGGGTCGCAGCCGCGCGGTGTGCTCGTCCAGGGTCACCTGGATCGGCACCCCAGACACCTCACTGAGACTGCGGGCGATCGACCCGATGGCCATGCCGAGGCTCTCGCTGGTGCCGACGCTGGTGCGCAGGTTGACGACCGACCGGCGGACCTCGGCCACGACGGCGCTGATCCGATCGCGGAGCAGTCCGAGGAGTTCCGCCTGCTCCGGTGAAGCGGGCTTGGCGGCCAGCACGTCGACTAGGTAGCCCAGCGACGCGATGTCCTGGGCCACGCCGTCGTGCATCTCGCGGGCCAGCCGGCGGCGCTCGTCGGCGGTGGCCGAGTCGCGGAACGCGGCGAACAGCAGCGCCGTGTCGAGGTGTACGGCGCCCGCCTGCAACTCGGGGGTCAGTCGCCGGATCCGGTCGGGGACGTCCAGCTTGTGGGGGTCCAGGCCGTCGGAGAGCACGCCGGCCACCACCGCGGCCTGGTCCAGGGGAAACGCGAAGGCACTTCCGCGCACGACCGGCTTGCCGATGGCCCAGGCGTCGCTGGCCAGGTCCTCGCAGGTGCCGAGGTCATCGGGCGACCCGAGTGGGCTGGTGATGAGCGGCGTCAGGGTGTCGCCCCGAGGCACGTAGATCGCGAGCGCGGACGTGGGCAGGTCATCGCGCACGGTGCTCAGGATGGCGCCGCCGAGCATGTTCGGGTCCAGACCGGAGCTGAGCCCCCCGGAGAGGTCGATCAGCTCCCGGATCAGGGTCTGGGCGTAGAGGTACGGCGCCAGCGGGTCCGACGGCTTTTGCAGCGTGGAGTTCAGGAAGCTCGCGATCAGCCCGAGTCCCAGCCCGGTGATGCCCCACGAGAAGGCGCTCAACGACTGCTCGGAGGTCAGGTTGTCGGACAGCAGGACAGGCAGCCCGGCGAAGACCGCCATCTCCGCCGCCAGCGAGAGCGCGACACCGCGAACCCCGAGAGCCAGCCCGGCCGTGAAGGGCGGCACCGCCAGGGCCCCGACCACCGCGAGCGACGTCTCGATCGCATATCCGCAGACGATGCCGACCAGCACGGCCTCGAGGACCACCAGCACCTCGAGCCCTCGCGTCAGACGTGCTCCGACCGCCTGCGCAGCTGCCCAGATGCCGCAGATCGCGGCGAACGCGAGAAGCGCCCGGCTGTCGTGTGAACGCACGACGGGGGTCAGGAGCGCGATCAACACGAAGCCCCGCGCCGCGGCGCTGAGGGTGGCGAGCTGACGAGCGTTGCCGCCCACTAGAAGTTGTCCATGAACGACAGCACGGCCGGCCCCATGACCGCGATGAAGAGGCACGGCAGGATGCAGAAGATGAGCGGCACCGTGATCTTGACCGGCACCTGCTGCGCCTTGGTCTCGGCGCGCTGGCGTCGCTTGACCCGCATCTCACTCGACTGGATCCGCAGGACCTGACCCATCGGGATGCCGAACGCGTCGGCCTGGATCATGGCGCTGACGAACGTCTGCAGGTCCGCGACGTTGCTGCGCTCGGACAGCGCACGAAGGGCGTCGCCCCGGCCCTGGCCGAGCTGCATCTCGCGCAGCACTCGGGAGAACTCCTCTGCGAGAGGCCCGTCCGTGTTGCGGGCAACCTGCTGGAGCGCAGCATCGAACCCGAGCCCGGACTCGACGCTGATCGTGAGCAGGTCGACGGCGTCAGCCAGCTCGCGCTGGATGCGCTCGGACCGCTCGTGGGCCTGCTGGTAGAGGTAGAGATTGGGGACGAAGAAGCCCAGGACCAGGCCGCCCACGACCAGGAAGACGGTCATGGTGAGGCCGATATCGAGCAGGAGCGAGAGCGACGTGCCGACCAGCAGGAGGGAGACGGCTCCGATGACCTTGGCTGAGACGACGCGGTCGACGGTCCAGTCCCTCGGGTTGCCGGCGAAGTCCAGCTTGCGGCGGATCCGGTCGACCGAGTTCGCCCCCGACAGCCTCCGGCCGACCCTGAGGGCGCGCGCCTGAAGTGGTTCGAGCACCCGCTCGCCGAACGGCTTCTCCAGGTCCTTGGTGAGCTCCTTCGGCGCATCGGTCATTGCCTGGAGCACGGCCAGCGAGCGCGCGACCCCGCCCGCTTCCACGGGATTCCCCCACGCGAGAGCCACCAGGGCGATGGCGACGGCGATCAGCACGAGCCCCATCACGAAGAGCAGGGTCATCTCACACCTCCACCTTGATCAACTTGCTCATCCAGAAGACGCCGATCCCGAGCCAGATGGCGGCGAACCCCAGCATGACCCACCCACGAGGGTCGGTGAAGAGGGGCATCACGAATTCGCGTTGGGTGAGCAGGAGATAGAGCAGGAAGACCGGGGGCAGGCCACCCAGGACGTAGGCCGACAGCTTGCCCTCCGCGGCCAGGGCGGCGACCTGCCGGCGGACGTACTCGCGCTCGCGCATGGTCGCGGCGACGGTCGACAGGAGCTCGGACAGGTTGCCCCCGACCTGGCGCTGGATCTTGATGGCCATGACGGCCCACTCGAAGTCCTTGCTCTCGAAGCGGAGGGACACGCCCTCGAGGGCGTCCTCGAGGGGAACGCCGAGCCGCGCCTCGATGAGCACCCGCTTGAAGTCGGAAGCGATGGGGTCCACGCCCTCGCGGACGATCGTGTCGACGGACTGTGCCAGCGAGAGTCCGGCCGCCAGCGACCCGGACATGAGCTGCAGGACATCAGGAAGAGAGGCGTTGAAGGCCTTGCGCCGCCTGGTCTTCCGGTGCCCGAGGTACATCCAGGGCAGCACGGCACCAAGGGCCAGGAACAGGATCCCGACCAGGAGGTTTCCCTTGCCGATCAGGATCCCGAGCAGACCCGCACCGATGAAGATGGCGGTGTGCAGCAGGAGCCACTCGGCCGGCTTGAGGTCGCTGCCCGCGGCTCCGAGGCGACGGCTGATGCGGTCCTCGAGTCCTGCATTGCGTTCCAGCAGGTCCGCCGCGGCACCCTTGGCGGAGCTCAACGCCTGGTCGGTGTCGACCCTCGGCGCGGCGGCCCCGGTTGCGTGGCTTTGGCTCTCGACGTAGTGCGAGACGCGGTCCGCGAGGCTCACCGGCGCGCCGGCGCGGGAGGGGACGAGGAGCGTCAGCACGAACAGGAGCCCCACACCGAAGGCGACCACCCCGGCGTACATGACCCAGCCGGGCGGACCACTTCCGGCCGGGACGGCTGCGGGTGCGAGGACCACGGGGGCAGCCCCGGAGCGGACGGTGGTGAAGGCCTGCGCCGAGATGTTCCCGTTCGCCGTGGGCAGCGTCACCACGACGGTCGCCTCGGTCCCGGAGACACCGGCCGGCGTCTGTGCCTTGACCAGCACCTGACGCGCCAGCAGGTCGGCCTCCGCGGAGAACGCCGCAGCCAGGGCCGAGCGCCCGGCGTTGATCACCTGTCCGTTGCCCGCCGTGGCCAGGGCCTGAAGTGCCTGGGTGTCCTTGCCGGACTGGTCCAGGGCAACCACGTCGACCAGCAGGTCGGCAGTGCTGATCGCGGCCGTGGTCGACTCGAGGGTGGTGGCGGAGGTGTCTGCGCCGTCGGAAAGCACGAGCAGCGTCCGTTGACCTTCGGTTCCGGCCATGGCGACCCCGGCCAGCACCCCGTCGTACAACCGGGTCTGGCGGCTCAGCGCCAGGTTGCGGACCACGTCCCGCGCAAGGCTCCGGTCGAGAGTGGGCGTCAGCGGCTCGGTCACCGTCCCGGCAAAGGCCACGATTCCGACGTAGACGTCGGCGGGCACCGACTTGATGAACACGATCGCGGCCCGCTTGGCCGAGTCGAACCGGTCACCCCTCATGGAGTTGCTTGTGTCGATCGCCAGGACGGCGGTCCGGCGGACGTTGGAGGTCGACCCCGCGAGCGCGGCCGTAGCGGGGGCGTCCGTGCCGCCGATCGACACCGTGACACCCTGGAGGTCTGCATTCGCGTCGGCCGGCACGGACACCAGGATCTTCAGGCCGGAGTCGGTCGTCTCCACGTGCGCAATGGACGCGTCGGAGGCGGCCACCGCCGACGCGCTCCCCAGGAGCATGCCGACGGCGAGGGCCGCCGACGATATGAGAGCCCGCACGGGGGACATCAGGACCGGTCCGTGGCGAAGAGCATCGGGTCGACCGTGACGTTGGCGTACTGCATCTTCTCGAGGAACTTCGGGCGGAGCCCGGTGGACCGCAGCCGTCCCAGCGTGCGCCCCTCGGAGTCGAAGCCCGCGGTGTTGTCCCACAAGAAGATGTCCTGGAGCGTGATCACGTCACCCTCCATGCGCTCCACCTCGGTGATGTGGGTGATCCGCCGGGTGCCGTCCTTGAAGCGGGTCTGGTGCACGATCAGGTCGACCGCGGAGGCCACCTGCTCCCGGATGGCCCGCACCGGGAGGTCCATCCCGGCCATCAGGACCATGGTCTCCATGCGGGCCAGCGTGTCCCGCGGTCCGTTGGAGTGCAGGGTGCAGATCGACCCGTCGTGTCCGGTGTTCATCGCCTGGAGCATGTCCAGCGCGGACGAGTCGCGGACCTCGCCGACGATGATGCGGTCGGGGCGCATCCGGAGGCTGTTCTTGACCAGGTCGCGGATGGTCACCGCGCCCTTGCCCTCGATGTTGGACGGGCGAGACTCGAGGCGGACGACGTGCTCCTGCTTGAGCTGCAGCTCGGCGGCGTCCTCGATGGTCACGATGCGTTCGTCGTCCGGGATGAACGAGGACAGGACGTTGAGCGTCGTCGTCTTGCCCGCGCCGGTGCTGCCGGAGACGATCACGTTCAGCCGGCCCCGGACGCAGGCGTCGAGGAAGTCGGCTGTTCGTGGGCTGAGAGAACCGAACCTGATCAGGTCGTGCACGGTGAGCGGGTCGGTGGCGAACTTGCGGATCGTCAGCGCCGACCCGTCGATCGACAGCGGGGGTACGACGGCGTTGACGCGGCTGCCGTCGGGCAGCCGGGCATCGACCATCGGGCTCGCCTCGTCGACGCGGCGGCCGATGCGGGACACGATCTTGTCGATGGTCCGGCGCAGGTGCGCCTCGTCGGCGAAGTGGGCGTCGGCCGCCGTCAGCCGGCCGGACTTCTCCAGCCAGATGTTGTTGAACCCGTTCACCATGATCTCGGAGACGTCGGGATCGCGCAGGAAGGGCTCGATGGGGCCGTAACCGAGGATGTCGTCGCTGATCTCCTGCGTGACCCGGGCCCGGTCGCTGCTGCTGAGCGGTCGGTCCTGCGAGCCCAGCACGTCGCCGAGCACTGCGCGAACCCGCTGGTCGAGCTCGTTCTGGTCCATGTCCGCGTCGTAGAGATGAGGCCCGAGCTGCTTGAGCAGCTCGACGTGGACGCTGCTCTTCAGCTCCTCGATCCGGTCGCCCTGTTGTGCGGCGAGGGTCAGTCGCGAGGTCGTGGTTGCGTCGGGCGTGGGGGTCGTGGCCGGGATGGCGCGCCGCTTGCCCGCGGTGGCCGCCGCGGCGCCGGTCTCCTGGGACTCGGCGTCCACCGATCCCGCGGTGTCGGCGGAGGCGTCGCCCGAGCCGGCTGGGGGCCTGTCGGCCATGTGCCGGGCGTCTTGGCGAGCGGCGGCCAGCCGGTCGGCAAGGGTGCTCATTCGTCGATCACCTCCGGATCCTGAAACGCCGCCGCGACTTCTGCGAGTCGGAGGCGCCAGGGTGCTCGATGGTCGCGGCCGTCGGGGCGGCGACGGGCTGCCCGGCCAGCTTCGTGGCCAGGGCGCGGATCACTGCGCTCGACGGGTGGTCGGGGTTGTCGACGATGATCGGCGTCCCGGAGTTTGTCGACGCGGCGATGTCGATGGAGGTCGCGACCTGAGCGGCGACCTTCATGCCGAGGATGGCCTCGACCTTGTCGGGGCTGATGCCGACGGCGTCGTCGGCGCGGTTGAGCAGCAGGTGGCGGTGACCGTTGGCGATGTTGAGCATCTCCAGCGTCTCGACAGCGACCTTGACGTTCTTGAGCGTGGGCACGTCGAGCGTCGCCACGATGACGCACTCGTCGGTCTCGTCCAGCGCGGTCAGGGTCTGCTCGTCGAAGGCCGGTGCGGTGTCGACGACGATGAAGTCGAAACCCTCCCTCAGCGTGTTCAGGATCTTCGACACCAGCCGGGCGGTCACGCGCTCCCGGGCGTCGGGATGCGCGGGAGCCGCCAGCACCATCAACGAGTCCTGGTGGCGGGTGAGCAGCCCGTCGATCATGGCGAAGTCCATCGAGTCCTCCGACCCGATCGCCTGTTCGATCGAACGTGTCGGGAACAGCTGCATCGTGATCGCGACGTCGCCGAAGGCGAGGTCCAGGTCGACCAGGCACACCTTGCGTGCTCCACTCTCGGTGAGCGCGAGTGCCAGGTTGACCGCCATCGTTGTCTTGCCGACGCCACCCTTGGGGGAGAACACCGTCACGACCTGCCCCAGCTGGATCGCCCCAGACGGTCCGCGCAGGGCGACGAAGAGCTGGTGGGCCCGGTTGACGGCTGCCGCGATGGCGGAGGAGTCGCCCTTGACAACGACGTCGCGCGCGCCGGCCTTCATCGCCTGGGTCAGCGTCTGGGTGTCCATCCGCTCGCGGACCAGGACGACGCTGATGGTGGGGCGGGCGATGCGCAGCGCCTCGCACGCCTCGACGGCCACGTCGAGCGTCAGGTTGGGGCCGAGCACGACGACGTACTCGTCGTGGTGCTGGTCCAGCCAGGCCCGCATCCGCTCGGCCGTGACCACACCGTGAGAGCCCGCGGGCAGCGCGGTGAGCAGGCTCGTGACGGTGGCGTTGTCAGGGTCGACGATGACGGGCATCTGGTGTCACCCGAAGAGGTTGGCGGCAGTGATGCCCGCGTCGGGCTTGACTGCACTCTTGTCGGTGAGCAGGGCGAAGGCGAGCTCGCCGCTGCCTTGGGCGAAGAGCACGCGCTGGGCCTGCGCCTGGTCGAGGGCCAGGGTCATCAGGGTCCGCGGAAGCTGTTCGGTGGTGGACTGACCAGCGGCGTCGGTGGTCGTGGTCGGTATGGGTGTGGTCGAACCAACCCCGATGACCGTGACGCGGGGCAGCAGCACCCGGGTGAACTGCTGGCCGGTGGTCCCGTCCGAACCGTTGAGGAAGATGGCGACCACGGAGCCAGGATTGACGAACCCGGCAACGCGAGCGGTGTCCGTGAGATTGACGGAGATGGCCAGCTGGCCATCCGGGATCTGCAACCCCGTCTCGGACGACGCCGCGGCGGGAGCGCCGAACTTCTCGGTGATGATCTGCTCACCGGGGTAGATCGGGACGAGCGCGACCGTGCCGGTCAGCGCGGCAGTCGTCGTCTGTGCGGACGGAAGGAGCTGGTCACTGGCCACCGCCTGGAGTGCGACCTTGCCGTTGGCGAGCGCATCCTCGATGGTCTCGCCCCGGGTGATGATCTGCGTTGCCCGCAGCACGTCGACCGTCTCGAACTGCCCAGCGGCGCGGTTGTCGGCACCGCGCACGTAGACGAAGACGAGTACGGCGCCGAGCGCGGCAACCATGGCTGCCGCGATCAGCAGAATCCTGCGTCGGTCCATCAGACAGAACCTTTCCGTTCTGCACGGACCGTCGGCTGCCCCCCACCGACGATCAGCCGCTCCACCCAAAGAGTGATGTCGCGGCCTCCCCCGTGAGGACGACGACACCGAACCGTAACTCTAGGGATGTTGGGACCAGAGTGACGGCATTTTCGACATTCCGACCAACTCGAGGCGTGTCGCCGGGGTCAGGGGTGGTACAGCGCTGCGACCTGGTCCCTGAGCTCGCGCATCACGACGTTGCGCTTGAGCTTGAGGCTCGGGGTCAGCTGACCGCCCTCCTCGGTCCACTGGTCGGGCAGGATCCGGAACTTGCGGATCGCCTCGGCCCTGGAGACCGCCTTGTTCGCATCCTCGACCGCTGCCTCGATCTCGGCTCGCAGGTCGGGATCGTCGACGTGGTCAGCGATGCTGCCGGACTTGCCGTGGGACTCGGCCCACCCGGGGAACGACTCGGGGTCGATGGTCACGAGCGCGGCGATGAAGGGTTGCCCGTCACCGACGACGATGCACTGGTCCACCAACGCGTGGGCCCGGAGCCTGTCCTCGAGGACGGCGGGCGCGACGTTCTTGCCGCCGGCGGTCACCAGGATCTCCTTCTTGCGACCCGTGATCCGCACGAAGCCCTCGTCGTCGACCTCGCCGACGTCTCCGGTGTGGAACCAGCCGTCGCTCTCGAGGCTCTCGGCCGTCGCCTGCTCGTTCTCCCAGTAGCCGGCGAACACCTGATCGCCGCGGAACAGCAGTTCGCCGTCGTCCGCCACGCGAACGGCGGTGCCCGGGAGCGGACGACCGACGGTGCCGACCTTGTGGGCGTCGGGCAGGTTCACGGTCAACGCGGCCGTCGTCTCCGTCAGGCCGTAGCCCTCGAGCACGGTCAGGCCGATGCCGCGATAGAAGTGGCCCAGCCGCTCACCGAGCGGCGCCCCACCCGAGACCGCGTAGGTGCACGCGCCACCGAGCGCGTCCAGCAGCTTGCCGTAGACCAGGCGCGAGAACAGGGCGTGCTGTGCACGGACGGCCAGGGACGGTCTGCCGGCGTCGAGGCCCCGAGAGTAGGCGATGGCGGTCTCGGCCGCCCGGTCGAAGATCTTGCCGCGACCATCCGCGGTCGCCTTCTGCGACGCGGTGTTGAAGACCTTCTCGAAGACCCGCGGCACCGCCAGGATGAACGTGGGCTTGAACTCCTGCAGGTCGGGCAGCAGGTTCTTGATGTCGGCACTGTGCCCGAGCCGGGTCCGAGACTTCACGCTGCCCACCTGGATGATCCGGGCGAACACGTGTGCGAGCGGCAGGAACAGCAGCGTGGAGGCACCCTCGGTGTCGAAGAGCTCGTGCAGCTCTTCGACACCGACGCCCAGCTCGAACATGAAGTTGCCGTGGGTGAGCATGCAGCCCTTGGGCCGGCCGGTCGTACCCGAGGTGTAGATGAGGGTGGCGAGATCGAGGGGCGTTGCGTTGGTGCGTCTCTTCTCGAGGTCGTCGTCGGCGATGTCCTCACCGAGCCGGGTCAGCACGTCGATGGCGTTGTCGGTCAGCGACCAGACGTGGTTGAGGTGGTCGAGGTCGCTGCGCACCTCGTTGATCCGTGCCATGTGGTCGGGGCCTTCGGCGACGACGGCCCGGGCCGCGGAGTCCCTCAGGATCCAGGCCACCTGCTCGGCCGACGAGGTCTCGTAGATGGGGACGGTCACGGCACCTGCGAACCAGATGGCGTAGTCGAGCAGCGTCCACTCGTAGCGGGTCTTGGAGATCAACGCGACGCGCTCACCGGCCTCGATCCCGGCGGCGATCAGGCCCTTCGCCACCGCGCTGACCTCCGCGAGGAACTGGGCGGCGGTCACGTCCTGCCAGGGGGCGTCCGACCCGGAGACCTTCCGGCTGAAGACGACCGTGTCCGCGGCCTCGCGGGCGTTGGTCACCACGTCGTCGGTGAGGTTGCCGGTGGCGGGGACCTCGATCGTCAGGGGCGTGGAGAACTCACGCATGGTGCCTCCTCTGGGCGCTCCTGTTCGGGCGGATTCACGCAGGTTACCGCCGTCGGCCGGGGCCCGGCCCATCCGGTACGCTCGCACCCCGGACCGACCCGTCCCAAGACTCCGCTGACGACCTCCAGGGGGCTCGCCATGGCCGAACAGACCACGTCCTCGATCGTGATCGACGCCGCCCCCGCAGCCGTGATGGGCGTCATCGCAGACTTCGCGGCGTACCCCCAGTGGGCCAAGGGCGTCACCCGCGCCGACGAGACCGCGACGTACGACGCCGGTGTGGCCGCGGGGCGTGCGGAGCAGGTGTTCTTCGCGCTCGACGTCTCGCCGATCAAGGACGAGTACACCCTTGCCTACCAGTGGGACGGTGACCGCCAGGTCACCTGGACGCTCGTGGAGGGCAAGATGCTGCGGGCCCTGGACGGCGCGTACATCCTGCGCGACCTCGGCAACGGGTCGACCGAGGTCACGTACCGGCTTGCCCTCGATGTCTCCATCCCGCTGATCGGCATGCTCAAGCGCAAGGGCGAGAAGATCCTCATCGACACCGCGCTGAAGGGCTTGAAGAAGCGCGTCGAGTCGCTCGGCTGAGTCGCGCCGTCCCGATCGTGCGCATCCTCCTGTTCACCGGCAAGGGCGGCGTCGGCAAGTCCACCGTGGCCGCCGGCACCGCCGCGGTGGCCGCCGCGTCGGGCCTGCGCACCCTGGTGCTGTCGACGGACCCGGCGCACTCGCTCGCGGATGCCTTCGGTGCGGCCGTCGGATCCGAGCCCACGGAGGTGGCCGAGCGGCTGTTCGTCCAGCAGGTCAACGCCCAGCTCCGCTTCGAGCAGTCCTGGGCAGACATCCAGAAGTACCTGCTGTCCGTCCTGGACGTGGCCGGGGTCGACCGCGTTGCCGCCGAGGAGCTCACGGTCCTCCCAGGGGCGGAGGAGGTGCTCGCGCTCCTCGAGCTGCGGCTGCACGCGCTCTCGGACGAGTGGGACGTCATCGTGGTGGACTGCGCACCCACGGCGGAGACCCTGCGCCTGCTTGCACTTCCCGAGGCGCTCGGCTGGTACATGGAACGGGTCTTCCCGGTCCAGCAGCGGGTGATGAAGGCCCTCAAGCCGGTGCTGTCACGGGCGGCGGGGGTGCCCATGCCGGGTGGCAGCGTCTTCGAGGCGGTGGAGCGGCTGCATGCGGAGCTCGACGAGGTGCAGGCGCTGCTGTCCGGCCCGGACGCGAGTGTCCGGATCGTCCTCACGCCCGAGTCGGTCGTGCTCGCGGAGGCGCGCCGGTCGTACACGACGCTGTCCCTTTTCGGCTATCGCGTGGACGGGGTCGTGGCCAACCGGGTGTTCCCGAGCGACGGTGCGGACGACTGGCGGGCCGGGTGGGTGATGGCGCAGGACGAGGTGCTCCTGCAGGTGGACGAGTCCTTCGCCGGGCTGCCCGTCTGGCTCTCTGAGTATCGGCCGGCCGAGCCGGTCGGTGTCGACGCCCTGCGCACGCTCGCCGACCAGATGTACGTCGGGTCCGACCCGCTGGCGCGACCCGGGGGAGAGGGGCCCTTCCGGGTCGTGCGCACCACTACCGGCGCGGTGCTCCACCTGTCGTTGCCGAACGTCTCGCGGGCCGAGGTGGGTCTCGCCCGCAATGGCGACGAGCTCGTCGTGACCGTGGGGTCGTATCGTCGTCTCCTCACACTGCCCGCCGGGCTTTCGCGGTATCGGGTCGTCGGGGCCGGGATCGAGCAGGGTGAGCTGCAGGTCAGGTTCACGGAGACGGTGCAGGACCAGGTCTCCCCGAAGCAGGAGAACGCGTGACAGATCCCCAGGACGGCTCCGACAGGAGCAGCGAGCGACCCGAGGACCGGATCGGAAGCGTGGCCGCCGAGGCGGTCAAGCTCTTCGGCGCGCTTTCGGAGTGGGCGCGTGACCAGGGGTCCGACGTGGGTGAGGGGCTCGCTGGTCTGGCCGACCAGGCCGCCCAGGCGACGAAGGGCGTCAACGAACACCTCGCCACCGGGTCCGCCGAGTGCACCTACTGTCCGGTCTGCCGCACCGTGCACGCCGTACGTCAGGCGAGCCCGGAGGTCCGCGCTCACCTGGCAACCGCCGCATCATCCCTGCTCCAGGCCGCTGCCGGCGCCCTGGCCACCGCCGTGCCTGCCGACGCGGGCGGCCGGACCGGCTCGGTCGAGCGCATCGATCTCGACCCGGATCTCGACGACGACCTGCCGGAGGCGGACCGATGACGCTCGCCTGCGGTGTGGACGTGGGCGGCACCAAGATCGCCGGCGGCGTCGTCGACGAGCACGGCGCCATCATCGAGGAGCTCCGGGTCGAGTCACCGGCGACCGACGCCGAGGCGATCGAGGAGGCCATCGCGGGCCTCGTCACCGAGCTCCGGTCCCGGCACGAGATCGCCGCGGTCGGAGTGGGGGCTGCGGGCTACATCGACAAGTCCCGCGCCGTCGTGATGTTCGCGCCCAACATCGCCTGGCGCAACGTCAATCTCAAGGCGGAGCTCGAGGAACGCGTCAACCTGCCGGTGGTCGTCGAGAACGACGCGAACGCCGCGGCCTGGGGTGAGTTCACCTACGGCGCCGGACACGACGTCGACGACCTGCTGCTGGTCACGGTCGGCACCGGCGTCGGCGGCGGGGTCGTCCTGGACGGCGAGCTCTACCGCGGGGCGTTCGGGGTCGGCGCCGAGATCGGCCACATGCGCGTGGTGCCGGACGGCATCCTGTGCGGCTGCGGCAACCACGGCTGCTTCGAGCAGTACGCCAGTGGCTCGGCGATGGTGCGCGAGGCCCGGAGCGCCGCGGGTGGCGGATCCCTGCTCGCCCGTGGGCTCCTGGACCGCGCCGGCGGGGACATCGAGAACATCACCGGCCCGCTGATCACCGAGGCGGCGCGGGCCGGCGACTGGTTCGCGATCGAGCAGCTCGCCGCGCTCGGCAAGTGGCTGGGCGAGGGCATCGCGTCGCTGACGGCCGTCCTCGATCCCGCGGTCGTCGTCATCGGCGGCGGCGTCAGCGAGGCCGGCGAGCTGCTGCTCGCGCCGATCAGGTCCGCCTTCGCGGCCCAGCTCACCGGGCGCGGACACCGCCCGATGCTGGAGATCCGTCGCGCCCGGCTCGGCAACCGGGCCGGTCTCATCGGCGCGGCCGACCTCGCCCGCCGCTAGTCGACGTCGATGGGCCTGTACATCGGAGTGGACGTCGGCGGCACCAAGGTGCTCGCTGCCGAAGTGACTGCGGACGGTGTCGTACGACGGACCGCCCGGCGTTCGACCCCGGGTCGGCGGATCGACGCCGCGCTGGTCGAGACGGCCCTGACCGAGGCCGTGTTCGAGGTCGCGGACGGACGCACGATCGACGGGGTCGGACTGGCCGCGGCCGGTTTCGTCGACGCCGCCGGTGCGCGGGTCGCGTTCGCCCCGCACCTGCCCTGGCGGGGCGAAGACGTCCGGGGTCGGCTGACGCAACGCTGGGGGACCCCGGTCGCGCTCGACAACGACGCCAACTGTGCCGCCCTCGCCGAGTGCACCCACGGAGCCGCCCAGGACACCTGTGAGGTCCTTCTGGTCACGATGGGCACCGGCATCGGCGGCGCCCTCGTGCTCGACGGTCGGATCCACCGCGGCACCCAGGGCATGGCGGGGGAGTTCGGCCACATGAAGGTCGTCCCGGACGGCCAGCCGTGCGAATGTGGCGGCCGGGGTTGCTGGGAGCAGTACTCCAGCGGCAACGCCCTCGTGCGCTTCGCCCGGGATCGGATCGGCCAGGACCCGACGGTGCTCGAGCAGCTCTGTGGCGGCAACCCGGATCTGCTGACCGGGCCGATGGTGACGGAGGCAGCCGAGGACGGCGACCTCGTGGCCCGTCAGGCATTTGCCTCGGTCGGTGGCTGGCTGGGGGTCGGGCTGGCCAACCTGGTCGCGGCCTTCGACCCGGAGCTCATCGTCGTCGGCGGTGGTGTCTCGGCTGCCGGCGACCGCCTCCTCGAGCCGGCGCGCACAGCCCTGACCCGGTCCCTGGTCGGCACGGGACACCGGGAGATCCCCCCGGTCGTCCGGGCCGCCTTCGGGCCCGCCGCCGGCGTCGTCGGCGCGGCCGAGCTGATCCGGAGTCAGGCCCGTCGGTAGTCCGGGACGAGCTCGCCGGCCAGCTGCTCGAGGAACAGGCCGACATCGGTCACGATGCCGCGAGCGTGCGACGAGCCGCGGTCGGCGAGCTTGGTCACCGTTGCGGGGTTGATGTCCACGCAGACCAGCGGGATGGACGCAGGCAGGATGTTGCCCGTCGCCACCGAGTGCAACATGGTGGCGACCATGAGGCAGTACCCGACGTCCTTGAGCTGGGCGCGCATCGCGCGCTGGCCCTCGATGACATCGGTGTAGACGTCCGGCAGCGGCCCGTCGTCGCGCACCGAGCCGACCAGCACGAACGCCTTCTCGTGGGTGACCATCGCGTGCATGATTCCGCCGGTCAGCACCCCCGACTCGACGGCCGCTCGGATGGACCCCACCTTGCGGATGGTGTTGAGCGCCCGGATGTGGTGCTCGTGCCCGTGCTCGACGCCGCGGCCCAACGCCAGGTCCACGCCGAGCGACGTCCCATAGAGCGCGGACTCGATGTCGTGGGTCGCCAACGCGTTGCCGGCGAAGAGGACGTCCACGAAGCCGGCGTTCACCATGGCCACCATCGCGGGAGCGGCGCCGGTGTGTACGACGCCGGGGCCGCCGACCCACAGCACCTTCTTGCCCGCGGCCCTGGCCTCGCGCATGCCGTCGGCGACCTGGCGCACGAGCACGCCCTGCGGTTTCTCCGACGACACGTCGGACTCCATGAAGCCGAACGACCCGGGCGCCTTCTCCAGGACGGGGCTCTTCACCCGGATGCCGGACGCGCCGCAGACCACGTGCATGCCGACGCGTACGTCGGACATCGGCAGCGTCACCACCCGCGCGACCTCACCGGACTCGGCGTACTCGACGACGAGTCCGCAGTCCATCTCCGGATTCTCGACTTCGATCCAGTGGGACCCGATGCGGACCTTCGTCTCCAGGTTGGTCGTGGAGTAGAACCCCTCGGGGAACACCCCGTCCATGTCGGCCTGGGCGAGCACGGCCTCACCCGGGTCCACCTGGTTCACGCCGCGGGTCTGCAGCCGCATCAGCAGTCGCTGCAGGGCCGCGTCGTCGTCGGCGGAGACCGTGATCGTTGCCCGCGACGTGTCCGCGGCGTCGTGCCCGACGTCGAACCGGTCGATGACGTAGTCGCCCCCGTACTCCCCGATGTCGGCCAGAATGCGGCTCAGGATGCCGCTGTCCATCAGGTGTCCGGTGACCTCGACGGTCTCGCTGGCGCTCACGTCCGCACTGTAATGCGACCCGGCTGGTGTGACGGTCAACTGGCGTCGTGCGGGCGTGACGCAGTGCCGGGTCGGCGTCAGAGACGGGCGCCGTCGTCGAAGGGGTCTCGGGGGCCGCGTGGCATCTGGACGACGAGGTAGATGAACCCGCCGACGAACGCGGCGATCAGGGCATAGCCGAGAACCGTGGGGAGGTGGATCCCCAGGACGAGGCAGAACAACAGGACGGTCGGCGAGCCGAACACGCCGGCCCACGCGACCAGCCGGTCCCGCGGCACCCTCGGGAGCGGCGGGGGCGTGGGTGGGACGAACCGCTCCTCCTGCCACGAGGCCGGGGCGGGCACGGTGTCCGGTCGGAAGTCGTCCAGGTCGTCGTCCGGCGGGGGCGCCGGCTCGCGGCCGGGGCCGTCGGGATCGAGGTCGGCCCGGTCGCCGTAGTTCTCGACGATCGAGCGCCAGGCCTCGTCCTCGTTGTCCGGCTGCACACGTCGAGCGTAGGCCGTGTCGGGTCACCCACGCCAAGCCGGTCAGCCCCCGGTGACCCGCGCGATGAACGCGGCCGACTCCTCGAAGATCATCGGGGCGTCGTTGTCGAGCGTGGCCACGTGGTAGCTGTTCTCCAGGCTCCGCTCGGTGACGTCGGTCGAGGAGACCGTGCTGACGATCAGCGGCTGCGAGAGCTCGTCGACGACCTTGTCGACGGTGGACCGGAAGTACAGCAGGGGCGAGGCGACCCTCGCGAGGTCGCTCACCAGCAGGGGCCAGGCCCGCATCATCGAGTGCGCCGCCTTCAGTGGCGTGCGCGTGTAGCCGTGCTCATCCATCCCGGGCTTCTTGATGTCGTTGATGATCCCCGGGAACGACGGCACCAGGTGCTTGAGCACCGGGAGCAGCTTGACGTCGAGTCGCTTGGTGGCGAGCGCCGGGTTCACCACGATGACGCCGGCAACGCGGTCGGGCTGGTCGGCCGCCAGCCGCAGCACCAGCGCTCCACCCATCGACAACCCCCCGACGACCACGGCGTCGTTGTCCTGCGACATCTTGTCGAAGACCCGGGAGAGCTCGCCGTACCAGTCGGCCCACGTGGTGGTGTTCATCTCCTGCCAGGTGGTGCCGTGCCCAGGGAGCCGGGGCACCTCGACGGCGTACCCCTGCTGCGCGAGGTACTCGCCCCACGGCGTCATGGAAGCCGGCGAGCCGGTGAAGCCGTGGCTCAGCAGGACGCCGATCTTGCGGCCGCCGGTGAGCTCTGGCTGCGCCGGGACCGAGAGCGGTGCAGCGAAGGGGAGGATCGTCATGGCCTGGATTGTGCCCCACCGAACGGCTCGGCGAAGGCGCTTGCGAGACGGGTGGGGATGTGCGGCCGGAGGGACTAGAGTCGCCGCGTCGGCTGTGGATCGGCCGAGGGTCGCTCGAGGTGTGGGAAGGGTGTCGCGGTGTTCTACTGGTTCCTGAAGTGGATCGCCATCGGTCCGGTGCTCCGGGTCCTCTTCCGCCCCCAGGTCGAGGGCGCCGAGAACGTCCCCGTCGACGGTCCGGCGATCCTGGCCAGCAACCACCTCTCGTACGCCGACTGGCTGTTCATGCCGCTCACGCTCGCCCGCCGGGTGACATTCGTGGCGAAGGCCGAGTACTTCAACACGCCGGGCATCAAGGGCTGGTTCCAGAAGCAGTTCTTCAGGGGTTCCGGCCAGGTCCCGATCGACCGGGCGGGCGCTTCCGCCGCCGAGGGCGCGCTCTCCGCGGCCAAGCGGATCCTGGAGCGGGGGGACCTGTTCGGGATCTACCCCGAGGGCACCCGCTCCCATGACGGCAAGCTCTACCGCGGCAAGACGGGCGTCGCCCGACTCGCCCTGGAGACCAAGGTCCCGGTGGTCCCGATCGCCGTCGTCGGCACCGACGTCGTGGCTCCGCCCGGCAAGAAGTTCGGCTCGTTCACCCGGCCGGTCGTCCGCTTCGGCAAGCCGCTGGACTTCTCCCGCTACGAGGGCATGGAGAACGACCGCTACATCCTGCGCTCGATCACCGACGAGATCATGTACGAGATCATGCGGCTCTCCGGGCAGGAGTACGTCGACATGTACGCCACCCGGGCCAAGGAGGAGTCCAAGAAGGCGGACTCGTCCGCGGAGGCCGATCCGGCCGAACACAAGAAGGCGTCCTGACCCAGGGCTCGCTGTTCTCGCTGGGCTGGTGGTCCGGTCCGGCACTCGCCGTCGAGGACCGGTTGTTCCGTGCCCTGGCCGTGCTGCGGGTGGTCGTGCTGGCCAACGCCGTGGCGTTGAACCTCTACCGGGCCGACAACTTCCAGCGCCCGCTCGCGGGCGTCCTGTGCCTGTTGGTCATGGTTGTCTGGACGGTCGTGGCGATCACGGCGTACGCCGATCCCAGTCGCCGCACCCTGGCGCTGCTGGTCGCCGACCTCGCGGTGGCCGTTGGACTGCTGCTGCTCTCACCTGTGGTGAAGGGATCCGGCTTCAACGCCACCGTGCCGGGCTTCTGGGTGATGGGCGCGCTGCTGGCCTGGGCGATCCACTTCTACTGGCGCGGCGGACTGATCGCGGCCGTGTGCCTGGCGGTCGCCGACCTCGCCGTACGCGATCACGTCACGCAGTCCATCTACGGCAACATCTTCCTCATCGTGGTCGGCGGTCCGATCGTCGGCTTCATGTCCGAGTCCCTGCAACGGATGGCCGCGGAGCGCGACCGCGCCGAGCGCGCGGCCGCCACGGCGGCGGAGCGCGCCCGGCTCGCGCGGGCCGTCCACGACGGCGTGCTCCAGGTGCTCTCCCTGGTCCAGCGACGTGGCCACGAGCTCGGGGGCGAGGCTGCCGAGCTCGGCCGGCTCGCCGGTGAGCAGGAGCTGGCCCTGCGGTCCCTGATCCGGACCCAGGACGCCTCGTCGCCGACCCCCAGCTCGGGCACCCTCGACCTCGGCGCCGAGCTCGGCGCGCTCGAGTCGCGCCGCGGCGTGACCGTCGCGACCCCTGCGACGCGCGTCGAGCTGCCGGCGGCGCAGGTGACCGAGGTGGTCGCTGTCGTGGGCGCCTGCCTCGACAACGTCGCCCGCCACGTCGGCGAGGGGGCGCCCGCCTGGGTGCTGCTCGAGTCGTTCCCCGACCACGTCGAGGTGTCGGTGCGCGATGAGGGACCCGGCATCCCCGAGGGCCGGCTGGCCGAGGCCGTGCGCGAGGGCCGCCTCGGGGTGGTCGAGTCGATCCGCGGCCGAATCGCCGACCTCGGCGGCACGGCGAACCTGAGCACCGGCTCGTCCGGCACCGAGTGGGAGTTCGACGTCCCGGTGGAGCCGTGGCGATGACGATCCACACCGGGCATCCCTTCCTCGACCCCGACCCCGATCCCGTACGCCGCCTGCGTGGCCGACTCGGTGGGGCGGTCACGCTGTGGACCACGGGCGAGGGACCGGAACGGGCCGGGCTGACGGTCAGCTCGATCATGCTGGCCAACGGCGAGCCGGCCCGGCTGCTGGCGCTGGTCGACCCGGACTCCGAGCTCGCCGATGCCCTGCCGCGCACCGGACTGGCAGTCGTGCAGCTGCTGTCCTGGCCCGACCGTGACCTGGCCGAGGCGTTCGCCGGCACCGCCCCGGCGCCGGGCGGCCCGTTCCGCCAGGCGGTGTTCGAGCAGACCGCCTGGGGGCCGCGCCTGGCCACGGCGGGCACCTGGGCCGGCGTCCGGCTCGAGTCGACCAGCGAGGTCGGCTGGTCGAGGCTGATCACGTGCGTCATCGAGGAGGCCAGCATCGGCGCGGACGACGCGCCGTTGATCCACCGGCGCGGCCGCTACCAGCCACCCACGCCTCCGGCATGAGCCTGCCGGGGGCGCAAGGTGCCGCAGATCCTTCGGCGTACCGCGCGCAGGACCGGCAGACCTGCCCGCGGTCGCGGACCCGCTTGCACCAGGTTCCGAGATTCCCTCCGGTCCGGGCGGCTAGGGTCCCGGCATGACTGACGCGGAGCAGGTCAGTGTCCGAGTGATGGTGGTCGACGACCACCCGATGTGGCGGGACGCCGTCGAGCGCGACCTCACGGCGGCCGGCTTCGACGTCGTGGGGGTCGCCGCCAACGGCAGCGAGGCGCTGGCGCGGTTCCCGGCGGCCCGGCCCCAGGTCGTGGTCCTCGACCTCCAGATCCCCGAGCCCAACGGTGTCGAGGTGACCGCCGAGATCATCCGGCAGGACCCCTCGGCCCGGGTGCTGATCCTCTCGGCCTCGGGGGAGCAGGGCGACGTGCTGGACGCCGTCAAGGCGGGCGCCACCGGATACCTCGTCAAGTCCGCGTCGCGCGACGAGCTGCTGGACGCCGTACGCCGGGTGGCACGCGGCGACACGGTGTTCACCCCCGGCCTCGCCGGCCTCGTGCTGGGGGAGTTCCGGCGGCTGTCCGACGGCCCGACGTCCGGCGGTCCCCACCAGCCGGCGCTGACCGAGCGCGAGACCGAGGTGCTCAAGATGGTCGCCAAGGGGATGTCCTACAAGCAGATCGCCGACCGCCTGGTGCTGTCCCACCGAACCGTCCAGAACCACGTCCAGAACACCCTGCGCAAGCTCCAGATGCACAACCGTGTCGAGCTCACGCGCTACGCCATCGAGCAGGGCCTCGACGATGCCGACGCGTAGGTACCTTCGCCGGCTCGGCATCGACGAGCCGCTGCCACCGACCCTGGACAGCCTGGTCCGGATCCACCGCAGACACCTCGCACGGGTGCCCTACGAGAACCTCGGCATCATGCTCGGCCGGCCCCCGTCGGTCGACCCGCACGCCTGCCTCGAGCGGGTCGGCGACCTCGGCCGAGCGGGCTACTGCTTCCACCAGAACGGCGCGCTCGAGACCGTCCTGGTCAATCTGGGGTTCGACGTCTCCCGCCGCCATGGTCACGTGTGGATGAACGAGGAGGCCCGGTACGCCGACTCGTTGAACCACCTCGCCCTGGTCGTCTCCGGCCTCCCCACGGACGCCCACCCCGGAGGCGACTGGTGGGTCGACGTCGGGCTCGGGGACGCGTTCCTCGACCCGATTCCCCTCGTCGACGGTGAGCATCGGCAGGGCGGGTTCACCTATGTCCTGGAGGACGTGGGGCCGGACGGCTGGACGTTCCACCACGATCCGGCCGGGTCCTTCACCGGCATGGTGGCCACGACGGCGCCCACGGACCCGGTCACCGTGCTCGCCGCCCACGCCGAGCTGTCGACGCCCCCCGAGGGTCCGTTCACCCGGGTCCTCGTGGCGCAGCGTCGAGACGAGACCGGCATCGACACGCTGCGCTGCTGCCTGCTGCTCCGGATCGAGCCCGACCGGCGCACCGAGACCGAGCTCACGACGTACGACGAGTGGCGCGGGGCGCTGACCGACGTCCTCCGCGTGCCGGTCGACGACGTGGACGTCGCCGAGCTGCACGACCTCTGGGTACGGATGCGCAGCGCGCACGAGGCCTGGGCCGCGGCGGGCCGGCCGTGAGCACCGACCTGCTCGCCGCCGCGGACGAGCTCTACGCCCTCGGGCTTGCGGAGTTCACCCCCGCGCGCGACGCCCGGGCCAAGGAGCTCAAGACCGTCGACGCCGACCTGTCGAAACGGGTCAAGGCCCTGAAGAAACCGTCCGTCGCGGCCTGGGTCGTGAACCTCCTGGTGCGCCACGAGGCCGACCAGGTCGAGCGGGTGCTGGCGGTGGGTGCCGCCCTCCGGGAGGCGCAGGCCAGCCTGGCGGGCGAGGAGCTGCGGGCGCTCACCCGGCAGCGCCGCCAGCTCACCGCGGCCGTGACCAGCCAGGCGAGGGCGGTGGCCAAGGAGCACGGGACCCGGGTCACCGAGTCCGTCGCCGAGCAGGTCGAGGCCACCCTGACCGCGGCGATGGTCGACGAGGACTGCGCGAAGGCCGTCCGTAGCGGCCTCCTGGTCACCGCGCTCACCAGCACGGGCGTGGACCGGGTCGAGCTCGACGGCGCGGTCGCCGTGCCCGAGGCGCTCGGGTTCAGCGCGACGCCGCGCACCGACGAAGCCGAACCCGCCCGCCCGGAGCTGCACGTGGTACCCGACCCCGAGGCGGACCGGAAGGCCGTGGCCGCGGCGGTCGAGAAGCTGGCCCAGGCGCAGTCCGAGCTGGCCGACGCCGAGCAGGCGCTGGGCGACGCGGTGCGCGACGTGGAGACCCTCGAGGCCCGCGGCATGCAGGTGCAGGCCGAGATCGACGAGCTGAAGGTGCGGCTGGCCGACCTCGAGGAGCAGTACGAGCAGGTCGACGACGAGCTCGGCGACGCCGAGGACGTCCGGTCCGAGGCCGAGTCCACGGTCACCGACGCCACCCGCACCCGCGATGCGGCCGCGGCCGCGCTCGAGCGCCTGAAGGGATAGTCCGTGACGGAACTGCTGCCATTTGGGCCTGAGAACAGCAGTTCCGTCACGGACTATCCGTTGAGTCGCCGCTAACTCCTAGTTTGCGGCCCAGCCCTTCGAGCGCGCCACGGCGTCGAGCCAGCGGGCGTGGGCGGCGTCGCCACGGGTCCGGTCACCGGCGGGCTCGAAACGTCGGTCCAGTCGCCAGGTCTCGCGGAGCTCGTCGGTGGACGACCAGACGCCGGTGCCGAGGCCGGCCAGGAACGCCGCCCCGAGGGCGGTGGTCTCGACGAGCTCCGGACGCTCGACCGGTACGCCGATCTGGTCGGCCTGGATCTGGCAGAGCAGGTCGTTGGCGGAGGCGCCGCCGTCCACCCGGAGCGCGGACAGGCCAGGCATGGTCTCGAGGACGTCGCGGACCTCGAACGCGATCGCCTCGAGCGTGGCCCGCACGATGTGCGCCCGGGTGGTGCCCCGGGTGATGCCGATGATCAGCCCCCGGGCGTGCGGGTCCCAGTGCGGGGCGCCGAGCCCGGTCAGCGCGGGCACGAACACGACGCCCTCAGTGTCGGAGACGGTCGCGGCGATGGCGGCTGTCTCCGCGGCTGAGCCGACGATGTGCAGGCCGTCGCGCAGCCACTGGACGGCGGCCCCAGTCACGAAGATCGCGCCCTCGTTGGCGTAGGTCAGCTCGCCTTCCGGGGACCGCCACGCCGCCGTCGTCAGCAACCCCGCGTCCGAGCGCTGCAGGGTCGTGCCGGTGTTGGTGAGGATGAACGAGCCGGTGCCGTAGGTGCACTTGGAGTCGCCGACGTCGAAGCAGGTCTGGCCGAACAGTGCCGACTGCTGGTCGCCCGCGATACCGGCGATCGGCAGCGACAGGTCCAGGAACGAGCCCGGGTCGGTGGTCGCGATCTCGCCCCAGTTCGACACCAGCTCGGGGAGCGCGTCCCGGGGGACGCCGAACAGCGAGCACAGCTCGTTGGACCAGTCGCCGGTGGTGAGGTCGAACAGCAGGGTCCGGCAGGCGTTGGAGACGTCCGTTGCGTGCCAGGTGCCGCGCGTCAGGCGCGCGATCAGGTAGGAGTCGACCGTCCCGATCGCATAGCGGCCCGACTCGACCAGCGCCCACGTGTGCGGCTCGTGCTCGGCGAGCCACATCAGCTTGGTGCCGGAGAAGTACGGGTCCAGCCGCAACCCGGTCAGCTCGGTGACCCGGTCCTCGTGCCCGGCCTCGCGCAGCCGCGTGCAGATGTCCGCCGTGCGGCGGTCCTGCCAGACGATCGCGCGCCGGGGCGACCCGAGGGTCTCGCGGTCCCACAGCAGGATGGTCTCGCGCTGGTTGGTGATCCCGACACCCTCGAGCTCCGAGGCGTCGACCTTGGTGAGCACCTCGCGCACCGCCTGGAGCGTGGCCTGCCAGATCTCCTCCGGGGCGTGCTCGACCCAGCCCGGTCGCGGGAAGTGCTGGGCGAACTCCTGGTAGCCCTTCGCCGCGATCCGTCCGTCGCCGGTGACGACGACCGCCGTCACCCCGGTTGTCCCGGCGTCGATCGCGAGGATGGTCATGAGGTGCTCATGAGCCGGTGCCGCGGACGATGTCGAGGATGCGCCGGTCGATCCACTCGAGGTCCGGGGCGACCCGCATCTCGTAGTTCTCGGTGCCGACCCAGGCGTGGAAGTCCCGTTGCCCCTGAGCCTCCGCGAAGTCGGCAAGCTCCTGCTCGAGCTCCGGCGTCACTGGGACCTTCTCCTCGTCGGTGGAGGCGGTCAGGTACAGGTCGTTGAGGTCGAGCAGCCGGGCCAGCTCGGTGACCGGAGCCGCGTGGTCGTCGACGCGCAGGTCGACCGCGATGTCGTCGAGGCCGCCGTACCCGGCCCCGTCGCGTACGACGAGCAGGGCCGCGGACTGTCGACCGCGCCTGTCTCCGCCCGCCTCGTCACCAGCGGTGAGCACGGCCAGCAACCGGCGCGCCAGCGGCTCCTCGGGGTCGCCGGCCTCCCACGCGGCCTGCATCGCGTCGACGACGTCCTCACCGGAGAGCACGTTGCCCTGGATCGCGTAGCCCTCGCCGGTCAGGCCCCCGGCCCAGTCCAGGCACGCGTGACCGGTGTGCGTTGCCGCCCCGCCGTCCATGTCCACGATGCCGACCTGACGGTGGTCGCGGCCTTCGTCCTCCTCGAGCAGCCGCAGCAGGGCGACCGACGCAGTCGCGCCGTCGTCGAGATGTGCGAGCGCGAGTCCCTTGTAGGCGACGTTGGCGTCGGCCTGGGTGGCGATCGCGCCGACCCCGGCGACCGCCGCCGGGACCGCCGAGCCGACCGCGAGGAACTTGGAGGCGACCGCTACTCCCCACGACTCTCCGTCGGCGGACCGGGCCACGATCGAGAACGTCATGGCGCGAGAGTAGCCATCGGACCGGGGACGCAGCGAGGAAACGATTGCCCCCGAAACGGCGCTCGAGGATGCAGGATGGGCGGATGCTCGACCGTCTCGGCTTCCCCTCCGTCGGCAATCACCGTCGTTTCGTCACCGCCATCGGGGTGGATGCGGTCGGCAGCGGCGTGTTCATGCCGATCTGCATCCTGTACTTCCTGGTCACGACCGACCTGAGCCTGGTCCAGGTCGGCGCCGCGATCTCGCTCGCGTCGCTGGTGTCCCTGCCCGTCGGTCCGATGATCGGGGGTCTGGTCGACCGGATCGGGGCCAAGCGGATCCTGCTGGTCGGCAACGTGCTGCAGGCGGTCGGGTTCGCGGCGTACCTCGTGGCCGACGCGTTCGTGGTCATCACCCTCTGGACGATCGTGGTGACGGTCGGCCGGACCGCGTTCTGGGGCTCCTACGGCAACATCGTCGCCGCCATCTCGGTGCCCGGGGAGCGCGAGAAGTGGTTCGGCTTCCTGGGCGCACTGCGGAACGTGGGCTTCGCGGTGGGGGGCCTGCTGTCGGGCCTGGTCATCACCATCGGCACCCCGACGGCGTACGCCGCGGTGGTGGTCGCCAACGCGGTGTCGTACGTCGTGGCGTTCGTGCTGCTGCTCACCGTGCCCGACCCGCCGCGCACCGCGCACGCACGGACGCCGGGCGCGTGGGGGATCGTGCTGCGGGACCGGCCCTACCGCGTGTTGTGGGCAGCCCAGCTGGCCTACTCGACCTCGATGATGGTGCTCAACTTCGCGATCCCGGTCTACGCCACGACCGTCCTGCACCTGTCCGGCTGGGTCATCGGTGCGGTGTTCACGATCAACACGGTGATGGTCGGCTTCGGTCAGGGCTTGGTTGTGCGGGCGATGACCGGCCGTGTCCGCTGGCGGGTCCTGCTGCTCACCAACGCGGTGTTCGCCGGGTCCTTCCTCGTGCTGCTGGGGGCGAACTGGCTCTCGGTCGGGCTGGCGACCGCCGTGCTGCTCGGCGGATCGGTCGTCTACACCCTGGGGGAGCTGCTCGGCGGCCCGGTGCTCGGCGCCCTGTCCGCCGAGGCCGCCCCCGACCACCTGCGTGGCCGCTACCTCTCCCTGATCCAGCTGGCGTGGAACGTGGCGGGCACCATCGCGCCGATCGCGTTTGCCTGGCTGCTCGACCGGGGGCCCACGCCCATCTGGCTGGGGTTGTGCGCGGTCGGCCTGGCGGGCACCGTCCTGGCCACCCGCCTCGGCGGCGTGATGCCGCTCGCGTCGGAGCGGGTCAGCAACGCGCCGCGCGAGCCGGTGTCGGGGCCGGCGCCCGACTCGATGACCGGCACGGTGCCCGACGCTGGCCCTGTGCGGTGACGGGGCTATACAGTCGGTTCGCCCATATGAACGATCCAATGAGGAGCCGAGCACCGGGAAGCAGGAGCATCACATGCGCGTCGGAGTACTCACCGGAGGCGGCGACTGCCCCGGGCTGAATGCCGTCATCCGTGCCGTCGTCCGCAAGGGCGTGGTCCAGCACGGCTTCGAGTTCGTGGGCTACCGCGACGGGTGGAAGGGGCCACTCGAGGGGCTCACCATGGAGCTCGGCATCCAGCAGTGCCGCGGCATCCTGCCTCGGGGTGGCACGATCCTGGGTTCCTCGCGGACCAACCCGTTCAAGATCGACGGCGGCGTCGAGATGATCAAGCAGAACCTCGCGGCCGACGGTGTCGACGCCCTCGTCGCGATCGGTGGCGAGGACACCCTGGGCGTCGCCACCCAGCTCTCCGACCTCGGCGTGAACGTCGTCGGGGTGCCCAAGACCATCGACAACGACCTGTCAGGCACCGACTTCACGTTCGGCTTCGACACCGCCGTCAACGTCGCGATGGAGGCCATCGACCGGCTGCACACGACCGCCGAGTCGCACCACCGGGTGCTGGTCGTCGAGGTGATGGGTCGCCATGCCGGCTGGATCGCGCTGCACGCGGGCATCGCCGGCGGCGCCAACATCGTGCTGATCCCCGAGAAGCCCTTCGACATCGCCGAGGTCTGCGCCCTGGTGGAGAAGCGCTTCGAGAGCCACTACGCCCCGATCATCGTGGTCTCGGAGGGCGCCGTACCCGCCGAGGGCGGTGACATGACCCTGGTGTCGGGGGAGAAGGACGCCTTCGGGCACGTCCGCCTCGGCGGCATCGGGGACCGGCTGGCGCACGAGATCGAGTCGCGCACCGGCAGCGAGGCCCGCGCGGTCGTCCTCGGCCACATCCAGCGCGGAGGGACCCCGACGGCGTTCGACCGCTGGCTGGCCACCCGCTTCGGCCTGCAGGCCATCGACGCGGTTGCCGACGGTGACTTCGGCACGATGATGGCGCTGCGCGGCACCAAGATCATCCGGGTGCCGCTCATCGAGGGCACCGGTGAGCTCAAGCTGGTGAGCGACGAGGAGTACGCCGAGGCGCAGGTCTTCTTCGGCTGATCGCTACCCCGGATCGCCACCCCGGAATCGCCACCCCGGAGGGGTTGCGATGATGGTGATCGAGCAGCGACCGCGACCGAGGCACGAGGTCGCGACGGAGCGTGTCGAGATCCGGGCGTGTCTGAGCGGCTCCTGCGAGCCGGTCCTGCGAGTACGGACTCGCCAACCAGGACGTGCTGCCGCGCACCCTCGGCAGGGTGCTGCCGCAGCGCCGCACCCCGTGGGCCGGGATCGTCTTCTCCACGCTGCTGGCTCTCGGGCTGATCATCGTGGTGACGC
>JAOPXC010000299.1 GCA_025965335.1 Nocardioides sp. | reverse complement strand
CCTTCGCCCAGGCGTCCCGGCAGGTGCGTGGCGCCGCGAGCCGGTGGGGGCTGCACCCGTTGCGCTACGTGACGCGAACCTCCGACCCCACCCTGCGTGCCGTCTTCTTCGAGGACTTCTCGGCCCTGATCGGCATCCTGCTGGCCGCTGCCGCGATCGGGCTGCACCAGCTGACAGGAGAGCCGGCATTCGACGCCTTCGGATCGATTGCCGTCGGGACCCTGCTCGCCGTGGTCGCGGTCTTCCTGATGCGACGCAACATGGACTACCTGCTCGGCGTGGGCCTCAGCCCGGAGCTGCGGGCCAGGGTCCTGCGCGGCCTGCTGGCCCATCCGGAGATCGATCGGATCACCTACCTGCACGTGGAGTACGTCGGGCCGCAGCAGCTGTTCGTCGTGGCCGCCGTCGACCTCGTGGGTGACGACCCCGAATCGGACCTGGCCCTGCGCTTGCGCCGGGTCGAGGCCGACATCGAGCGCGAGGAACTGATCGTGGACGCGGTGCTCACGCTGGCGCCGCCCGACGAGCCGGCCCTGACGGCCTGATCGGTCCGGAGGGACGCGTCCGGGGGTTTCCGGAAACGAAATGCGGCCGGGGTCTTGACGCCGAATAAGTAAGTGCGGTCAACTAACAAATGTGACGATGACCCCGCAAGCCCGCCGCCAGCTGCGGCCGACGGGCAAGCTGCTGCAGGAGGATGGCCGCCGGCACCACCGCGCACTGCTGCTCCAGCAGCTGTTCAGGCACGGGCCCGCGAGCCGCGCGGACCTCGCGCGCGCCAGCGGGCTGACCCGGGTGACGGTGTCGGACCTGATCGGTGAGCTCGTGGGCACGGGGCTGGTCGAGGAGCTGGGCGCGCCCGCCACGAGCCGCGTCGGCAAGCCGCCCACGCTCGTCGGGCTGGCACCCGAGTCCACCCACATCGTGGGCATCGACCTGTCGCCCGACGACCGGATCACCGGCGCCGTGATCAACCTGGTCGGCCAGGTGAAGGCGCGGCACTCGCTGGAGCTGGCCGGACGCAGGGGCGCGGACGCCGTGGAGCTGGTGAGCCGGCTGGCGGGCGAGCTGATCGCGATGACCGACCGACCGGTGCTCGGGATCGGTGTGGGCAGTCCCGGTGTGGTCGATGCCCAGGGGACGGTCGTCGACGCGCCCAACCGGGAGTGGACCGACGTCCCGCTCGCCACGATCCTGCGGGCCGAGCTCGACCTTCCGGTGTTCGTCGCCAACGACGCCAACACCGCCGCCCTCGGGGAGCACACGTTCGGCGACACGGGGGACGGCGGCCTGATGGTGCTCCGGGTCGGCACCGGCGTCGGCGCCGGGCTCATCCTCGAAGGTGCGCTCCTGCACGGGCACCGCGCGGCGGCGGGCGAGATCGGCCACGTCGTCGTCGATCCCGGCGGCCAGCGCTGTGCCTGCTCGCGCCGCGGTTGCCTCGAGACGCTGCTCGCCGTACCCCATCTGCGCCGGCGTCTTGCCGAGGGCGACCCGACGGCGGTCCTGACCGGAGTGGGTGAGCAGCTGGGTGCGGCCCTGGCGCCGGTGGTCGGGACGCTCAATCTGCACGAGCTGGTGCTCAGCGGCCCCCAGGAGCTGCTCGCGGGGCCGCTCCTCGAGGCCACGGACCGCACGATCCGCGCCCGGACCATGCCGGTCATCGGTGACGAGCTCGTCGTCCGGACCTCCACGCTGGGCGACGACGTGGTGCTGGTGGGCGCCGCGGTGCTCGTCCTGGCCGGACAGCTCGGCGTGTCCTGATGACGACCCGAGTCATCTCCCCAACTGTGCGCACCGCCACCCCGGCGGCCAGGCACACCAGGACTCGGTCCCACGAGTCGCGACTGGATCAGGTAACTACGAGAGGAACCCTGCGGTGCGCATGAAGAAGACACTGGCCGTCTGCGTGACGGCCCTGCTGGCCATGTTGGCCCTGAGCGCCTGTGGCAGCGACGGCGACAACAAGCAGGCGGCCGCCGGACCGGCAACGGCCGACATCCGCGTGTGGCTGAACGGGACGGACACGCCCCAGGAGGCGCGGGACTGGTTGAAGATGACCTTCGAGGACCAGAACCCAGGCTCGACGCTGACGATCGAGGAGCAGCAGTGGGAGGGCCTGGTGGAGCGTCTGACAACGGCACTGACCAGCGAGTCCGAGACGCCCGACGTCGTCGAGGTGGGCAACACCCAGGCGCCGACGTTCACGTCGGCCGGTGCCTTCTCCGACCTGACCTCCCAGCTCCCCGCGCTCGGCGGGGACGACCTGCTGCAGGGCTTCGTCGACGGTGCGACCACGGACGGCAAGACGTACGCGGTTCCCTACTACGCCGGCTCGAAGTACGTCTTCTACCGCAAGGACCTGTTCGAGAAGGCCGGCCTCTCGGTCCCGACCACGATGGACGAGTTCGTGCAGACCGCGATCGCGCTGAAGCAGGCGAACCCCTCGCCGGCCAGCTTCTCGGGCTTCTGGCTCCCCGGTCAGGACTGGCGCAACGGCGTCACGTTCGTCTGGAACGCCGGTGGCGACCTCGCCGTCGACTCGGGCGGCCAGTGGCAGGGCGCGCTGTCGACCCCCGAGTCGATCGCGGGCCTGACCACCGTGCAGCAGCTCTCCGAGCAGGCGTCGGGCGCACCCAAGGACGGCAACGAGGCCGACCCGCAGACCCCGTTCTGCAACAACGAGATCGGGATGATGTCGGCGCCCGGCTGGGTCACCGGTCTGATCCAGGATCCCGACACGGGTTGCCCGGACATGATGAAGAAGGTCGGCGTCTTCGCGATGCCCGGCTCGGACGGTGCCCCGGCGCCGATGCTGCTCGGTGGGTCGGACATCGCCATCTCGGCCAAGTCCCCCAACCAGGACCTGGCCCAGAAGGCGGTGGCGCTGATGCTGAGCGACGACTACCAGACCATCCTGGCCCAGAACGGCCTCACGCCCGCGAAGTCATCGTTGACCGACCTGCTCGGCCACGACGAGTTCGCCCAGGCCACGATCGCGGCCGCATCCAACGCCAAGCTGACCCCGGCGGCGCCCGGCTGGGCCACCGTCGAGGGCGCGCGCATCCTGGAGGACCTCTTCGTCGACATCGCCAAGGGCGGTGACGTCACGGCGCTCGCCAAGGCGGCGGACGAGAGGATGAACCAAGAGCTCGGCTGACCGATCGGCCAACGGCACGGTACGGCCGGGGCGGCCACGAGGCTGCCGCCCCGGCCGCGCTGCGCCCGGACCGTTTGTCCAGCACGACGAAACCCGAGGGAGAGGAGCTGACGATGACGACGACCACCGAACCGGCCCGGCCGCGCCGTTCCGGCGGGCTCCTGCCACTCGGCCTGCTGCTCCCGGCCGTGGTCGCCCTCGGGTTGGCCCTCGGCTACCCACTGGTGCGCCAGGTGGTCCTCTCGCTCCAGGAGTTCGGACTGGCCCAGCAGTTCGGCCGCCCCGCCACGTGGGTGGGCCTGCAGAACTACCGGGACCTGGTCACCGACCCCTACCTCTGGAAGGTGGTGCTGCGCTCGGTCGTCTTCTGCCTCGTCAACGCGGCCGTGACCCTGGCCCTGGGGGTGGGGGTCGCGCTGCTCATGCGGCAGATGTCGAAGCCGATCCGCATCCTGGTGCAGAGCGGGCTGCTGCTCGCCTGGGCGATGCCGGTGATTGCGGCCCTCACGGTGTGGCAGTGGCTCTTCGACACGCAGTACGGCGTCGTCAACTGGCTGTTGACCCGGCTCGGCACCGACTTCGAGGGCCACTCCTGGTTGCTCGAGCCGCTGTCGTTCTTCTTCGTGGCGACCGTGATCGTCGTGTGGATGAGCGTCCCGTTCGTCGCGTTCACCGTCTACGCCGCCCTGACCCAGGTGCCCGAGGACCTGATCGAGGCCGCGGAGCTGGACGGGGCCGGCCCCTGGCAGCGGCTGCGGGCGGTGATCCTCCCCACCGTGCGACCGGTGCTGCTGGTCGTCGCCCTGCTCCAGGTGATCTGGGACCTGCGGGTGTTCACCCAGATCTACGTGCTGCAGAAGGCCGGCGGCGTCACCCGCGACACGAACCTTCTCGGCACCTACATCTACCGGCTCGGCATCGGCGGGGGCAACTTCGGCACCGCGGCCGCGGTCGCGATCTTCATGCTGGTGCTGACCGTCGTCCTCACCGCGCCGTACGTGCGCATGATGCTCAAGCAGGAGGAGCCCATATGAGCAAACGCGTGCCACGGTCGTCGCGCGCGCTGGCCAACCTGGCCGGCGTCGTCGTCTTCCTCCTCTGCGTGTTCCCGGTCTACTGGATGGTCAACACCTCGCTGCTGACCCGACGCGAGATCCGCTCACCGGACCCCACCTGGCACCCGATCGGCGGCACCCTGGACAACTACCGGCGCGTGTTCCAGGGCGGACAGTTCTTCGACGCGCTGCGCACCAGCCTCACCGTCACGCTGCTCACCGTGGCGGTGGCACTGGCCTTCGCCTTCCTGGCCGCGGTCGCCGTGGCCAGGTTCCGGTTCCGCGGGCGGCGCAGCTTCGTGGTGACCCTGCTGCTCATCCAGATGATTCCCGTGGAGGGGCTGTTCATCTCCCAGTACAAGATGCTCGAGAGCATGCAGCTCCTGAACACGGTGGTGGGGCTGACGCTGGTGTACGTCGCGTCCGTGCTGCCGTTCACCGTCTGGACCCTGCGCGGCTTCGTGGCCGGTGTGCCGTACGAGCTCGAGGAGGCCGCGATGAT
>JAOPXC010000290.1 GCA_025965335.1 Nocardioides sp. | reverse complement strand
TCGAGCCGGCTCTGCCAGAGCACGCGGTACTCCGCGAGCCACTCGTCGACCTCGATGAGCGCCTCCGGACGGAGGCTGTAGATCCGGCGCTGCGCTTCCGGGCGGGCCTCGATCAGTCCGGCCTCCCGCAGCACCCGCAGCTGCCGGGACACGCCCGGACGGGCGATCGGGAGCGCCTCGGCCAGCTCTCCCGCGCTCGCCGGATGATCGCGCAGGATCTCCAGAACCGTCCGCCGGCTCTCGTCCGCCAAGGCGTGCAGCACCGCATCCATGGCTCTAACGTATCGAATCGGGTACGTACCCGCAAGGTTACATACGACTTATTGAGGTGCGGGTCCAACATTGGGAGCCGGGCAGCCGCCGCGGGTCTGATGAACCAAGCCGTCCGTTTGTCGCTCAATAAGTGACAAACGGACATCAGGTCGTGGAACCGACGTTCTCCAGCATCGAGGAGTGGCTTGGCAACAACACCCAGGACTATTACGACGTACTTGCCGCAACGGGTCGCGGAGCGTGGAACCCCGACAACGACGCGACCCTGTGGGTGAAGTTCAACCTCCGCGCCCACCACATGCAGGCCCACACGATTGCGGCGGCGCTTCGACGAGGCCGAGACCCAGTGGCGCAAGATCGATGAACTCATTGCCAGTCATCGGCTCAACGACCGGATCGGAGCCGCGCTCTTCGACGCATTGATCGGCCTTCGCGTCACACGTCCGTCCTACGTCAAGCTCACCGAACTCGATGAACGGACCGCCACACGCGATCTCGTGAACGTCGCCGAGGTCGGCCTCCTGGAAGCACGTGGCGAGCGCCGCGGCCGCCACTACGTCGCGGGCGAGCCGCTGCGTCGGATCCAGGACGAGATTCGCACCGAGCGCAGCGCACTGGAGGGCCCGTATCCCACTCTCACCGGCGAGATCCGCCGAGCACTGCCGTAAGCATCCCGGCCGTCAGGTCCCAGCGCCGGAACACTCACTGCGCTCGCACTGGTCTCCGGTCACGACACAGGCCCACGGCGTCCACCAGACAGCCCACGGCCGTCGATCAGGAACGAGTGTTGCCGGACTCTTGCGAACCTTTTGCGGACTTTTCGGCCCGACACCCCGTCTGACCTGCGCAAACGCGAAGTCTCAGTAGTACCAGGGGAACGGCGACCAGTCGGGCTCGCGCTTCTCGAGGAACTGGTCGCGACCCTCGACGGCCTCGTCGGTCATGTAGGCGAGCCGCGTGCTCTCGCCGGCGAACAACTGCTGGCCGACCAGGCCGTCATCGATCAGGTTGAACGAGTACTTCAGCATCCGCTGCGCCGTCGGCGACTTCCCGTTGATCTTCCGCCCCCACTCGAGCGCGACCGCCTCGAGCTCGGCGTGCGGCACGACCCGGTTGACCATGCCCATCCGGTGGGCGTCGTCGGCGGTGTACTCCTCGCCGAGGAAGAAGATCTCGCGGGCGAACTTCTGGCCGACCTGGCGGGCGAGGTACGCCGACCCGAACCCGCCGTCGAACGAGCCGACGTCGGCGTCGGTCTGCTTGAAGCGGGCGTGCTCGGCGCTGGCCAGGGTTAGGTCGCTCACCACGTGCAGGCTGTGCCCGCCCCCGGCCGCCCAGCCGGGCACCACGCAGACCACGATCTTCGGCATGAACCGGATCAGCCGCTGGCACTCCAGGATGTGCAGCCGGCCCAGCTTGGCCTTGTCGACAATCGTCTCGGCGGTCTCCCCCGCTGCGGCTGCGCTGGATTCATACATGTAGCCCGCGCGACCCCGGATGCGCTGGTCGCCGCCGGCGCAGAACGCCCACTTGTCGTGCTTGGCGCTCGGCCCGTTGCCGGTGAGCAGCACGCAGCCGACGTCGCTGGAGCTCCGGGCGTGCTCGAGGACGCGCAGCAGCTCGTCGACCGTGTGCGGACGGAACGCGTTGAGCACGTCCGGCCGGTCGAACGCCACCCGGACCGTGCCGTGCTCCCGGGCCCGGTGGTAGGTGAGATCGGTCAGGTCCTCGAAGCCGGGGACGACGTCCCAGGCGTCGGCGTCGAAGATCTCGGAGACTCCGTCCAGCGCGCTCATGCCAAGGAGGTTAGTGGTCTCGACAGGCTCGACCACCGAAGGGCCCGGCTCGACCACCGAAGGGCCCGGCTCGACCACCGAAGGGTGGAATCGGATCGGTCGGCGTGGTGTTGTGGCGGCTATGGCACTAAACGGAGAGTACGAGCCCAGTCCCGAGCAATGGGTCCGCGACCAGGTCGAGGCCTACGAGGCGTCCGGCGGGCGCGAGGCCAACATCCTCCGCGGGAGGCCCGAGTGGCCGATCGTGGTGATCACCTCCAGGGGCGCCAAGTCCGGCAAGCTGCGCAAGAACCCCGTCATGCGGGTCGAGCACGACGGCGTGTACGCCGCGGTGGCGTCCCAGGGCGGCAGGCCGACGCACCCCACCTGGTACCACAACTTCGTGGCCGACCCCGAGGTCGAGCTCCAGGACGGTCCCGAGCCACACACGTACAGGGCGCGGATCGCCCAGGGTGAGGAACGTGCGGAGTGGTGGGAGCGAGCGGTGAAGCAGTACG
Organism: Nocardioides sp.; assembly: GCA_025965335.1. Classification (GTDB taxonomy): domain Bacteria; phylum Actinomycetota; class Actinomycetes; order Propionibacteriales; family Nocardioidaceae; genus Nocardioides. The sequence goes on along the minus strand of JAOPXC010000290.1, from coordinate 1,553 downwards.
CGCCGTACGCCGAGTACCAGAAGAAGACCGACCGCGAGATCCCCGTCTTCCTCCTCGAGCGCGTCTGACCGTCCCCTTCGCGGGAGTCCCTCGTTGGAGAGACGACCACCACGAAGGGACTCAGCATGCATCGCCGCCTGACGGTCCCGTTGGCGGCTTCGGCCATCCTCCTGGCGGGAACGGTGACCGCCGCGGACGCGTCCGGACCGACGAGAGCGCCCGAGGCCGACCCGACGCCCGGCGGGCCGGCGTACGTCGTCCGCGACACCCAGAACGTCGCCGATGCCTACGGCCGGATCCACGCCAAGGGCGGTCAGCTGCAGAACCCGGCGTACCTCCCCGCGCTCGCCGAGGCCTCCTCGGCCAAGGTCGCCGCGCAGTTGCTCACCCAGGCGGCCAACCCGACCCGGCTCGCGATCACCGCCGGCAACATCGTGCCGGGCTGGAACGTCGGGAACCCGCTGCGCGCCGGCTGGGAGCACACCCGCGGCCGGATGCAGCGGGTGGCGTTCACCAACAGGTACGGCGCGCTCCTCCGCGGCACCGTCTACCGACCGAAGCCGGGCGCGAAGGACCCCTACACGGGTCGGCGCCTGCAGGCGCCGTTCCCGGGCGTGGTGCTCACCGAGGGATCGGTGCAGGGCTCCGAGGGCATGTACGAGTGGCTCGCGCAGGATCTCGCCGAGCGTGGCTACGTCGTGCTGACCTACGACGTGCAGGGCCAGGGCGCCAGCGAGACGCTCCCCCACGAGACCGGCAACGCTCTGCCGTTCTGCAACCCGTTCGCCACCCCGCGCGACATCGAGCAGTACGGCTGCCCGGGTGTGCCGTTCCAGCAGCTGTCCAACTTCACGGTCGGTACGAGGAACGCGTTGAGCTTCTTCACGTCGGCACCACGCCACCACTACAAGAACCCGAGGTCGGCGGGCGCGAAGGTGACGGCGTACAACCCCTACTGGCGGCTCTTCGACCGCTCTCCCGACCGGCGCACGGTGACCCCGGGCCGCAGCACCCGTATCGCGATCATCGGGCACTCGATGGGTGCCGCGGCGGTCTCGAAGCTGCAGGGGCTCGATGAGCGGGTCGCGACCGTGGTCGCGCTGGACAAGTTGACGGGACCGAACTCCGACGGGCCGCTGAACGGCGACACCAACGTCCCGGTCGTGCCGGCGCTGGCGGTGCAGTCGGAGTACGGCTTCACCGTGAGCCCGTGGTTCCTCAGCTCGGGCAGCTCGCTCACGCCGGAGCCGTCCCCCCGACGGACCCGACCCGATGCGCGAGCGGGCCACCGGCTTCGACAGCTGGCGCAGGGCGGGCGTGGACTCGATGCTCGTCGTGCCGCGGGCCTCGACGCACCTCGACTACACCGACATCCCCCTGGTGTTGCCGGCCAGCCGCTACGGCCAGGACCTCACCAGCGTCTACGTGCAGCGCTGGCTGGACCGCTACCTCAAGCATCGTGACAACGCGGCGTCCCTGCTCGGCGGCCGGTTCCGCTATCTCGAGCCGGTCGGCAACGGCCGCTGGGAGCCGGTCACGCTGCACCGCAACGA
>JAOPXC010000274.1 GCA_025965335.1 Nocardioides sp. | reverse complement strand
GCGTCGCGGATCTGACGGTGGGCGCCGAGGCCGAGCTGGTCGTCGAGACGCTCTACACCGACGACACCGGCGACCGGACCATCTGGCGCTGGCGCCCCATCATTTCCGGGCAGGTCATCGAGATGGGCCAGGAGGCCGACCAATGAGCAACGACGTCGCCGTCGCTGGGGTCGGCATGCACCCCTGGGGCAAGTGGGGCAAGAACTTCGTCGAGTACGGCGTGCACGCGGCCCGCGCAGCGCTCGCCGACTCCGGCATCGGCTGGCAGGACGTCGGGCTGGTGGTGGGCGGGGAGACGGTTCGCAACGGGTACGGCGGCTACGTCGCGGGTGCCACGTTCGCCCAGGCGCTGGGCTGGAACGGCGCCAGCGTCGCCACGTCGTACGCCGCCTGCGCGACCGGCGCCCAGGCCATCGACACCGCCCGGGCGCGCATCCTGGCCGGCCTGTGCGACGTCGCACTCGTGGTCGGCGCCGACACGACGCCGAAGGGCTTCCTCGCGCCGAACGCCGGCGAGCGCTGGGACGACCCGGACTGGCTGCGCTTCCGCCTGCTCGGCATGACCAACCCGGCGTACTTCGCGCTGTACGCGCGCCGCCGGATGGACCTGTACGGCGCCACGCAGGCCGACTTCGCCCAGGTGAAGGTCAAGAACGCGAGGCACGGCCTGAACAACCCGAACGCCCGCTACCGCAAGGAGGTGAGCGCCGAGGACGTGCTGGCGAGCGCGATCGTCTCCGACCCACTGCACCTGCTCGACATCTGCGCGACGTCCGACGGTGCGGCGGCCGTGGTGCTGACCAGCCTGGACTACGCGAGGAAGCACGGCCTGAACAAGCCCGTGAGGGTCCGGGCTGTCTCCACGGTCACCCCCACCTTCCCGAACACCGTCATGGACATGCCCAACCTGTCGACCGACTCGTCGGCGGTGGCCGGCGTCCCGGAGCGGACGTTCAAGGAGTCCATCGCCCACGCGGCCTACGAGGAGGCCGGTATCGGCCCCGAGGACGTCAGCCTGGCAGAGGTCTACGACCTGTCCACCGCGCTCGAACTGGACTGGATCGAGGACCTCGCTCTCTGCAAGCGCGGCGAGGCCGAGGCGCTGCTGCGCGCGGGCGACACCACGCTCGGCGGCCGGATCCCGGTCAACCCCTCCGGGGGCCTGGCCTGCTTCGGCGAGGCGGTCCCGGCGCAGGCGCTGGCCCAGGTCTGCGAGGTGACCTGGCAGCTGCGCGGCCAGGCGGACGGGCGCCAGGTCGAGAACGCGAGGGTCGGCATCACGGCCAACCAGGGCCTCTTCGGCCACGGTTCGTCGGTCCTGCTGAGCGTCTGACGCCGAGGTTCGTCCCGAAGCGGGGCGCGCCGGGTGGACACCCTGCTCATGACCGAGCGAACGACCAGGGAGCCCCTCCACCACCCGGCAGTGGTCCGCGAGTTCCTCGAGAAGGTCAGGGCCGAGGCGCCCGCGCTGCCCGACAAGACCGCTCAGCCCACGTCCCCGTCGACGTAGACCCAGCGCCCGGCCCGGCGCTCGAATCGACTGCGCTCCCGCCGTTCCCCGGCGGCACCGCCGCGCAGGAAGCGGGCCACGAACTCCACCTCGCCGGTCTCGTCGTCGGGCCCGCCGGCGGCGGCGTCCACGATGCTCAGCCCGGTCCACGTCAGCGCGGGGTCCGGCTCGATGTCGGCGGGCCGGGTGCGGGGGTGCCAGGTGCGGAACACGTACGACGTGTCGCCGACGGCGTACGCCGCGTAGCGCGAGCGCATCAGCTCCTCGGCGGTCCCGGCGGCGGCCGCGCCCCGGTGCAGCCGGCCGCAGCACGCGTCGTACGGGTCACCGCTGCCGCACGGGCAGGGTTGCTGCAGGGGCTCCATGACGCGGCACCGTACCCCGCAACGGGACCGTGACCCGCTCTGTTGAAGGGTTGAGTAGCGTGATGGGGTGACCTCTGCCCCCACCATGACCACCGTGGGCGAACTCCGCGCCTCCGGTCATCAGCACAAGCCCCTCCGCACCGAGATCCGCGACAACCTGCTCGCGGCGCTGAGGGAGGGCCGCAACCCCTGGCCCGGCCTGCACGGCTTCGAGTCCACCGTGATCCCACAGCTCGAACGTGCCCTCATCGCCGGGCACGACGTCGTGCTGCTCGGCGAACGGGGCCAGGGCAAGACCCGCGTGCTGCGCACGATGGTCGGCCTGCTCGACGAGTGGACCCCGGTCATCGAGGGAGCCGAGCTCGGCGAGCACCCCTACGACCCGATCACCACGACGAGCAAGGCCCGCGCCGCCCAGCTCGGCGACGACCTGCGCATCTCCTGGCGGCACCGCGACGAGCGGTACGCCGAGAAGCTCGCCACCCCGGACACCTCGGTCGCCGACCTGATCGGCGACGTCGACCCGATGAAGGTGGCCGAGGGGCGCTCGCTCGGTGACCCGGAGACGATCCACTTCGGGCTCATCCCGCGCAGCCATCGCGGCATCGTGGCCATCAACGAGCTGCCCGACCTTGCCGAGCGCATCCAGGTTGCGATGCTCAACGTGATGGAGGAGCGCGACATCCAGATCCGCGGCTACGTGCTGCGGCTGCCCCTCGACGTGCTCGTCGTCGCGTCAGCCAACCCGGAGGACTACACGAACCGCGGCCGGATCATCACCCCGCTGCGGGACCGCTTCGGCGCCGAGATCCGCACGCACTACCCGATCGAGCTCGACGACGAGGTCGCCGTCATCCGGCAGGAGGGGCACCTGGTGGCCGGCGTCCCGCCCGTCATCCTCGAGATCCTGGCCCGCTACACCCGCGCGCTGCGGCAGTCCCCGGCGATCAACCAGACCTCCGGGGTGTCCGCGCGGTTCGCCATCGCGGGTGCTGAAACCGTCGCAGCCGCAGCCCTGCGCCGTGCCAGTGTGCGCGGCGAGGATGAGGCCGTCGCCCGGATCATCGACCTCGACGCCGCGGTGGAAGTCCTTGGCGGGAAGATCGAGTTCGAGTCTGGGGAGGAAGGCCGGGAACAGGACATCCTGGACCATCTCCTGCGCATGGCCACCGCGGAGGCCGTGCGGGCGCACTTCCACGGCGGCCTCCAGGTCGATGATCCGGGCGACGGCCTCGTCCTCGCCGCGCACGCTGGCCCGGCGCAGGGCCGCCG
>JAOPXC010000270.1 GCA_025965335.1 Nocardioides sp. | reverse complement strand
GCCGTCCGCGGCGGCGACCTCGAGGCCTACGGCGCCCTCTTCGAACGGCACGTGGAAGCGGCGCGTCGACTCTCGCGCCAGTTGGTTTCCTCCGGCGATGTCGACGACCTCGTCTCGGAGGCGTTCGCCAAGGTGCTCAGGGTCCTGCAGCGCGGCGGCGGCCCTGACCTGGCGTTCCGCGCCTACCTGCTCACGTCCGTGCGTCGGCTGCACGTGGACAGGCTCCGCGCCGGATCGCGGCTCAGGACGACCGACGACCTCACGCCGTACGACCCAGGGGTGCCGTTCCGCGACACCGTCGTCGAGACCTTCGAGAGCGGCGCGGCGGCGCGTGCGTTCGCGTCGCTGCCGGAGCGCTGGCAGATGGTCCTGTGGCACACCGAGGTCGAGGGACAGCGACCAGCGGACGTGGCACCGCTGCTCGGCATGACCGCGAACTCGGTCGCTGCCCTGGCCTATCGCGCCCGGGAGGGCCTGCGCCAGGCGTTCGTCTCCATGCACGCCCAGGAGGCGGAGGACGACGCCTGCATCGCGACCCAGCAGAACCTGGGGGCCTACATCCGCGGCGGTATGTCCCGTCGCGAGGGCGTCAGGGTGGAGGACCACCTCGGCGACTGCCGTCGCTGCATGGGGGTCTACCTCGAGCTGACGGAGGTCAACTCGAACCTGCGCGGCATCCTCGCGCCACTCATCCTCGGCGGCTCGGCCGCGGCGTACCTCGGCACCATGGGTGGCATCGGTGCCCTCGCGATCGTCAAGGGCGGGGCATTGTTCGTCGCCGGACGCATCCGGGATCTGGTCCTGGCCAACGCCCCCGTCTCCGCGGTCGCCGGGGTGGCCGCCACCGCCGTCGTGGCGACCGGCGTCGTGATGGTGGCGACGCCGCCGGACAGCAAGCCCTACGCCGACCGGCCGGCTGCCTCAGCGTCCGCACTGGTGCCCGGAGGCGGGCCCGACGGCCCCGGTGCCGGCGGAAAGCAGGGCCAGGGTCAGGCCAACCGCCCGGGTGGGCCGCGCGGAGCCGCCGGCAGGCCGACGGCCGAGCCAGTGCCCGCCGCGGGCGAGGGTACGTCGTTCGTCCCGCTGCCGCTGGAGTTCGCGAGCGGGACTCCGACCGAGGAGCCGACCGAGACACCGACCGAGACACCGACCGAGACACCGACGGACGTCGCGACCGGGGAGCCGACGGATGGCGTGACCGAGGAGCCCTCCCCGGATCCGGAGCCGTCCGATCTCGACCACGACCTGGCCCTGGTCGCGCACGCGTCGCCGGTTGCGGGGCTGGCCTGGCAGATCGACCTCGAGGTCCACGGACTTCCGACCGGCGAGGACGCGATCGTCACGGTCACCGCAAGCTCCCCGGCGATCGCGCTCACCCTCGACGCCCGGTGCTTCGGAGTCCAGCTGGGCGCCGCCCAGTGCCGCGTCCAGGCGCCGGCGACGTTGCAGTTCCTGGCTGTGCCCGTGCCCAGCCAGGCGGCGTCACTGACGTTCACGGTGTCCTACGAGGGCGATGTCGCCGATCCCGACCCGAGCGACAACACCACGACCGTCGACCTGCATTCCTGAGCCGTCCGGACTCCGGTCGGGTCCGGGCGGTTGGGTTTCGCCACCGGCGGGTATGAGTCGGGCATGACCGTCAGCAGACTCTTCGCCCGTCCGATGCTCTCCTCGATCTTCGTGGTCGGAAGCGTGGGCGCCCTGCGGAACGCCCCGGCGGCGGCGGCGAAGGCGGCCCCGGTGATCGATCGGGTGATGCCCCTGGCCAGGAAGGCCCTCCCCGGGCTGCCGATCCCGCAGGACCAGGCGACCCTGGTCCGGATCAATGCCGGGACGCAGATCGCGGCCGCCTTGGCCCTCGCAACCGGCCGAGCCCCCCGCCTGTCCGCCGCGGTCCTGGCGCTGACGCTCGTGCCCACGACCGCCGCCGGTCACCGGTTCTGGGAGGTGAAGGAGGAGCCGGCCAAGACCCAGCAGCGCCTGCACTTCTTCAAGAACGTGTCGCTGGTGGGCGGACTGATCATCGCGGCGGGCGACACGGACGGGAAACCGGGCGTCGCGTGGCGGGCTCGCAGGGCGGCGAAGGACGCACGTCGCGAGGCGAAGCACCTGGCCGGCAGCGCCCGACGTGAAGCCAGGCTGGTCAAGGCCAAGGTGTCGTAGGGCGCCGATAGTCTGCGCGCGTGACCTCACCAGCCGACCCGTGGCCCGCACCCCGCGCGGTTCGTCCTGTTGACGCCGTCGTGTCCCTGCCCGGGAGCAAGTCGCTGACGAACCGCGCACTGATCCTGGCCGCCATCGCCGACGGGCCCTCCGTCGTACGGCGTGCCCTGCGCTCGCGCGACACCGCGCTGATGGCGGCGGCGCTGACCTCGCTCGGATCCCACGTCGACACCTCGGCCGACGACTGGGTGGTGACACCCGGCGGCTTCCGGTCCGACGCCACGATCGACTGCGGTCTGGCCGGGACGGTGATGCGCTTCGTGCCGCCCGTGGCCGGGCTCTCCACCGGGACGGTCGCCTTCGACGGCGACCCGCACATGCGCAACCGCCCGATCGGGGAGGTGCTCGAGGCGCTGCGAGCGGTCGGCGTGACGATCGAGGACGACGGCCGCGGGGCGCTGCCCTTCTCGGTCCTCGGCACCGGCGGCGTCCGCGGCGGCACCGTGCTCATGGACGCGTCCGCATCCTCCCAGTTCATCTCCTCGCTGCTGCTCGCCGGCGCCCGCTACGACCTCGGCATCGACGTGCGCCACGACGGCAAGCCGGTGCCGTCGCTCCCCCACGTCGACATGACCGTGGCGATGCTGCGCCAGCACGGCGTCGAGGTCGATGACTCGGAGGCCAACCGCTGGGCGGTGGCGCCCGGGACCGTGAAGGCGGTCGACCACCTGATCGAGCCCGACCTCTCCAACGCCGCGCCGTTCCTCGCGCTCGCGGCCCTCTCCGGTGGGTCGGTGACCGTGCGTGACTGGCCGCGGGCCACCAACCAGGCGGGCGACGCCCTGCGCGAGATCCTCACCCGGATGGGCTGCTCGGTCGCGTTCGTCGACGACGGGTTGCGGGTGAGCGGCCCGGAGGTGCTCGAGGGCATCGACGTCGACCTGCACGACGTCGGCGAGCTCGCGCCCGCGGTGGCGGCTCTGTGCGCGCTGGCGTCCTCGCCGTCGCACCTGCGCGGCATCGCGCACATCCGGGGGCACGAGACCGACCGTCTGGCCGCCCTCGCGGCCGAGCTCGGCGCGCTCGGCGCCGACGTGACCGAGCACCCCGACGGCCTGAGCCTGCGCCCGGCGCCGCTGAGGGGCGGACTCTTCCACACCTACGCCGACCACCGGATGGCGCACGCCGGGGTGATCGTGGCGGCCGCGGTCGACGGGGTGCTGGTCGAGAACATCGCGACCACGAGCAAGACGTTCCCCGACTTCGCGCGGTTCTGGTCGGGCCTGCTGTGACCGGGCGCTACTCCGACCAGGACGTCGAGCACTACGACCGTCCGCGCCGGAGGACGCGCCCCCGCACGAAGGACCGACCGACGTACGACAACGCCGTCGACGGGATCGTCGTGACCGTTGACCGCGGGCGGTTCACCCTTCTGGTCGGACCCCCGGCCGAGGCCGTCACGGTGCTGGCGATGAAGGCGCGCCCCCTGGGCCGCAAGGGCGTCGTGGTGGGTGACCGGGTGCGCGTCGTGGGCGACACCTCGGGCGAGGACGGCTCCCTGGCCCGCATCGTCGAGGTGTACGAGCGGCTCACGACGCTGCGTCGCACCGCCGACGACGACGACCCCGTCGAGCGGATCATCGTTGCCAACGCCGAGCAGCTGGTGATCGTCACCGCGCTTGCCGACCCCGAGCCCCAGCCTCGGCTGATCGACCGGGCGCTGGTCGCTGCCTTCGACGCGGGCATGCAGCCCCTCCTGTGCCTCACCAAGTCCGACCTCGCCGACCCGGAGACACTGCTGTCGACCTACCGCTCGCTGGGCGTGCCCTGGGTGGTGACCCAGCGCGGAAGTGACCTGTCGGCCCTCCGCGAGCGGCTCAGCGGCAAGACCAGCGTGATGGTCGGGTCCAGTGGGGTCGGCAAGTCGACGCTCGTGAACGCACTGGTGCCCGCTGCGAAGCGCGACGTCGGCGTGGTGAACGCGGTGACGGGTCGCGGCCGCCACACGTCCACGTCTGCGTACATGCTCGCGCTGCCCGACGGCGAGGGCTGGATCATCGACACGCCCGGCATCCGGTCGTTCGGGCTCGCCCACGTCCGGCCGGAGCACCTGATCGAGGCATTCCCGGACCTCGACGAGATGACCGAGGACTGCCCCCGCGGCTGCACCCACGGCGAGGACGAGCCCGAGTGCGGGCTCGATGTGGCCGTGGCCGCCGGCCGGGCCGACCCCGAGCGGGTCGAGTCGTTCCGGAGGCTGCTCGCCGCGCGCAGCGAGTCGGCGTACTGACCGCTGGCGCGTGGTCAGGTGCCGAAGACCGCCCTGGAGCCGGCCTCTCCGGTCAGGGCGACGAAGACGAGCGTCGCGATCGCGCTGGCCGCGAGGAGCACGCCCAGGACGACGCGCACCGCGCCGGTGCGTTCGTGCAGCCCTGCGGACGCGACGGCCACGACTAAGAAGCCGGACGTGACCCAGCGCAGCTTCCGGGCCAGCGACTGGTGCTTGTCGAGTCGGTCCAGCCACGCCCCCTGCGCGGCGTCGAACCGGCTGTCGTTCCGGAAGTTCTGGCCAGTCAGGAAGGCGGCCCAGATGGCCGCGGTGGCGATCAGGGCCAGCACGAGCATCGGCCAGCGGAGCCGGTCCCGCCAGCTGGGCAGGACGACGTAGAGGATCGCCGTCAACGCCGCAATCGGGCCGAACACCACGGCCGCGTGCACCACCAGCGGGTGGAGCGGGAGTCCGTTGATCTCCATGGCTGAACGTTAAATGAGTTTGATGAGAATAGGGTGAGCCCGTGCCCAGGACCGACTACACCGATGACCTGCGCCTGGCGCACGTCTTGGCCGATGACGCCGACTCGACGACCATGGCCCGATTCAAGGCGCTCGACCTCCATGTGATGAGCAAGCCGGACCTCACGCCGGTCACCGACGCGGACCAGGCGGTCGAGGAGGGCATTCGCCGCACGCTGTCGCGGGTCCGGTCGCGTGATGCCGTGACCGGCGAGGAGCAGGGGTCGACCGGCCACAGCCAGCGGCGTTGGATCGTCGACCCGATCGACGGCACCAAGAACTTCGTCCGCGGCGTCCCCGTGTGGGCCACGCTGATCTCGTTGGTCGTCGACGAGCAGGTCGTCCTGGGCGTGGTCTCCGCACCACAGCTCCAGCGGCGGTGGTGGGCCTCCAACGGCAACGGCGCCTGGACCGGTCGGTCGCTGTTGAAGGCCGTGGCCTGCCAGGTCTCCGACGTACGCCGGCTGGAGGACGCGTCGCTGTCGTACGCCTCGCTGCACGGCTGGGAGGAGCGCGGGCGCCTCGACGACTTCCTGACCCTGATGCGGCGCTGCTGGCGCACCCGGGCGTACGGCGACTTCTGGTCGTACATGCTGCTCGCCGAGGGTGCCGTCGACATTGCCGCGGAGCCGGAGCTCGAGGTCTACGACATGGCCGCGCTGGACGTGATCGTCCGCGAGGCCGGAGGCCGGTTCACCTCGCTCGACGGCACCGACGGCCCGTTCGGCGGCAGCGCCCTGGGGACCAACGGCCACCTCCACGAGGCGGCGCTGAGCTTCCTGGGCTCCCTCCCCGACGACGACGGCGACGCCGACTGGAGGCCGACCGGTCCCGGCTCGGTCTCCGACCTGCGCTCGCGACGTCCGCGCGTGCCCGACGAGCCGGGACGGGACTGAGTCGCTCTGTGGACGGGCCTGTTCACGGGCCCCCGCGATGAGTACCGTCGAACCGCCTGACGAAGAATCGGAGATGCACATGCGGATCAGCGACATCCTGGACGCAAAGCCCAGTCACGAAGTCATCACCATCACCCCGGACGCCGGGGTGAGCGAGCTGATCGCGCTCCTGTCCGAGCACAACGTGGGAGCCCTGATCGTCTCCGCCGACGGGTCCGGCGTCGACGGCATCGTGAGCGAGCGCGACGTCGTCCGTCACCTCCACAGCGACGGCACCGTCATCAACAACACCGTGTCCGCGATCATGACCGCCGTCGTCGAGACGTGCGACATGGACACCTCCCTGGACGAACTGATGAAGACCATGACCGAGCGGCGCATCCGCCACGTGCCCGTCGTCCACGACGGCAAGCTGGCCGGGATCATCAGCATCGGCGACGTGGTGAAGCACAAGATCGGTCAGCTCGAGTTCGAGCGTGACCAGCTCGACAACTACGTCCACCAGACCTGACGGGGCCGACGCGTCTCCGGGCGGCCTCGGCGGGACCGGGAACTGTGGTGGGTCTTTCAGCCTGGTTGAACAACCCCACCACACTCGGGGTTCGACCGCCGAAACCTCCTCGGTAGGGTGGATCGGTCGCCGTGACCGCGACCACATGCACTCGAGAGGACACCATGGACAAGCCCGAGATCGACTTCTTCGACCCCGAGCCGCCTACCGACCTGGTGGTCACCGACATCACCGAGGGTGCCGGCGCCGAGGCCACCGCTGGCAACACCGTCGAGGTGCACTACGTGGGCGTCGCCCACTCCACCGGCGAGGAGTTCGACGCGTCGTACAACCGCGGCGAGCCGCTGCGCTTCCGCCTCGGCATCGGTCAGGTCATCTCGGGCTGGGACCAGGGCGTGCAGGGCATGAAGGTGGGCGGCCGCCGCCAGCTCGTCATCCCGCCGCACCTCGGGTACGGCGACCGTGGCGCCGGCGGGGCCATCAAGCCGGGCGAGACGCTGATCTTCGTCGTGGACCTGCTCGGCGTCAGCTGAGCGGGGATCACCAGGGCAGGTTGTCGCCCGCGGCCTCGTCGGAGACGCGGGCGGCCACGCCGCCGAGGGTGACCACGTCACCCAACACGAGCTGACGGCCCCGACGGGTCTCGACCTCGCCGTTCACCGTCACCGAGCCCTGGGCCAGCACCGGCTTGGCCTCGGCGCCGCTCTCGATCAGGTTCGCGAGCTTGAGGAACTGGCCGAGCCGGATCGACTCGTCCCGGATGGGCACGTCCATGGGGTCAGGCATGGGACATGGTCTCGACAAGCTCGACCAACGAGCAACCCGGCCCGCCCGACGAGCAACCCAGCTGCCAGCGGGCGGCTCAGTTGATCACGACCGAGACCGTGTGGATCAGTACGCCGACGAGTCCGCCGACGATGGTGCCGTTGATGCGGATGAACTGAAGGTCGCGGCCGACGTGCAGCTCGATGCGCCTGGCGGCCTCCTTGCCGTCCCACCGCTCGATCGTGTGCGTGATGACCGCGATGACCTCGTCGCCGTACCTCGACACGGCGAAGACCGCCGCGTCGCTGGCGGTGGCGTCGAGCCGGGTCCGCAGGGTCTCGTCCTCCCCCAGCCGCTCCGCGAACGCGCACACCTCGGCCAGCAGCCGCTTGCGGACGGCTCCCCCGGGGTCCTCGAGCGATCCGGTGAGAGCCCGGCGCAGGGCGTTCCAGAGCGAGATGCTCGACGCAATGACCTGGGGGTGGTCGAGCAGGCGCTCCTTCAGCCGTTCGGTGCGGGCCTGGGTCGCCGGGTTGCCCAGCAGGTCCCGCGCCAGTTGGGTGAGCATCGAGTCGAGGGCGAACCGCGCGTGGTGACGAGGGTCGCTGCGGATGTCGCCGACCCAGCGGACCAGCTCGACGTGGATGCGCGAGGCGATCCGGTCGTTGAGCCGCGGCGGAGCCCACCAGGGGGCCCGCTCGCCCAGCACCTCGGTCACGGTCTCGGGGTTCGCCTGCAGCCACGCGTGCAGCTCCTCGAGCGCGAGGTCGACCAGCCCGTGGTGCAGGTCGTCCCTGAGCGCCTCCGACAGCAGGCCGCCCAGCAGGGGTGCGATGGGCTCCTCACGGAAGCGCGGCACGAGCCCCTCGAGGACGAGCGTCTCGATGTGCTCGTCACGGATCTTGCCCAGCCCGATCACCGTCACGTCCGCGATCTCGTCGACGACGCGGCGAGCATTGACCGGGTCGGACAGCCAGCGCCCGACCCGCATCGAGATCGTCGCGGCCGAGATCCGGTCGCGGATGATCGCCTCCTGCAGGAAGTTCTCGCCGACGAACTCCTCGAGTCCCTTTCCGAGCTCGTCCTTGCGCTTCGGGATCAGGGCCGTGTGCGGGATGGGCAGGCCGAGGGGGTGCTTGAAGAGCGCGGTGACCGCGAACCAGTCGGCGATCGCGCCGACCATCGACGCCTCGGCTCCCGCGTTGACATACCCGAGGAATCCGGTCCCCCCGATCGTCATGAGATAGATCACGGCCGCGAACAACAGCAACGACACCGCCAGGGTGCGCATCTGCCGCAGCCCCCGTCGGCGGACCGCGTCCGCTTCGGGGTCCGCCGTGATCATCGGAGCGCTCGTCGCCATCACCCGCATCCTTCCCCATTTGGCGACGTGCCAGAATCTCGGCCATGTCCAGTCCGGTGTCGCTCACGGTGATCACTTTCGGTACGTTCGACGTTTTCCACGTCGGACACCTGCGCGTGATCGAACGCGCGGCCGCGCTCGGCGACCGGTTGGTCGTCGGCGTCTCGGCCGACGAGCTCAACCTGCGCAAGAAGGGCCGCGAGCCGGTCTTCAGCCAGGACGAGCGACTCGCCATCGTCGCCGCGTTGAAGCCGGTCGACGAGGTTTTCGTCGAGGAGAGCCTCGAGCTCAAGCGTGACTACATACTGAAGTACGGAGCGGACGTGCTGGTCATGGGCGACGACTGGGCCGGCCGCTTCGACGAGTTCGAGGACGTCTGCAAGGTCGTCTACCTGCCGCGGACACCCGCGATCTCCACGACCGCCGTGATCGAGAAGATCTCGGCCGGGAGCTGAGGTCCTGCACATCCCGCTCCCGCGCGACGGGTTTGGCCGGACCGCGGACCGAGGGCACTCTGGGTCTGACACCCGGCGCCGGTACGGCGTCGACACGATCGAGACGAGGAATCAACATGCGCCGCAGCGTCGCCGCCGTTCTGGTGGCACTCAGCACGGCTCTCACCCAGCTTCCCGCCACGATGTCGTCCGCAGCAGACGGCAAGCCCACCCCGGGGGGAACGTCCACCGGGCGGACCGTCCCGCAGCGGGACGTCAGGGCGCTGAGCCGGGTGACGGACATCCTCGCCGGCGGCACCGCGACCCGCACCGGCTCCCGGTCCGACGCGTCGCTGGCGATGCGTGACCTGTTCCTCGCGCGGCCCCACCTCAGTGATGCCGACCGGGCCCGAGCGGATGGGCTGCTGGCGCGGCCGACCGACGGGGCCGCCGACACGTACGGCGACGGCTACCTCGTGCCTGCGAGAAAGAAGTGCTCGACGCACTTCTGCATCCACTGGGTGGACACCACCGCCGATGCCCCGCCGAACCGGAAGTGGGTCAACAAGAGCCTCGCGACGATGAACAAGGTGTGGCAGCTCGAGGTCAAGAAACTCGGCTACCGCGCCCCCATCCGGGACGGCAACCGCGGTGGCAACAGCAAGTTCGACGTGTACCTCAAGGATGTCGGGAGCAGCGGGCTGTATGGGTACTGCGCGCCGGAGTCCGCCGTGACGGGCGAGAAGTACCTCGCGTCCGGCTACTGCGTGCTCGACAACGACTTCGCCAAGGCGCAGTTCGGCGCGCCGCCCACCCAGAGCCTGCGGGTGACCGGCGCTCACGAGTTCTTCCACGCCGTCCAGTTCGCCTATGACGATGCCGAGGACCACTGGTTCATGGAGGCCACCGCGACCTGGATGGAGGAACGGTTCGCGGACGACGTCAACGACAACCGCCAGTACCTCCCCTACGGTCAGGTGAAGAATCCGGGAGCCGCGCTCGACATCTTCAACCAGAGCGGCTTCAACCAGTACGGCAACTGGCCGTTCTTCGAGTACCTCAGCCAGAAGTACGGCAACGGCATCGTCAAGGCCATCTGGAACAAGGCGTACGCCGGCACGGGCGCCCCGGACGCCTACTCGATCAAGGCCGTGCGGCAGGTCCTGAACAAGAAGGGTGGCTTCGACAACGTCTTTCGCGCGTATGCGGCGGCCAACACGATCACCGGGCGGGCCTACTCGGAGGGATCGCACTGGCCGAGCGCCGAGATCAGCAAGAGCTGGCGGCTGGGCAGGTCGGCCACGAGCGCCAAGAAGAGCACCCTCATCGACCACCTCGCCTCCCGGAACTTCGCCATCAAGCCCGACAGGACGCTCAAGGGCTCGAAGTGGATGGCACGGATCACGGTCAACGCAGCCGACAACACGAGCAGCCCGGCGGCGTACCTCATCGTCAAGAAGCAGAACGGCTCCCTGGTCAAGAAGGGCATCCCGCTGACCCAGCGGGGCTACGGGCAGGTGCGGTTCTCCTTCACCACGGCATCGGTCAGGAGCGCCACGATCACGCTGGTCAACGCCTCGACCCGCTACAAGTGCTGGCAGCAGAACACCGTCTACTCGTGCCAGGGCAACCCGAAGGACGACAACCGGCGGTTCAGCTTCAAGGCAACCGTCTACAAGCCCTGAGCCCGGTGGCCAGCCCCTGATTGGCCTAATTCATGGGCGCTCGATTGGCACTTCACCGGAGCCAATCGGGCGCCTAGATTTTGGCGCGTGACCACTGTTCCCGCCTCGCGGACCGCATCCCCTGAGCCGCTCGTCGGCGCCGTCGCAACCACCGGTCTGACCGTCGCGCAGGGCGCGGCCCTCACCGTCGGCGCCGTGCTCGGCACCGGCGTCATCTCACTGCCCGCCCTCGCCGCCGCGGCCGCCGGCCCGGCCTCGCTGCTCGCCTGGCTGGCGCTGATCCTCCTGTCGATCCCGCTGGCCGCCACGTTCGCGGCGCTCGGCGCTCGCCATCCGGATGGCGGCGGCGTGTCGACGTACGTCCGACGCGCCTTCGGCGGCCGGGCGGCGACCCTGATCGGCTGGTGCTTCTACTTCGCGATCCCGATCGGCGCGCCGCCCGCCGCCGGCTTCGCGGGCGCCTACGTCGCCGACGTGCTCGGCGGTGGGCGGCAGACCCAGCTGGTCACCACCGCGGCCCTGATCTGCGTCGTCGCGGCCATGAACTGGTACGGCGTGCGCGTCTCCGGGCGGGTGCAGCTGGCCATCGCAGCGGTCCTGGCCCTCCTGCTCGTCGCGGCGACGGCGGTGTCCCTGCCGCACGCCACGATGGACAACCTCACTCCCTTCGCGCCGCACGGCTGGGCTGCCGTCGGCACGGCCGCGGCGCTGCTGGTCTGGGCCTTCGCCGGGTGGGAGGCGGTGACGTCGTTGTCGTCGGACTACCGCAACCCGCGTCGCGACATCACGCGTGCCACGGCGGTGGCCGTCACGGTCGTCGCGGTGCTGTACCTCGGCATCTCGTTCGCGACCGTGGCCGTGCTCGGTGACGGTGCCAGCAAGGCACCGCTGTCCGACCTGCTGGTGCTCGGCTTCGGCGAGGGGGCCCGCCCGGTGACCGCGGGCGTGGCGGTGCTGCTCTCGGTCGGAGCCATGAACGCCTACTTCGCGGGCGGGGCGCGGCTCGGTGCCGCACTCGGTCGTGACGGAGCGCTGCCGGCCTGGTTCGCCCACGGCTCGTCGGCGGGCGAGGTGCCGCGCCGCTCGATGGCCGTGGTGACGGTCTACTCGCTGGCGACCCTCGGGGTGGTCGCGATCGTCGGCCTGCCCCTCGAGTCGACACTGCTGCTCGTGACGGGCGCGTTCACGCTGGTCTACGTGGTCGGGACCGCCGCCGCGATCAAGCTGCTCCCCCGCTCCACCTGGGTCTGGCGCGGCGCGGTCGTCTCGTTCGTGGCCACCCTCGGCCTGCTCGCCGTGACCGGCACCCACCTCGTCGCTGCCCTCGTGATCTGCGCGGGCGCGCTCATCTGGACCTGGGTCCACCCAGATCGAGGATCGCCCTCAACCGTTCCAGACCCGGGGTGATCGACGCCGTCTCGGCCGCGCCGTAGCCGAACACCAGACCCGGTCGCTCCCCGCCGTAGCTCGTCAGCGGCTCGGTGACCACTCCCTCGGCGGCCGCGAGACCAGCGACCTCGCCGTCCACGACGGAGGGATCCCGGAAGAGCGCTGAGACGTGCAACCCGGCCGCAGACGGCACCAGCTCCAGGTGCTCGGCGAGCACGCGCTCGATCCCGTCGATCGTCAGCGCCCGACGCTCGCCGTACACGGTGCGGGCTCGGCGCAGATGGCGCGCCAGCATGCCGTCCGCCAGGAAGTGGGCCAGTGCGGCCTGGTCCGGGATCGAGCCGTACCCGTCCGCAAGCTGGCGGGCCCCGCACAGCGCCGCGTGCAGGGTCGGCGGTGCGACCAGGTAGCCGGCGCGGAGCGCGGGCACCAACGACTTGGAGAACGTGCCGACGTAGATCACCCGGCCGGCACCGTCCAGGGCGTGCAGCGTCTCGAGCGGCCGATCCGTGAAGCGGAACTCGCTGTCGTAGTCGTCCTCGATCACCGCGACCCGGTGCCGGTCGGCGAACTCCAGGAGCGCCAGACGACGCTCCAGCGAGAGCGGCGGCCCCAGGGGGAACTGGTGCGACGGCGTCGTGAACACGAGCCGCGCCCGGTCCGGGATCCGCTCCACGACCAGTCCGTCCACGTCGACCGGCACCGGCGCGATGTGGGCGCCGTACGACGCGAAGAGCTCGCGCGCGAACGGGTAGCCCGGGTCCTCCACGGCGACCACGTCACCCGGCTCCACCAGCACCCGGGCGATCAGGTCCAGGGCCTGCTGCGTCCCGTGGGTCACGAGCACGTCGTCGGGGTCGGCGCCGACGCCCCGAGACAGCGCGAGGTAGCGGACGATCGCCTCGCGCAGGGGCGGGTGACCCGCGGGGTCGGCATACGTGCCGGGGCTGTGCGCCCCCGCGCGGAGCTCCGCGGCAACGAGCCGCCGCCAGGTGTCGAACGGGAACAGCGAGGCGTCGGGGATGCCGACCCGGAAGTCGTACGCCGGCTTCGGCGCCTGGCCGCTGACCGGCACCGGCGTGAAGTGCCAGCCCCGGCGCGGGCTGAGCGCGGCCGCCCGGCGCCGCGGGCGGACGCTCGCGGCAACGTCGGTCACGTAGGTGCCGGCACCGACCCGGGCCTCCAGGTAGCCCTCGGCGGCGAGCCGCTCGTAGGCCGTGGCCACGGTGTTGCGCGAGACCCCCAGGTCGCCCGCCAGGTCCCGGGTGGGCGGCAGCCGGTCGCCGCTGCCGAGCCGCCCGGAGCGGATCGCGTCGAGCAGCGCGCGGTAGATGGCCGTGGACCGGTCTCCCCGCGCGCTCAGGTCGACGGCGAGATCCATGCCCCCAACCTGTCAGCAGAAGCCGGGCCGCGCGAGCACCGCGGGGCACAGCGGATCGCCTGCGAGCCCCGGCGTCGGTCAGGTTGTTGGCAGGTGACCAGCGAGACGCTCGGGCCGACGTCAGCCCACAGCGAAGGACCCCCATGTTCGACACGTTCAACGGTCTGCCTCTCCACCCGCTCGTGGTGCACGCGATCGTGGTCCTGCTCCCCCTCGCCACCCTGGGCACCCTGCTCATCGTCGTGCGCCCCGCATGGCGGACCCGCTACGGGCCGCTGGTCGTGGCGGCCGCGCTCCTCTCGACCGTGCTGATTCCGGTCGCCACGTCCAGTGGCGAGGACCTCGAGAAGCGCGTCGGCGACCCCGGGAAGCACGCCGCGCTCGGGGACCAGCTGCTGTGGTTCGCCCTGGCGCTCCTCATCACGTCGGCACTGTTCGTGGGCATGGAGCTCCGCCGGGCCCGCGCTTCGACGCCGCAGCCTCCGAGGCTGCTCACTGCCTGGGCGGTGCTGGCGGTGGTGGCCGCCCTCGCCTGCAGCGTGCAGGTCTACCGGGTCGGCGACTCCGGAGCGCGTGCCGCCTGGGGTGACACTGTGAGTTCGGGACAATGAGCCGGCGGGCGACCGCCGGCTCACACTGAAGGACTGAAGGGAGGTCGAGGCCCATGCTCGTCGGGATCTGCGAGGACGACGCCTCGATCCGCAACCTGCTCGGGCAGGCGCTCCGGTTCGCTGGTCACGAGGTCGTCACCGCTCACGACGGCGCGGAAGCGTTGCGCCTCTTCGGTGCGGACAGCTCCATCGAGGTCCTGGTGATGGACATCGGCCTGCCCGACTCCGACGGCCGCGACGTCCTGCAGGCCCTGCGGTCGGCCGGTCAGCCGGCCCCGGTCCTGTTCCTCACCGCGCTGGGGGCCGTCCACGAACGCCTGGCCGGCTTCAGCGCAGGCGGGGACGACTACGTCGCCAAGCCGTTCGACGTCAAGGAGCTGATCGCCCGGGTCGAGGCCCTGGGCCGGCGCGGCCGAGGCGCTTTGAACACGCCGGACGGGTTGGAGCTCGACCCCGCCGGCCACGCCGTGCGCACCGCTCACGGCGAGGTCCTGCTGACGCCCACGGAGTTCCGGATGCTGGCCGCGATCACGTCGCGCCCCGGTGAGGTGGTGCGGCGACGGACCGTGGTGGCTGCCGCCTGGCCCGACGGCGCCATCGTCAGCGAGAACACCATCGACTCGTTCATGCGCCGCGTGCGCGCCAAGCTGGAGTCGATCGACTCACCCGTGTCCATCGAGACCGTGCGCGGCGTCGGATTCCGGATCCGGTGAGAGTTCCGCGCCCCGGGTCCTTCCGGCAGGAGATCGTCATCCTGAGCGTCGCGGTCACGGCGTTCGCGATGCTGCTCCTCACCCTCATGCTGCAGCTGCTCCTCGCCGACCTCAGCAGCCGAGACGTCCAGCGGGTCCTGCAGGACCGGACCGACGCGGTCGTGGGCTCGGTGCAGGCCGCCTCGACCGGTAGCCGGCTCGTCGTACCGGGTCAGGTGCTGGAGGCCGGGGTCGCGGTGTACGACGACTCCGGCAGGCTGGTGGGGGGCAGTGCTCCGCAGAACCTCAGCAGGCAGTACCAGCAGCTGAGCACCACGACCAAGACGACCTCGGTCGCTGCCCCGGAGACCAACCGGATCCACGCCGAGCCGTTCACCACCGCCGCCGGCCTGCGCGGGGTGGTCGTCGTCGCCGAACGGCTGGCGCCGTACGAGGAGGCCGAGCACTACGCGCTCATCGTCAGCCTCGCGTCGGGCTTGCTGACCAGCGCGGCCGCGGGTCTCATCGCAGCCTGGATCAGCCGACGCGCGCTCGCTCCGGTCGCGGCGATGGCCCAGACGGCATCCGACTGGAGTGAGCACGACCTCGGCCGCAGGTTCGACCTCGGCGCCCCGACGAACGAGCTCGGCGCGCTGGCCGGAACCCTCGACACGCTGCTGGACCGCGTCGCCGCCGCGATCCGCTCGGAGCAGCGACTGACCTCCGAGCTCGCGCACGAGCTCCGCACACCGTTGACCACGGTCCAGGGCACCGCGGACCTCGCGCTGCTGCGCGACGAGCTGACACCTGAGGTGCGCACCGACCTCACCGAGATCTCGGCGGCAGCCAAGCGCATGTCCGCGACGATCACGACGCTGCTCGAACTGGCGCGCAACGAGGCGACGCTCGTCGAGGCCGCGCAGTCCTCCCTGACCGAAGTCGTCGACGAGGTCCTCCAGACCACCGACACCAGTCGGATCACCGTCAGTGTCGCGGGGCTCGACGTGCGCCTGGCTGTCCCCCACGACCTGGCGGTGCGCGCGTTGGCGCCGGTGCTGGAGAATGCTGTCCGGCTCGCGTCCGCGTCGGTGACCGTCGCCGCCACACCCGGGCGGGCGCGCACCGCCGACATAGCCGTGGTCGACGACGGGCCGGGAGTCGACACCGAGCTGGCCGAGCGGCTCTTCGAGCCCGGCGTGACCTCCGGGTCGGGGACCGGTCTGGGCCTGGCGATCGCGCGCAGGGTGGCACGGACTGCCGGCGGGGCACTGACCCTGGAAGATGCCGGCCCACCCACTCGCTTCGTGCTGAGTCTCCCTGTCGTCTGACCCCGGCGGGCCACACCCTCGTCACCCGCCGGCGCGAGACCTTCTAACTGGCCGGCGATCTGGTCTCGGAGAAGCTGACCCGGGGACACCGCCGGCCGCCGGCATCTTCGACACCCTCATCGCACTGATCGCGGTGGCGCACTTGATCGGCGGTCTGGAACTGGGCACCGAGGGCACGAGCGCCCTGTCTGGCCGTCACCGTGGGGGCGGTGGTGTGGTTCACGGTCGAGGGCCGTCGGTCGGCGCCGGCCGCAGTCGCAGCGTCGTGACGAGCAGACCGAGCGAGACGGCCTGGGCGGTCGCCACCGCGCCGACCAGGACACCCAGGTGGTGGGTGTACAGCGCACCGGCCAGCGAGCCTCCGGCCAGGGCGGCGACTCCCTGGAAGGCGGCGAACACGCCGTACGCCGTGGCCAGCCGGGCCTGGGGCACCAGGTCGGCGACCAAGGCCTTCACGGTGGAGTCCTGGATGCCCGTGGCCAGGCCCCACACGGCGATGCCGACGAGGACCACCCAGAGCCGACCGGAAAACGCGAGGGCGGGGATGGTGGCGATCAGCACCGGCAGGCAGTAGAGGACGCGCGCGCTCCAACGGTCGTACGCGAAGCCGGTCGTCAGCGCGGCCACGGCCTCCACGGCCATCGCGACCGCGTAGACCACCGGAACGACCCCCGCGCCGAGCAGGTCGGCGGCGACGAGGTGGAACGAGATGACCCCGAACGTCATCAGACCCGCAGTCCCCGCCGCGCAGGACCAGGCGAAGGCATAGAACGAGCCGGGCAGGTGCGCAGCCTCGGCGATCGGCGTCGGCGGGGCGGCGACGGCGTCCGTGGCCGTGCCCGCGATGACCTGGGTACGCAATTGCGCGAGGAGCAGCAGCGACACGACGCCGGGGACCGCCAGAACCGCGAACGCGAGCCAGAGCCGGCCCGTCAGCAGCGCCACTCCCGCCACCAGCAACGGGCCGGCGAACGCACCGACCTGGTCCAGAGCCTTGTGCACGGCGAACCCGCGACCGCGGCCCACGACCCGTGCCATCCGGGCCAGGAGCGCCGACTTGGACGGGCTGCGGACCGCCTTGCCGGTGCGTTCGAGCAGGATCAGGACGCTGGCCGTGGCCAGACCCGCGGCACCCAGGAACGGCGCCAGCGCCAGCAGCGGCACGCAGAGCGCGGTGAGCGCGTAGCCCACGAAGGTCAGGCTCCAGTAACGGCCGCTGCGGTCGGCCAGCGGCCCGGTGACGAGCCTCAGCGCCAGGGCGATCGCTTCCCCCGCACCCGTGACGACACCGACCGTGAGCGCGGACGCCCCGAGGGACCCGAGGAACGGACCGGCCGCTGAGCGCATGCCCTCGTAGACCATGTCGGCCGCGAGGCTCACGACTCCGAACGCGACGACGGCCCGCCAGGGCGTCCAGGGTGCCTTGGAGGCGGATCGGGTGCGGGTCGGCGCGTCCACGCCACCAGTCTCCCGTGAAGGCAGGGGCGAAGCGCGGCGGCGGTGGGCAGGCTCACTACGATCGCCGGATGAGCGCAACCCTGGTCGCGAAGGACCTGTCCGGGGGTCACGCCCATCGCACTCTCTTCGAGTCCCTCAACCTGACCGTCGCGCCCGGCGACGTGGTGGGGGTCGTGGGGGCCAACGGGGCCGGCAAGACGACGTTCCTGCGCCTGCTGGCGGGCGAGGACATCCCGCTCGCGGGTTCGGTGTCCACCGCGCCCTCCGATGCCTTCATCGGCTGGCTGCCCCAGGAACACGAGCGGATACCGGGCGAGACCGTCGGCGGCTACCTCGCTCGCCGGACCGGGGCCGCCCACGCCACCGCCACGATGGAGGCCACCGCCGAGGCGCTCGGCTCGGGTGCACCGGGAGCCGACGAGGCCTACTCCGCGGCCTTCGACCGCTGGCTGGCCAGCGGCGCCGCCGATCTCGACGACCGGATCGGACCGATGCTCGCCGACCTCGGCCTCGACGCCGGCCCCGACAGCCTGATGACGTCCCTCTCCGGCGGGCAGGCGGCCCGGGCCGCGCTGGCCGCGCTGCTGCTCAGCCGGTTCGACCTGGTGCTGCTCGACGAGCCGACCAACGACCTCGACCTGGCCGGCCTCGAGCGACTGGAGTCGTTCGTGCGGGGGCTGCGCAGCGGCGTCGTCCTGGTGTCCCACGACCGCGAGTTCCTCGCCCGCTGCGTGACCCGCCTCGTCGAGCTCGACCTCGCCCAGCACCAGGTGTCGGTGTACGACGGCGGGTACGACGCCTTCCTCGACGAGCGAGCCGTCGCCCGCCGGCACGCGCGCGAGGCCTACGCGGAGTTCGCAGAGCGGAAGGCCGACCTGGTGTCCCGGGCGCGGACCCAGCGCGAGTGGAGCTCGCAGGGGGTGCGCAACGCGATCAAGAAGAACCCGGACAACGACAAGATCCGGCGCAAGGCCAGCACGGAGTCGTCGGAGAAGCAGGCCCAGAAGGTGCGCCAGATGGAGTCGCGCATCGCCCGGCTCGAGGAGGTCGAGGAGCCCCGCAAGGAGTGGGCCCTGCAGTTCAGCATCGGCGCGGCGCCGCGTTCCAGCTCGGTCGTCGCCACCCTCAACGAGGCGTCGCTCCGGCTCGGCGACTTCCGGTTCGGCCCGGCCTCGGTCCAGGTCAACGCCCGCGACCGAATCGGGATCACCGGCCCCAACGGTGCCGGCAAGACCACCCTGCTGCGACTGCTCCTGGGACGCACGATCCCGGACGCCGGAGCCGCGAGCCTGGGCGCTTCGATCGCGATCGGTGAGATCGACCAGGCCCGCACCGGCCTCGACGAGGGGGCTTCTCTCGGGGCCGCGTCCGAGGCCGCCCTTCCCGAGCTGGCACCCGCCGACGTACGGACCCTGCTGGCCAAGTTCGGACTCAAGGCCGACCAGGTGTCCAGCACGGTGGGGCGTCTGTCGCCCGGCGAGCGCACCCGCGCCGCGCTCGCCCTGCTACAGGCGCGGGGCGTGAACCTGCTCGTGCTGGACGAGCCGACGAACCACCTCGACCTGCCCGCGATCGAGCAGCTCGAGCAGGCGCTCGCGAGCTACGACGGAGCGCTGCTGCTCGTCTCCCACGACCGCCGCCTGCTCGACAACGTGGAGCTGCACCAGCGCTGGCACGTCGATGGCGGCCGGGTCACCGTCCTCTAGGCGGTCCTCGGCCGCACCCGACGGGCTCGGGTCACCGCTCAGACCCCGGCCCCCACCTTCGGGGTCACCGGCGGGGTGGCTTTGGCTGCACGGGTGCGGGAGCGGGAGCGGGAGCGGAGGAACCCGGCAATTGCCGGGACCAGTGAGAGCCCGACGATGCCCACGAGGATGAGCTCGACGTGGGCCGCGACGAACGTGATGCCGCCGAGGAAGAACCCCGCCAGCAGGACACCCACCCCCCAGGAGACGCCGCCCACCGCGTTGTACGCCGTGAACCGCCGGCGCGACATCGAGCCGACACCGGCGACGACCGGCGTGAACGTGCGGACCACCGGCACGAAGCGGGCCAGGATGACCGCCTTGGGCCCGTGGCGCTCGAAGAAGTCGGTGGCCAGTTCGACATGCCGCGTGGAGAAGAACCTCGAGTCCGGTCGGTTGAAGACGCGGGGTCCGAAGCGTCGCCCGATCAGGTAACCGAGCTGGTCACCGGCCACCGCCGCCAGCACCACCCCGATCGCCACCAGCCACAGCGGGAGCGGGATCAGCCCAGCGGCCACCAGGATGCCCGCGGTGAACAGCAGCGAGTCGCCTGGCAGGAAGAAGCCGACCAGGAGACCACTCTCGGCGAACACGATGACCATCAGGACCAGGAGCGCCACCGGACCGAGAGTCGACAGCAACGGTGTCAGGGCGAAGATCATAGGACGAAGCTAGGCCCGATCGCCTGCCAGCCACCTGAGCGACGTCAGGCGCCGGCGGCGGTCTCGGAGCCGGGCCGGCCGAGCCGCCTGCGGTCAAGGCTGCGCGTGATAGATGAGGTAGCCGCCGAGCGCCGCGACCTGCCGGTAGCGCTGCTCGAGCTGGGCCTGGGCGGTGTCGGGCTGGACCCCCCAGGTCGCGAGCGTGTCACCGCTGACCACCACCCACGTCGGTCGAGCGGGTCCCTCGAGCACTCCGGTGAGCTCCGCCAGCTGGTTGTCGCGCACCCGCACGGGCAGGCTCCACAGCTCGCTGTAGGGACTCGTCAGCCCGGCGTCCGCCACGATGTTGGGGTGTCCGAAGCCGACGACGACACTGTCACCGGCCGCCGCGTGGGCGCGCAGGTAGGCGACGACCTGCGCATCCGCGTCGTTGTCCGGTGGATGGATGGCGGCCCAGCCGACCACCGCGACGGCAGCGATCGCCGCGTAGACCGTCGCCCCGAGAAGGCCAGCGCTCGATCTCGACCGTGGGCGTTGACCGGCGGCCACCACCAGCAGCACCAGCCCGGGAACGACGCCGATGAGGTAGTGCAACCAGTAGCTGCCGCCCATGGCCACCGCGGCGACCTCCCAGGCTGCGACCGCGGCTGCGGGCCACCGCAGGTCGGGTACGGGGCGCGCCGGTGGGTCGACCGACGCGACGGTCGCGCGGAGCCGGACGGCACACGCGGCCACCACGAGGGGCGCCCCACTGAACAGGAACGCGAGCAGCAGGCTGTGGAACCGCGCCGCGGTGGCGTCGTTCGCCGAGGCCCGGATCACGGCGGCGGCATCGAACCTGAACATGATCACCGCGTCCCACAGGGCTCCGGGCCGGGTCCCCCGCGCCGTGGCCGCGGCCACCGCCACCGCGGTGGCCACCAGCGCACCGGTCCCGAACGCAACCAGGCGGCCGGCCGCCGACCGGCCGGGTCGAGACCGGGCGAGCTGCACGGTCACGACGGCGGCGAACACGAACACGTCGACGACGTTCTGCTTGATCAGCGCCGCTCCCGCGGCCAGGGCGCCAGCAGCCATGGCCCAGGCGAAGACCGATCGGCGCGAGTCGGCCAGGCACGACCTGAGGAGTGCTGCGACTCCCCCGAGCACGAACGGCACGGCAAGCAGCTCCCCGTCGACCTCGGTCGTTCCGAACAGCGGCGTGCTCAGGAAGATCGCCGCGACCGCCGCGGGGACCAACGCTCCCCAGGCTGCCGTCGGCCTGGAGGCGAGCGCGCCGAGCGCCCCCGCGACCACGACGGACACCACGACGAACCCGATCCCGATCGGGCGCAGCGCAACCGATCCGCCGAGCCGGTCGACAAGTCCGAAGAGGGCGATCAGCAGCGGTGGACGGTCGACCCAGTAGTCGCCGTACAGCGACGTGCCCGGCGACCACTGGGACGCGACGAGCAGGAACCCGCCCTCGTCGGGGCTCAGCTGCTTTCCCACGAACGGGAGCCAGGCGAGGGCGGCGGCGGCCGCGATCCCGGCGACGCCCAGCCGTCGGAAACGGAGCCCCGGGCCGGTCGCCCGGCCGGGACCGCCGGCCGGTCCGTCGAGGCTGTACCGCGCGTCGGAACCAACGGCGGTCATGTCGACAGCATTGCTCGACCCGCCTGAACAGAACCTGAGTGCCTCGGTCAGGGCATCACGCCTTGGCGGCGGTGAACAGCAGGTACTCCCACTCCATGGTTCCGTTGCCGAGGTCGTGGCGGCGCGCGAGCTCGGCAAGCTCGTCGTCGAGTGACGCTACCCGCGATACGTCGTCGGCGATCGCCGTGTAGACCGCGATGGTCGGTCCGTAGCAGGCCTTGAAGAAGTCCCGGAAGCTCTCGGGAGAGTCGAAGGCGTCGACCGTGAGCTTCTGGGTGCGCGCCACGACGCCGGTCACGCGATCGCCCAGCAGGGAGCGCACATGGTCCTCGCTCCCCCACAGCGGCGGGGGCTGCGCTCCCGCGGGGGGCGGTGGGGCGTAGGGCTTCATCGTCGCGAACATCTGGCCGATGAAGCCCTCGGGTGTCCAGTTGATCAGGCCGATGGTGCCGCCGGGCCGGCAGACGCGGACGAGCTCGTCGGCGCTGGCCTGGTGGAACGGCGCGAACATGACCCCCACGCACGAGATCACCTTGTCGAACTCGTCGTCGCCGAACGGCAGGGCCTCTGCGTCGGCCTCCTGCCAGGTCAGCGTCAGACCCAGGGCGTCGGCGTCCCTGCGCCCCGCCTCGAGCAACTCGGGGGTCAGGTCGGAGGCCACGACGTCGGCCCCGGCCCGGGCGGCCGGGATGGCCGCGTTGCCGGAGCCCGCGGCCACGTCCAGGACCTTGTCACCCGCGCGGATCCCGCAGGCCTCGACGAGGGCCGGGCCCAGGGCCGGGATCACGTCGGCGGCCACCGACACGTAGTCGCCCAGGGCCCACATCGCCCGGTGCTTGGTCTTGATGTCGGGGGTGACGGCGGTCTGCTCGGTCATGTCGGATCTCCTTGGTCGGTGGTCGGTCAAGGTTCGAACCGAATGCGGCCCGGCGCCAGTGCCAGATCTGAACCGGACGCGGTTCAGGATCTGTACTAGCGCCGGTCGTCCGCTCGGCGTCTACTGGTCCCCAGGAGGCTCACATGACGTCGTACGGTCAGTTCTGCCCCGTCGCCAAGGCGATGGAGCTCCTCGACGAGCGCTGGACGATGCTCGTCGTCCGCGAACTGCTTGCCGGGAGCACGCACTTCAACGACCTGCGCCGGGGCAACCCGAAGATGTCGCCGGCGTTGTTGTCCAAGCGGCTGCGCACCCTGGAACGCGCCGGTCTGGTGCGACGCGAGGTCGAGGACGGGCGGAGCAACTACACGCTCACCGCCTGCGGCGAGGAGCTTCGTGAGGTCGTCGGCGCCCTGGGGGCGTGGGGCGTGCGCTGGATCGGGCAGCTCGGCGAGGAGGACCTCGATCCGCACCTGCTGATGTGGGACATCCGCCGGACCGTCTCGCTCGACCTGTGGCCGCGGGGACGCACCGTCATCGCCTTCGAGTTCGAGGACGTCCCGTCGCGGGCGGCGCGATGGTGGCTGTGCGTGAGCGGCGACGAGGCCGACGTGTGCGACTACGACCCCGGCTTCGAGGTGACGGCCACCGTCGCCCTCCGGCTGCGCACCCTCACCGAGATCTGGCGAGGAGACCGCGACTGGGTGCAGGCGCTGAAGAGCGAGCGGGTCGCGCTCTCCGGCCCGGGCGCCCGCAACGTCCCGCGCTGGCTGGGCCAGATGAACCTCGCCGCGGTCGCGCGCCCCGCCTGAGCGCTGCGCCGCGTTGACCCGGTTCGGCGGCCGTACGATGCCGAAGTGAGCCACCCGAGACCGACCCCGGACGCCGGGTGGACGACGACACTCGTACGGCGCCTGGGTCCCGGCCTCGACCCTGCGCTGGGCGCCGTGGCCGCCGGGTTCGCCGTGGCGTCCCTGCTCACCGTCGACGTCGCGAGCATCGACACCCGACTGCACCCGGCGGATCCCTTCTCCGTCGCGGCGACCCTGGCAGCCGGGCTGTCTCTGGCCTGGCGTCGCACCCGACCCGCGACTTCGTTCGTGGTCTTCGTCGTGTGCAGCGCGGTGGTGAGCGCGACGTTCCACTACATCGGGCTGTTGTCGGTGCTGCTCCTGCCCAGCATCTACTCCCTCGCCGTCTACGCCACCCGGCGAGTGGCGGTGCTCGGCCTGGGCTTCGCGCTCGTCGCGTTCCTGGGCCTGGCGCTGCTCGACGTCCCCGATCTCGCCATGTCCGACCTCGCCCAGGCTGCCGCCCTCCTGGTGGCGGCGTTCACGATCGGCGACGCGGTCCGGTCGCGTCGGGCCCAGCACGCCGACCAGGTGCGGACCGCAGAGCAGGAGGCCGCCACCGCTCGAGCCCAGGCCGGTCAGGCCGTCATCGAGGAGCGGCTTCGGATCGCCCGCGAGCTGCACGACGTCGTGGCACACAGCATGTCGCTCATCGCGGTGCAGGCCGGCGTGGGTGCCCACGTGATCCGTCAGGACGTCGACGCGGCGGCGGCGTCGCTCGAGGTGATTGCGCGCACCAGCCGCGAAGCCCTGACCCAGACACGGTCGATGCTCGGCCTGCTGCGCGAGGACGGTGAGCCCGTGACCGGCCCACCCGCGGCCGGAGTGGGGGACCTTGCGGATCTGGTTGAGCAGTTCCGAGGCGCCGGCGTCGAGGTCCAGCTCGACATCTTCGGCGTTCCACGCGGCCTCGACGCAGGCATCGAGCTCACGGCCTTCCGGATCGTGCAGGAGTCCCTGACGAACGTGCTGCGACACTCCGGGGCCACCTCGGCCCGCGTGTCGGTGATCTACGCCGAGGACACGCTGCGCATCGAGGTCGAGGATCCCGGGCGGGTGGGTCAGGTGCCCGGCCCCAGCCCCTCGCCGGCCGGGCACGGGCTCATCGGGCTGCGCGAGCGGGCGCGGCTCGTCGGCGGGACGCTCGACCATGGCCCTCGTCCCGGCGCGGGTTTCCAGGTGCTGGCGACGTTGCCAAGCGTCCCCGGGATCGGCACCACGTGACCACCGTCGCCGTCGTCGACGACCAGGCGCTGGTGCGATCGGGTTTCGTGCTGCTCCTCCGGTCGAGCCCGGGCATGGACGTCGTGGGCGAGGCCGCCGACGGCCTCGAGGCCGTCGAGCTGTGCACCCGCAGCCGTCCCGAGGTCGTGCTGATGGACATCCGGATGCCACGGATGGACGGGCTCGAGGCCACCCGCAGGATCCTGGCCGCTCCGGGTTGCGACGGCACCCGGGTGCTGGTGCTCACGACGTTCGACGAGGACGCCCTGGTCCTCGAGGCGCTCCGGGCGGGTGCGAGCGGATTCATCCTCAAGGACACCGAACCCCAGCACCTGCTGGATGCAATCCGGGTGGTCGCGGGCGGGGATGCGTTGCTCGCACCCAGCGTCACGCGGCGACTTGTCGAGCGTCTGATAGCGCTGCCGGAGCCGGACTCCGGCGCCGTTCCCGCCGACGGACTCACCGAGCGGGAGCGCGAGGTGTTGCTCGCGGTCGCGCGAGGACTCTCCAACCAGGAGATCGCCGCCGAGCTCCATCTCGGGTACGGCACGGTCAAGACCCATGTCAGCCACCTGCTCTCGAAGCTCGGGAGCCGCGACCGGGCCCAGCTGGTGGTGTACGCCTACGAGTCCGGCGCCGCGCGGCCGGCACGCTGACCCGCCTCCGTCCCGAGACAGAGACGGGTCCCTGAACCCGGGTCTCCAGCCGGGCGCGCCAGGTCCCCTCACAACCCGACAGTGGAGGTGCGGCAACCGAGCCGCTTCCCACCTGCCGGAAGGTTCACCATGACCCGCCAGGCCGCGGTCCGCGAGATCACGCTTTTCCTCGCTCTGACCTACGCTCTCGCGCTCGGAGTCGCCGTCGCGCTTCCCCACGCGAACATCAACAAGCTGTTCTCCGTCCTCGTCCCAACCATCAGCGTGGTGGTGTTGACGTTCGTTGCCACCCCCAGTGGCCGGCGCCGCCTCCTGTGGCGCGGAGTCGGACTCGGCCGATCCGGCCACACCGGCCGATCCGCGTGGCTGCCCGCCCTCCTCGTGCCGATGATCCTGCTGCTCCTCGCCTACGGCGCCGCGCTGGCGCTGGGAGTCGCCGAGCTCCGCGACCTCACCATCACGACCAGCACCACCGTCAACTGGTCGATCAACTTCGGCATCTCGCTGCTGATCGGGACCCTGATCATCCTCGGCGAGGAAATCGGCTGGCGCGGCTTCCTCCTGCCGCGCATGCAGCGGCTGACGAGCAAGCGTCGGGCCGCCGTGGCCACGGGGTTCTGCCACGGTGTCTTCCACCTGCCGCTGATCCTGCTCGCCACGACGTACGACGCCGAGGGCAGCCGATGGGTGGTCGCGCCGGTGGCCGTGGTCACCGTCACCGCCGCTGGGGTCTTCTACGCGTATCTTCGCGATCTGTCCGGGAGTGTCTGGCCGGTGGCTTTCGCGCACAACGCCGCCAACACGGCGTTCGACCTGGGTGCCGCGGCCACCGTCGCGACGGG
>JAOPXC010000241.1 GCA_025965335.1 Nocardioides sp. | reverse complement strand
CGTTGAGGTCACCGGTCGGGGCACGGTAGAGCTCTACCTTGGTGCCCGGGTTGGCCTTCTCGAAGGCGTCGATGACCGGGCCGATGGTGGTGTCGTTGACGCAGGTGTAGAGGGTGATGGTCTTGCTCAAGGAGCCTCCCGACGAGCCGCCGCAAGCAGACAGCAGCAGCGCCAAGGTCAGAAGTGCAGCGCGCCGAAAGGTACGTGGCCGAGACATACGTGCCCGCATCGTCACCTGCGTCAACCTACTCGTCGTCGGTGTGCCTGTCATTGCCCCTGATGGCCGACCCACCCGGTGGTCGAGCAGCGAGCGTCAGCGAGCGTTGTCGAGACCCCGGAAGTGGAGGCAGGGCCCTGCCGTGGTGGTTGCCGCCCTGCGTGGGTGTGGGGTCTCGACATGCTCGACCGCCTCACGGGCGCAGGGCGGTGGCCTCCCGGGCGAGCGCCTCGATCCGCTCCCAGTCGCCCCCGCTGACCGCATCGGCGGGCGTGAGCCAGGAGCCGCCGACGCAGCCGACGTTCGGGAGCGCGAGGTACGCCGCGGCACTCGCCGCGGTGATCCCGCCCGTCGGGCAGAAGCGCGCGGCCGGGACCGGAGCGGCCACGGCCTTGAGGAACGCCGCGCCACCTGATGCCTCGGCGGGGAAGAACTTCATCTCGGTGAAACCCGACTCGAGCACGGCGAGGACTTCCGAGACGGTGGCGGTCCCGGGCAGGAACGGCAGCCCCGTCTCCGCCATCGCCGCGAGCAGCGCCGGCGTCGACCCCGGTGAGACGAGGAACTGAGCGCCGGCGTCGAGGGCCTGCTTGGCCTGGCCGGGTGTCACCACGGTCCCGGCGCCGACGAGGATCTCGGGCACCTCGTCGGCGATCGCGCGGATCGCGTCGAGGGCGACCGGGGTGCGCAGCGTCAGCTCGATGGCCGGCAGACCACCCGCGACCAGGGCGCGGGCTACCGGTACGGCGTCCTCGACCCGGTCGAGGACCACGACCGGCAGCACCGGGACCCGGTCGATCAGCGAACCCGCGGACGTGTCAGACGGCCTGGACAACGGGCACCTCCGTGGCGGGGGAGTCGTACGACGGGAAGACGCTGGCGCCGGCGTCCGCCGGGCCGACGGTCGCCCGGAACGCCGCGAACAGCTCGCGGCCGGTGCCCGCCCACTCGGCGCCCTCGGGCGCGCGGCCGGTGGGAGTGCGGTGCCGCAGGGACTCCGCGTCGTCGATCTCGAGCAGGCCGCGCTCGGCGTCGACCCGGATCACGTCACCGTCCCGGACCCGGGACAACGGACCGCCCACGGCCGCCTCGGGCGTGACGTGGATGGCGGCCGGGATCTTGCCGGAAGCACCGGACATGCGGCCGTCGGTCACGATGGCGACGCGCTGGCCACGGTCCTGCAGGACGCCGAGGGCGGGCGTGAGCTTGTGCAGCTCGGGCATGCCGTTGGCGGCCGGTCCCTGGTAGCGGATGACGGCGACCAGGTCGATGCCGTCCAGGCGTCCCTCGCCGAACGCGGTGAGGAAGTCATTCTGGTCGTCGAAGACCAGTGCCGGCGCGGTGACCACGCGGTGCTCGGGCCGGACCGCCGACACCTTGATGACGGCGGTGCCCAGTGGCCCCGTCAGCACCTTGAGGCCGCCGTCGGCGGCGAACGGGTCGGTTGCCGGCCGGAGGACGTCGAGGTCGAGGCTGGCCTTGGGGCCCTCCTCCCACGTCAGCTCGTCACCGCGCAGCACCGGTTCCGTCGTGTAGTGCCACAGGCCTCGACCGGCGATGGTGCTGACGTCGTCGTGCAGCATCCCGGCGCGCAACAGCGTGTGCACCAGGAACGCGATGCCGCCGGCGGCATGGAAGTGGTTCACGTCCGCGGCGCCGTTCGGGTAGATCCGCGCCAGCAGCGGGACCGCGGCCGAGAGGTCGGACAGGTCCTGCCAGGTGAGCGCGATGCCGGCCGCCCGGGCGATCGCGACGAGGTGCAGGGTGTGGTTGGTCGAGCCGCCGCTGGCCAGCAACGCCACGCAGGCGTTGACGATCGCCTTCTCGTCGACGATCTCGCCGACCGGCGTTGGCTCGCCGCCCTGCCGGGTCAGCTCGGCCGCACGGCGTCCGGCCGCCGCGGTCAGCGCCTCGCGCAGCTCGGTGCCCGGGTTCACGAACGACGACCCGGGGAGGTGCAGCCCGAGCACCTCCATGAGGAGCTGGTTCGAGTTGGCGGTGCCGTAGAAGGTGCAGGTGCCGCGCGAGTGGTACGACGCGGCCTCGGCGTCGAGCAGCTCGGCCCGGCCGACCTTGCCCTCGGCGTACAGCTCTCGGACCCGGGCCTTCTCGCCGTTGGGCAGCCCGGAAGCCATCGGGCCGGCGGGGACGAAGACCGTCGGCAGGTGCCCGAACGACAGGGCGCCGATCAGCAGGCCGGGCACGATCTTGTCGCAGACGCCGAGCATCAGGGCGCCGTCGAACATGTCGTGGGAGAGCGCGATCGCCGTGGCCATCGCGATCACGTCGCGGCTGTAGAGCGAGAGCTGCATGCCGTCGCGGCCCTGGGTGATGCCGTCGCACATCGCGGGGACGCCGCCGGCGACCTGGGCGATGCCGCCGGCCCGGATCACGGCCTTCTTGAGTGCGGCCGGGTAGTCGCTGTACGGCTGGTGGGCCGAGAGCATGTCGTTGTAGCTGGTGACGATCGCGAGGTTCGGCTTGGTCCGCCCGCGCAGGGCCTGCTTGTCGGCGGGCTCGGCGGCCGCGAAGCCGTGGGCGAGGTTGGCGCAGGCGAGCTTGCCGCGCATGGGGCCGCGGTCGGCCGCCGCGCGAATCC
>JAOPXC010000167.1 GCA_025965335.1 Nocardioides sp. | reverse complement strand
CTCTACCGGCCCGGTCCGATGGGCGTCGACTCGCACACCAACTACGCGCTGCGCAAGAACGGCAAGCAGGAGATCAAGCCGATCCACCCCGAGCTCGAGGAGCCCCTCTCGGAGATCATCGGCCAGACCTACGGGCTGATCGTCTACCAGGAGCAGATCCTCGCCGTCGCACAGCGGCTGGCCGGCTACACGCTGGGCCAGGCTGACCTGCTGCGCAAGGCCATGGGCAAGAAGAAGAAGGAGATCCTGGAGGCCGAGTACGTCCCCTTCTCCGCGGGCATGCGGGCCAACGGCTACTCCGAGGGTGCGGTCAAGGCGCTCTGGGAAGTGCTGGTGCCGTTCTCGGACTACGCGTTCAACAAGGCCCACACCGCGTCGTACGGCCTGATCTCCTACTGGACCGCCTACCTCAAGACCCACTACGCCGCCGAGTACATGGCCGCCCTTCTGACGTCGATGAAGGACGACAAGGACAAGATGGCGATGTACCTCAACGAGTGCCGCCGGATGAAGATCCAGGTCCTGCCGCCCGACGTCAACGAGTCGGCGTCCGACTTCACTCCGGTCGGCAACGACATCCGCTTCGGACTCACCGCGATCCGCAACGTCGGCACCAACGTCGTCGAGCGGATCATCTCGGCGCGGGTCGAGAAGGGTCGCTTCGAACACTTCAACGACTTCATGGAGAAGGTCGACGCGCTCGTGTGCAACAAGCGCATGCTCGAGTCGTTGATCAAGGCCGGCGCCTTCGACGAGATGAAGCACAAGCGGCGGGCCCTGGTGGCGATCCACGAGGACGCCGCGGACCGCTACTCCACGATGAAGAAGGACTCCGGTGGCGGTCAGGACTCCTTGTTCGACGACCTCGAGCCGAGCTCGGAGGCCGCCTTCAACATGGCGGTGAGCGTCCCGGAGATCGACGAGTGGGACAAGACGACGCTGCTCGGCCACGAGCGCGACATGCTCGGCCTCTACGTCTCCGACCACCCACTGCTGGGCCTGGAGCACGTGCTGTCCAACGGCACCGACTGCACGATCGGGCAGCTGATGCTCGACGAGGAACGTGCCGACAACTCGACGGTCACCATCAGCGGACTGGTCACCTCCGTGCAGCGCAAGATCACCAAGCGCGGCGACGCCTGGGCGATGATCACGCTGGAGGACCTCGACGGCGCGATCGACGTGCTGCTGTTCCCCAGCGCGTACCAGCTCGCCAGCACCTACCTCACCGAGGACGCGATCCTCACCGTGAAGGGCCGACTCTCGCGCGGCAAGGACCAGCCCGAGCTGCACGGGCAGGAGGTCACCGTCCCCGACATCTCCGACGGACCCTCCGGCCCCGTGGTGATCAGCCTGCCCTCGACGCGCTGCACGGCACCGGTGGTCGAGCAGCTCAAGGACGTCCTCGCCACCCATCCCGGGATGACCGAGGTGCGGCTCCGACTGCAGACCCGCGAGACCACCAGGGTGATGCGCCTCGACGAGCGACTGCGGGTCAGCCCGAGTCCCGCCCTGTTCGCCGACCTCAAGCACCTGCTGGGGCCCGGGTGTCTGAGCTGACCGCCGCCGAGACGGGTCGACGCCCGTCCCTGCGGGAGAGCCGCTGGCTGCCGGTCGTCATCCAGGTCGTGGTGATCCTTGTCGTGTTCGCCGTGGCCGGAGCCCTCAGCGGCTGGCTCTGGCACCACCTCTGGACCCCGCCCAAGGGAGTTGTGGCCAACCACAACTGGTACACCGACGAGCAGGGCCTGCGCGAAGACTTCTCCGGCACCGGCCTGTACGTCGTGATCGCCGTCCTGGTCGGCCTCGTGGTCGGCGGCGTGGCCTCGTTCTTCTGCGACCGGGCCGAGCTGGCCACGCTGGTGGCCGTGGGCGTCGGCGCGGCCCTGGCGGCCTGGCTGATGTGGAAGGTCGGCGTGCACTCCAGCCCCGTCGATCCCTACGAGGCCGCCAAGACGGCCAAGGACGGCACCAAGCTCTCCGGCGACCTCCACGTCAGCGGGAAGGCCCCGTTCGCGGCGTT
Organism: Nocardioides sp.; assembly: GCA_025965335.1. Classification (GTDB taxonomy): domain Bacteria; phylum Actinomycetota; class Actinomycetes; order Propionibacteriales; family Nocardioidaceae; genus Nocardioides. The sequence continues at coordinate 6,933 of JAOPXC010000167.1, read as the reverse complement.
CCCCGTGGGCGCCCTGAGCGCTCTGGCCGTCGTCTTCTTCGGGCTCACCAAGCGCAGCCGGTAGGCACCGTCCTCAGCGGCCGACCCGCTCCGTGATCGCGCCCGTGATCCGGACCAGATCGGCCGGCGCGACCGCCAGGTCCAGCCCCCGGCGACCGGCGGACACGTAGATGGTCGGCTGCTCGAGGGCCGAGCTGTCCAGGACGGTGGGGTGCGGCCGCTTCTGGCCGATCGGCGAGATCCCGCCCACGACGTACCCGTGGCACGCTCCGCCGCCGCCCTCTCTGCCATGGTTGCCCTGCCGGCGCCGAGCGCCCGGGCCAGCGCTTTCAGGTCCAGCCGGCCGGCGACCGGCACGATGGCCACCGCGAGCCGGCCGTCCACGTTGGCCATCAGGGTCTTGAAGACCCGTGCCGGGTCCAGCCCGAGGGCCGTCGCCGCCTCGAGGCCGTAGGACTCGGCCCGGGGGTCGTGGGCGTACTCGTGCAACGTGAACCCGATACCGGCGCGGGTCAGCGCCACGGTGGCGGGGGTGCCGCCGCTCGGCTTTGGCATCAGCGAGACGCGATCAGTTCGGGGACCAGCGGGTCCGGGCGACCTCGGTGGCCGGCAGGGACGGGATCACGTTCATGGCCCGGAGCTCGGAGCGCAGCAGGTCGGTGACCATCGTCAGCCGGAGCTCGGCGTCCTCGGCCTCCAGCAACGCCTGCCGTTCCTGCATCGGCAGCGGTGCGCACGCGGCAAGCGTCCACGAGAGGTACGTCGGGTCCTTCGGCAGGTCGCCCGTGTAGGGGTCGGCCCGCAGCTCGGCCAGTGCCGCCCGGTAGGCGGTGAACGTGGCCCGGGCACGGTCGAGGATCTCGTCGGGCACGTAGGCGGACGCCTCGGGTCGGTCGACGACGTGGCCGACCGGGAACGTGCCGGTCACGTCGAGTCGCTCGAGCTCGATCCGTTCGAGCCCGACCGCGACGATGCTGAAGGTGCCGTCGGGGTGTGGCTCGACCTCGGTGAGCTGGACCCGGCACCCCACCTTGAACAGGGACTGGGCCCCGTGGTCGCCCACCTCGTAGCCCTCCCGGATCCCGACCGACCCGAACACGCGTTCCACGGGGTCGGGGACCCGGAGCAGGTGGTGCACGAGGGCGCGGTAGCGATCCTCGAAGACCACGAGGGGCACGCTGACGCCCGGGAACAGGACCGAGTTCAGGGGGAACATCGGCAGCGTGTCGGTCATCCACTCAACCTAGACGAGTGGCGAGAGCCCGTCAGGGAGTCCACCGCCGGGTCGTGGCGCCGGGGCCGGGCCCGCCTGCTCGTAGAATCGTGCCCATGATTCGCCGGATCGACCTCCGTGGGGCCGCCGCTCCCGTCGACTACCGCGCCGTGCTGCCGCGCGCCGAGTTCGACGTCGAGGCCGCGATCCATGTCGTCCGCCCGATCTGCGAGGCGGTGCGTGACCGCGGCGTCGAGGCGATCCTCGAGTTCGCAGCGAAGTTCGACGGCGTCGAGCAGGACAGCATCGCCGTACCTCCGGAGGCGATGCAGACCGCCCTGGCCGAGCTCGACCCCGCGATCCGGGCCGGCCTGGAGGAGTCGATCCGCCGCCTGCGGATCGCCTGCGAGGCCGAGCTCGAGCACGACGTCACCACCGACCTCGGCCCCGGCGCGCGCGTCACCCATCGGATGGTGCCCGTGCAGCGGGTGGGGCTCTACGTTCCCGGTGGCATCGCGCCGCTGGTCTCGAGCGTGCTCATGAACGTCGTGCCCGCCCAGGTCGCCGGCGTCGACTCCATCGCGCTCACGTCGTCTCCCCAGAGCGCGTTCGGCGGCCTGCCGCACCCCACGATCCTGGCCGCGTGCGCGCTCCTCGGCATCGACGAGGTCTACTCCGTCGGCGGCGCACAGGCGATCGCGATGTTCGCCTACGGCGCCGGTCCGTGTCGCCGCGTCGACCTCGTGACCGGTCCGGGCGCGATCTACACCGTGGCGGCGAAACGGTTGCTCAAGGGCGTCATCGGCATCGACTCCGAGGCCGGCCCGACCGAGATCGCGGTGCTCGCCGACGACACGGCCGACGCCGCGTACGTGGCGGCCGACCTGATCAGCCAGGCCGAACACGACCCGATGGCCGCCAGCGTCCTGGTCACCCCGTCCGAGCGCCTGGCCGACGACGTGGAGGCGGAGCTCGACAAGCAGGTCTCCGTGACCCGGCACGTCGAACGCATCCGCACGGCGCTGTCCGCCCAGCAGTCCGGCATCGTGCTGGTCGACGACCTCGAGCAGGGCCTCGACGTCGTCAACGCCTACGCGGCCGAGCACCTCGAGGTTCAGACCGAGGACGCCGCCGCCGTGGCCGCGCGGGTGCGCAACGCCGGGGCGATCTTCGTCGGCTCGTTCTCCCCGGTCTCGCTCGGCGACTACTGCGCCGGCTCCAACCACGTCCTGCCGACCGCGGGCTGCGCCTGCCACTCCTCGGGCCTGTCGGTGCGCGCCTTCCTCAAGGCGGTCCACGTCGTCGACTACACCCGCGAGGCCCTGGCCGAGGTGGCCGAGCACGTGGTCACCCTCGCCGAGGCCGAGGACCTGCCCGGCCACGGCGCGGCGGTCCGCGTCCGCTTCGACCCGCCGGTCCAACCCGTCGAGACCCAGTCCTGACGTGACAGCGAGTGAGCTCGCGAGCGAGCCATCGACGTGGCCGCCACTCCGCGAGGAGCTCCGCGGCCTGCAGCCGTACGGCGCACCTCAGCTCGACGTGCCCGTCCAGCTCAACGTGAACGAGAACCCGTACGGGCCGTCGCCGGCGGTCGTCGCCGACGTCGCCACCGCGGTCGCCCAGGCGACCGGGACCCTGAACCGCTACCCGGACCGTGAGTTCGTCGAGCTCCGCGAGGCCCTGGCCGGCTACCTCGGCCACGGGGTGGCGCCCGCCCAGGTGTGGGCGGCGAACGGGTCCAACGAGGTGATGCTGCAGCTGCTTCAGGCCTTCGGCGGCCCGGGCCGGGTGGCGCTGAGCTTCGCCCCGACGTACTCGATGTATCCCGAGTACGCCCGCGACACCAACACCGAGTGGGTCCTGGGGCACCGCGAGACCGACTTCTCCCTGGACCTCGACGCGGCCCGCGACCTCGTCCTGGAGCGGCGACCGAGCGTGGTGCTGCTGCCGTCGCCGAACAACCCCACCGGGACGGCCCTGCCTCCCGAGGCGGTGTCGATGCTGTGCGAGGCGGCGGCCAGCTACGAGCAGGGTGGACTCCTGGTGGTCGACGAGGCGTACGGCGAGTTCCGGCGCGGCGGCACTCCCAGCGCCCTCGAGCTGCTGCCGCGGCACCGCAACCTGGTCGTCACCCGGACCATGAGCAAGGCGTTCGCGCTGGCGGGGGCCCGGGTGGGTTACCTCGCCGCGGCGCCCGAGATCTGCGACGCGATCCGTGTCGTCCGCCTGCCCTACCACCTGAGTGCCGTCACGCAGGCCGTCGCGCTCGCGGCGCTCAGACACGCCCCCGAGCTGCTCGGCAAGGTCGACGTGCTGCGCGCCGAACGCGACGACACGGTCGCCTGGCTGCGGGACCAGGGACTGCAGGTCGCGGACAGCGACGCCAATTTTGCATTGTTCGGCACCTTCGCGGACCGTCATGCTGTCTGGCAGGGGCTGCTCGACCGGGGGGTGCTGATCCGTGAGGTCGGCCCCGACGGGTGGCTTCGGGTCTCGATCGGCACGGCGGCCGAGATGACGACGTTCAAGAACGCACTGACCGAGGTCATGGCAACGGAAGAAGGCACGCGATGAGCAGGACCGCACGGATCGAGCGCCAGACCAAGGAGTCGAAGGTGCTGGTCGAGGTCAACCTCGACGGCACCGGACGCTCCGACGTCTCCACCGGCGTCGGGTTCTTCGACCACATGATCTCGTCGTTCGCCCGGCACTCCCTGGTCGACCTCACCGTGCAGACCGAGGGCGACACCCACATCGACGCCCACCACACCGTCGAGGACACCGCGATCGTGCTCGGCCAGGCGTTGCGGGAGGCGCTCGGCGACAAGGTCGGCATCCGCCGGTTCGGGGACGCGACGGTCCCGCTCGACGAGGCGCTCGTGCAGGCCGTGGTCGACGTCTCCGGGCGTCCCTACTGCGTGCACACCGGCGAGCCCGAGGGCCAGGTCTACGTCGTCCTCGGCGGGGACTACCTCGGCTCGCTGACCCGGCACGTCTTCGAGACGCTGGCGTTCCACGCCCACATCGCGCTGCACGTGCGCGTCCTGGCCGGCCGCGAGCCGCACCACATCGTCGAGACCCAGTTCAAGGCTTTCGCCCGGGCGTTCCGCGACGCGGTCGCGTTCGACCCCCGCGAGACCGGGGTGCCGTCCACGAAGGGCTCGCTCTGAGCCCGATCGCCGGTGGGTCCCCCCGGGTCGTCGTCCTCGACTACGGCTCCGGGAACCTCCGCTCCGCCGTGCGCGCCGTCGAACGCGCCGGCGCCGAGGTGACACTCACCGGGGACCTGACGGCCGCCATGGACGCCGACGGCCTCGTCGTACCGGGGGTGGGGGCGTACGCCGCGTGCATGCGGGGTCTGCGCGAGATCCACGGACCGCGGATCATCGCCCGCCGGCTCTCCGGCGGGCGACCGGTGCTCGGCATCTGCGTCGGCATGCAGGTGCTGTTCGCGCGGGGCGTCGAGCACGGCGTGGAGACCGAGGGCTGCGACGAGTGGCCGGGCGTCGTCGAACGGCTGCAGGCACCCGTCGTACCCCACATGGGCTGGAACACGGTGTCCGCTCCGGAGGGCACCGGGCTGTTCGCGGGCATCGAGGAGGAACGCTTCTACTTCGTGCACTCCTACGGCGTGCGCGAGTGGACCCTGGAGACCAACGACCGCACCCGCGCACCATTGGTCACCTGGGCCGAGCACGGCGGCGACCGGTTCGTCGCAGCCGTCGAGAACGGCCCGCTCACCGCGACCCAGTTCCACCCGGAGAAGTCCGGCGACGCCGGGGCCGCACTGCTGCGCAACTGGGTGAAGTCCCTGTGACGCCTTCGTCGGTCGGGCCGGTGACCCGTTCGCTGGTCGAGCCTGTCGAGACCAACCCGACGAGCCAACCATGAGCAAGGAACGCGCCCGCCGGCGCGAGCAGCGGGAACGGGAGGCCGCCGTCCGCGCCGCCGCCCGGGCGGAGGAGGAAGCACGCCGCGAGCGCCGCGACGCCCGGAAACGGGTCCTCAGCGCGCGGCTGCCCTCACGCGCCGGCCGCCCGACCGGCATCCTCGCGGAGCGGCGCCGCAAGCAGACCGGCGTCACGATCGCCCTGCTCGTCGCGATCAACGTGCTGGTCTGGATCTTCCTCGGTGACTGGGCCAGCCGCGCGGGCGCCCTGGTCGTCAGCCTCCTCGTTGCGCCCGTGCTCCACCTGTTGTTGTTCAAGCCCTGAAGGACTGTGATGAGTGACTACCTCGAGCTGCTGCCCGCCGTCGACATCGCGGACGGCCAGGCCGTCCAGCTGGTGCAAGGCGTCGCGGGTTCGGAGAAGCGGTTCGGCGACCCGATCGAGGCGGCGCTGCGCTGGCAGCAGGCGGGTGCCGAGTGGATCCACCTCGTGGATCTCGACGCGGCGTTCGGCCGCGGCCACAACCGTGAGCTCCAGGCGAAGATCGTGGCCACGCTCGACATCCGCGTCGAGATGAGCGGCGGCATCCGCGACGACGAGTCGCTCGCCGCGGCCATGGCCACCGGCTGTCGCCGCGTCAACATCGGGACGGCCGCCCTCGAGCAGCCCGAGTGGTGCGCCCGGGCGATTGCCGAGTACGGCGACCGGGTCGCGGTCGGCCTCGACGTACGCGGCCGGACGCTCGCGGCCCGCGGCTGGACCCGCGAGGGCGGCGACCTGTACGACGTGCTCGCGCGCCTGGATGCGGAGGGCTGCGCCCGCTACGTCGTCACCGACGTCAACAAGGACGGCATGCTCCAGGGCCCCAACCTCCAGCTGCTCCAGGACGTGTGCGCGGCCACCGACCGCCCGGTCGTCGCCTCCGGGGGCATCACCGAGCTCACGGACCTCGAGGCGCTGATGGGGCTGGTCCCCGCGGGCGTCGAGGGAGCCATCATCGGCACCGCGCTCTATGAGGGCCGCTTCACGCTCGAGGAAGCGCTCGCCCTCACGAGGCCGCAGTCATGACGCTCGCCGTCCGCGTCATCCCCTGTCTCGACGTCGATGCCGGTCGCGTGGTCAAGGGCATCAACTTCAAGGAGCTCCGGGACGCCGGTGACCCGGTGGAGCTGGCCCGCACCTATGACGCCGAGGGCGCCGACGAGCTGACGTTCCTCGACATCTCGGCCTCCTTCGAGGGCCGCGCGACCACGATGGAGATCGTCTCGCGCACGGCCGAGGAGGTCTTCATCCCGCTGACGGTGGGCGGGGGAGTGGCCACCGTCGAGGACGTCGACCGGCTGCTCCGGGCCGGGGCCGACAAGGTCGCGGTGAACACGGCCGCGATCAACCGGCCCGAGCTGGTCGCGGAGATCGCCGACCGGTTCGGCAACCAGGTGCTCGTGTTGTCCGTCGACGCCCGGCGGGCTTCCGGCACGGCGTCCGGCTTCGAGGTCACGACGCACGGCGGCCGCAAGTCGGCGGGCCTCGACGCCATCGAGTGGGCCGTCCGGGCCACCGAGCTCGGGGCCGGCGAGATCCTGCTCAACGCGATGGACGCGGACGGCACCCAGGACGGCTTCGACCTCGACCTGATCCGGGCGGTACGCCGGGAGGTCAGCATCCCCGTCATCGCCTCGGGTGGCGCCGGTCGGGCCGAGCACTTCGCGCCCGCGGTCGACGCGGGCGCGGACGCCGTGCTCGCCGCGACCGTCTTCCACTTCGGCACGCTGCGGATCGCCGACGTGAAGTCGGCGCTCGCCGGTGCCGGCCTGCCCGTCCGCTAGGCGG
>JAOPXC010000134.1 GCA_025965335.1 Nocardioides sp. | reverse complement strand
GGCAGGTGCACGTCGAGGAGCACCACGTCGGGCCGGTGCTCGGTCACCGCCGCCACGGCCTCGTCGACGTCGGCGGCCTCGGCCCGGACCTCGACGGCGTCACCCAGCTCGGCCCGGACCCCCCGCCGGAACATCGCGTGGTCGTCCACCAGGACGACGCTCACGCGTGCCACTCGATCCTCAGCCATCGGACTCCTCCTGTCGCGGGAGGTGCAGGCGCACCTCGGTGCCGGTGTCCGGCGTCGAGCGGATCTCGGCCGAGCCTCCATGGCGGTTCATCCGGTCGATGATGCTGTTCCTGACGCCGTAGCGGTCCGCCGGGGTGGCCGACTGGTCGAAGCCCCGGCCTCGATCGCGGACGAAGACGTCGACCGCGGCATCGCTCACCTCGACGTAGACGTCGACGTGTCCGGTCCCCGCGTGCTTGGCGGCGTTGGTCATCGCCTCCCGGGTGGCCGCGACGACGGGACGCAGTTGGTCGCCGAACTCGCAGTCGCCGACGGTGACCACGTCGACCGACACCGCGTGGGCGTCCTCCACCTCGGCCGCGATGCCGCGCACGGCGCTGGCGACCGTGCGCTCGTCGGTCGACTCGCCGACGTACAACCAGGACCGCAGGTCGCGCTCCTGGGACCGGGCGAGCCGGGCGACGGTGGCCTGGTCGCCGGAGTTCTTCTGGATGAGCGCGAGGGTCTGCAGCACCGAGTCGTGCAGGTGCGCCGCCACGTCGGCCCGCTCCTGGGTACGCACCCGCTCCGCTCGCTCTGCAGTGAGGTCGGAGGCCAGCCGGTAGATCCACGGGCCGACCACGATGCCGAGGCCGATCACGCCCAGCAGCGCGGCCACGGTGACGTCGCGCGCCACCTGGATCGACCCACCGCGCAGGGAGAACAGCACGAGCGCGGTCACGATCAGCGCGATCCCCGCGGCCATCCGGGCGTACGACGCCCAGCCGCCGCTGCCGAACACGACCCGGATCGGGTCGATCCGGCCGGTCGAGTCCAGCCAGCGCTCACGCTGGGCCTCGTCGGCCTGGCGCCAGAGCAGGCCGATGCCGACCAGGGCGATGAAGACGGGCCAGAAGACCGCCCCCTGCCCGAGGACCGCCTCGAGGATGAGGAGGGCGCCGAAGGCCAGCGCGGCCAGCGCGACCGCGGGGCCCACGTCGCCGAGACGACGGATGCGACCCGGTCGTCGACCGCCGCGGGTGGCGCTCTCGATACCGGGGGCCTGGTTGTCGAACCGCGAATCCGCGGGGAGCACCAGCCACAGCCCCGCATAGAGCGCGATGCCGAAACCGCCCAGCAGCGCCCCGAGCACGAACACGGCCCGGACCCAGAGCACCGGGAAGGCAAGGTGCTGGGCCAGACCGGACGCGACGCCGCCGATGATGGGGTCCTGGGTGTTGCGGGTCGCGCGCCGGAAGCCCGGTTGGGTGGCCGGCGGCGTCGGGGCCGTCGTGGGTGCACTGCTCATGTCCCGCCCATCGTCCCATCCCGGGGGGTCTCGGACCATGCGGACGAACCCCGGCCCGACCCTGACCCCCTCGGCGAGCTGGCATCCCCAGGATCAGGGGCGTCCCCGATGGCCCCGGAGCCCGCGAGGGCCCACGCTGGAACCATGACAACGACCCCGCCCGACGCACCGACCGGGAATGCCCACGGTCCCGGCGACGGTGGCCCCCGGGCCACCCGCGAGCAGATCCGCGACGTGGGCCGGCTCCGCCGTACCCGCGACGACCGCAAGGTCGCCGGCGTCGCGGGCGGCCTCGCCCGCCACCTCGACGTCGACCCGGTGATCCTCCGGGTCGCGTTCGTCGTGCTGGTGTTCTTCGGTGGTGCCGGGCTGCTGCTGTACGGCGCCGCCTGGCTGCTGGTGCCCGAGGAAGGATCCGACTCGGCCACCATCAATCTCGACGAGCGGAGCCGCACCTTTGCCCTCGCGATCGTCGGCGCCCTGGCGGTCTTCGCGTTGATCGGCGACTCGTGGGGGGTCTTCGGCTTCCCGTGGCCGGTTGCGGTGGTCGCCCTGGTCGCGCTGCTGATCCTGACCCGTAGAGGCGCGAACGCGACACCGCCACGCGCAGGGACCGGGGTCCCCGCCACGTCCCAGCCGACGACCTGGACGGCTCCGACGTACGTCGCTCCGGTGGGACCGCCCCGGAACCCGCGCAAGCGCGGCCCGCGGCTGTTCTGGTTCACGCTGGCGCTGATCGCGCTCAGCGAGGGTGTGCTCGGGATCGTGGACCTGGCCGGCGCACCGGTCGCCGACCCGGCCTACCCCGCCCTGGCGGTGGGCCTCACCGGCGTGATGCTCCTCGTGGGCGCCTTCTGGGGCCGCGCCGGCGGCCTGATCCTGCTCGGCCTGATCAGCGGCATCGGCCTGGCCGGCGCGACCGCCGCCCATGAGTTCGACAGCGAGACACTGCACGTGCGGCCGCTGAGCGCAGCGGGAGTGTCGGGCAACTACGACATCGGGGCGGGCGAGCTGGTGCTCGACCTCTCCAGGGTCAGTGACCTGGCGGCCCTGGACGGACGCCACATCCACCTCCATGCAGGGGTCGGTCGGATCGAGGTGATCGTCCCCCGCGGTGTCGACGTCGAAGCCGTCGGCGTCGTCAGCGGCCCCGGACACGTCGTGATGTTCGGCAACGACCAGGGCGGCATCGACACCCGGCTCGAGGACGTGCGCGACGGCGGGACGGACGTCCCCAACCTCACCATCGACGCCGAGATGGGCGTCGGCGAGATCGAGTTCCGGCTCGCGCCGCTCGTCCCGACCCAGCCGAACACCCCCGACACCCCCGACACCCCCAATACCCCGAACGCCCCGCACTCCCCGAGGAGCCACCGATGAGCACGGACACGGCAACGACCGAGCAGCCCGGCCTGATCGAGTCGGGCCGGCACCCGGTCAACATCGGGCACCTCGTGATGGGCCTGGCCTTCCTCGGCATGGTCGGCGTCTGGGCCCTGATCCAGGGCAACGTCGTCCAGGGCCACGACATCAGGTGGCTGCTGCCCATGCCATGGGTGCTCGCCGGCATCGCCGGCCTGCTCGCCACCACGCTCACCAGCGGCCGGCACGCCAGCCGGCAGACCGGCTGGGTGGGCCTCCCCGAACCTGCCGACACCCACGCCCCACCCACCGACAGCGACGACAACACCGACACCACCCAGGAGATCCGATGACCGAGCAGCCCCAGATCCAGGCCCCCGTCCAGAAGCGCCTGGTCCGCAGCCGCGACGACAAGATGCTCGGCGGCGTCTGCGCCGGACTCGCGGACTACCTCGGCGTCGACGTGACCCTCGTCCGCATCGCAGCGGTCGTCGGCACGATCTTCGGCTTCGGCTCGATCCTGCTGGCCTACCTGGTCGCCTGGGTGCTGGTCCCCCAGGACTGAGGGACCGGGAGGCTTGGCAGGATGGAGCGGTGACTCTCCCGAGCCTCGGCACCCTGCAGTCCCTGCCCGTCCTCGAACACCTCCAACTGGTGGCCGACCCGGTGGCCGCGGCGCTGTCCGCGTGGTCCCACGCCGACCAGGTGGCGGTCGTCGAGATCGATCCCGAGCTCGCGGACACCGCCGCGATGAGCGCGGCCTACGCGCTCCCGTTGACGACGGGCGCCAACTGCGTCGTCGTCGCCGGACGCCGAGACGGCGCGGAGAGGGTGGCCGCGTGCCTCGTCCGGGCCGACACCCGGGCCGACGTCAACAACGTCGTCAAGCGGACCCTCGACGTCCGCAAGGCGTCCTTCCTCGCGATGGACCGCGCGGTCACCGAGTCGGGCATGGAGTACGGCGGGATCACCCCGATCGGGCTCCCGACCGGATGGCGACTGCTCGTCGACGCCCGGGTGGCCGAGATGGAGATCGCCATCGTGGGCTCGGGGGTACGCCGGTCCAAGCTGCTGCTGCCCGGCCGGCTGCTGGCCGAGCTCCCGGGCGCCGAGGTGCTCGCGGATCTGGCGGGCTGAACCGACCCGCGACGCGCCGCGCATCCGTCAGACTGACCTCGTGGACACCGAAGAGGACAGGAGCCAGCAGCCCGACTCCGGACGCGACGAGACGCCCGAGGTGCGGCTCGACCGCAAGTGGAACGACCTCCTGCAGGAGATGCGGGTGATGCAGACCGGCGTCCAGCTGACCGCCGGCTTCCTGCTCACGCTGCCGTTCCAGGAGGCGTTCCAGGACCTCGACGACCTGCAGCGACGGATCTACCTCGGGCTGGTCGTGCTCGCCGGCCTGACCACGGCGATGGTGCTGGCGCCGGTCGCTGTGCACCGGAGCCTGTCGGGTCGCCACGTCAAGGAGCGCCTGGTGGACGCCGCGCACCGCCTCATCGGTTTCGTGCTGGCCGCGACAGGTCTGCTCATCACCGGCATGACGTTCTTCATCTTCGACATCGTCGTCGACCGGACCGCGGCCCTGGCAGCGGGCTCCTGCGTGGCGGTGGCGGTCGTCCTGCTTCTCGCGGTGCTGCCCTGGCGGCTGCTGACCAGGGAATGACCGGCGCCCGGGCCGTTCGTGCGGCCGCGTCCATCGTCGTCGTCCTCTCGCTGGCGGCCTGCTCCGACGCGGGGTCGACGCGCCGGAGCACCGACGAGGCTGCCACCGCGCAGCCGTCGCCGTCGATCCGCACGCTCACGGCCATCCCGCTGCCGCCCCAGCCCCCGCCGAGCGGGGTGATCGCGGCCGACATGCGCCAGTCGTCCCGCGACGCCGCGCTCGGGCGGATGGAGGTGTGGATCGACAACGACACCGCCGGAACGATCACGCCGATCCGGATCACCTACACCGACCCGCGGTTACACCGCCCGGTCCACGGTGACCGGTTGAGGGCGGTGCCTTCGCAGTCCACGCGGGGATTCCCGCTGTATCTCCCCGCCCGGCCGGCCTGTGGCCAGGCGGGCACCGGTGGCTCGGTCGAGATGGCGTACGGCGACACGACGGTCACCCTCGACGTCGACGACAGCACCGACGTCGTGGGTCGCTACGTCGACGCCCGCTGCGCGGAGATCGCGGTGGCGAGGGTGTCCACCCTCGCCTGGGACGACCAGGTCGTGGACGGGCCGGTGGCCGTCGACAGCACCGCGACCCTGGTCCTCATCGTCCGCCCAACGGGCATCCCCGGCCACGAGCTCGTCCTCGACGCCGTGACCGGGACGCCGGTGCTCACGTCGGTGGGCTCGCCGTACTGGTCGCTCGGCACGCACATCACCAGCGACGGGCCGGACCAGCGGATCGAGCTCCCGCTGATGCCGGCACGCTGCGACCCACACGCGTTCCAGGAGTCCGGTGGCGCCACGGCGTTCCGGATCAAGCTGCACCTGGACGGCAAGCCCCAGCAGCTCATCCTGCGGATGAGCCCGGCGGGCGCCGCCTCGGCCATCGAGTTCGCCCGGCAGTCGTGCGGTCTTGGTGACTAGCTCCGCCTGAGGGCGGTAAAACGATTCGCTCGGCGGGGGTGCGGTCCGTAGCGTGGGGCGGTGCGCCTCCTTCCCCTCGACCATCCCGGCCAGGCCGACCACAGGTCGCCGGGTCGGTTCCTGTGGTGGCTCGCGAGGGGGCAGTGGCGCACGCTCGTGATGGCGATGCTCTTCGGCATCATCTGGATGAGCAGCCAGGCGGTGATGCCCGCGGTGATCGGGCTCGCGATCGACCGGGGGGTCGCCGCCAAGGACGGCGGCGAGCTCGTGAAGTACGCCGTGATCATGTTCCTGATCGGGCTCCTGCAGGCCGGCAGCGGCATCATGCGACACCGGTTCGCCGTGACCAACTGGCTGACCGCGGCCTACTCCACGGTGCAGCTGGTCGCCCGCCAGACCGTCCACCTCGGCGGCACGCTGCCCCGCAAGGTATCGACCGGCGAGGTCGTGGCCATCGGCACCAGCGACCTGTCCCACCTCGGCCAGGTCATGGATGTCTCCGCCCGGTTCGCCGGGGCGGTCGTCTCGTTCCTGCTCGTCTCGGTGATCCTGCTCCAGACCTCGGTCACGCTCGGCCTGGTGGTGCTCGTCGGCGTACCCACCCTGATGCTGCTGGTCGGTCCGCTGCTCTCCCCGCTGCAGACGCGCAGCGCCCGCCAGCGCCACCTGATGGGTGAGCTCTCCAACACCGCCAGCGACATCGTCGGCGGCCTGCGCGTGCTCCGCGGAATCGGGGGCGAGGAGGTCTTCCACGAGCGCTACAAGCGGGAGTCGCAGACCACCCGACGCGCCGGCGTCGAGGTCGCCAAGCTGCAGTCGATGCTCGACGCGCTCCAGGTGTTCCTCCCCGGCCTCTTCGTGGTCGTCGTCGTGTGGCTGGGCGCCCGCTACGCCGTGAACGGCCGGATCACGCCCGGGGAGCTGGTCGCGTTCTACGGTTACTCGGCGTTCCTGATGATCCCGCTGCGGACCGCGACGGAGTACGCCAACAAGTTCATCCGCGCGAAGGTGTCCGCGCGCCGCGTCTGCCATGTCCTGGCGCTCACACCCGACGTCACCGACCCCGCGAACCCCGCGCCGTCCCCGCCGCTCGGCGCCGCACTGCACGACGCCCGCACCGGCCTGTACGTGCGGCCCGGATCGATCACCGCGATCGTGAGCGAGCAGCCGGACGAGTCCGCGGCCCTTGCCGACCGGCTCGGGCTGTGCGCGGCGGAGATCGACGACGACGTCACGTTCGGCGACGTGCCCCTGACCGCGCTGCTGCGCGAGGAGGTACGCCGGCGGATCGTCGTCTCGGACACGGCGGCCGTGCTCTTCTCCGGGCGGCTGGCGGACCGACTGGACGTCACCGGGGCCCGCTCGGTGGACAGCGCGCTCGACACGGCGTCCGCGGCCGACATCCTCGAGGCGCTGCCCGAGGGTCTCGAGACGATCGTCGCCGAGCGCGGCCGCAGCTTCTCCGGCGGACAGCGGCAGCGGCTCGTGCTCGCCCGGGCGCTGGTGGTGGACCCCGAGATCCTGGTCCTGGTCGAGCCCACCTCCGCCGTCGACGCCCACACCGAGGCCCGCATCGCCACGCGGCTGCGCGACCACCGCGCCGGACGCACCACGGTGGTCACGACCAGCAGCCCGTTGATGCTCGACGCGGTCGACGAGGTGGCGTTCCTGCGCGAGGGCCGGATCGTCGCCACGGGTCGCCACGGCGACCTGCTGGACACCGACCCGACGTACCGCGCCGTGGTGACCCGCGAGTCCGCACCCGTGGTGGCGGTGCGATGAGCACCGCGCTTCCCGTCGCCGACACCGCGTCGGTCCGCCGCTACATGAAGTCCCTCGCCCGCAAGCATCCGAAGGTGCTGGGCGGCGCCCTGGCCCTGCATGTGCTGGCGGCCGTGGCCGCGCTCGCGGCGCCGCGCCTGCTGGGAGATCTGGTCCAGGCGGTCGACACCGGCACCACCACCGGCCATGTCGACCGGATCATCGTGGTGCTGGCGGGCTTCCTGGTGCTCCAGACGGTGCTGACCCGCTACGCCCGTCTGGTCAGCCAGGTGCTGGGCGAGCAGGTGCTGGCCGACCTTCGCGAGGACTTCGTCGGCAACACGCTCGCCCTGCCCGTAGGCGTGGTCGAGTCCGCCGGATCCGGTGACCTGCTCACCCGGACCAGCCGGGACGTCGACCAGCTCGGCTGGGCGGTGCGCTGGGCCCTGCCGGAGTGGACGATCGCCGTCGTCACCGCCGTCGTCACCTTTGCGGCCGCCGTGAGTGTCGGCTGGTGGGTGGCGCTCCCCTGCCTGCTCGGCGTGCCTCCACTCGTCATCGGGCTGCGCTGGTACCTCGCTCGGGCCAAGGCGGGTTACCTGCGCGAGAGTGCGTCGTACTCCGCGATCAATGCGACGCTCACCGAGACCGTCGAGGGCGCGCGCACCGTCGAGGCGCTGGGGCTCGGCGACGAGCGCATCGCCGCGATCGACGAGGACATCAAGGAGTCGTACGCAGCCGAGCGCTACACGCTCTACCTGCGCACGGTGTTCTTCCCCAGCATGGAGCTGTCGTACCTGATCCCGACGGTCACGACGTTGCTGCTGGGCGGGTGGCTCTACATGCGGGGCGACGTCTCGTTGGGCGACGTCACGGCCGCCGTGCTCTACGTGCAGATGCTGATCGACCCGGTCGACCGCATCGTCTCCATTCTCGACGAGCTGCAGATGGGCGCAGCGTCGCTGGCGCGGCTGCTGGGCGTCGCGCAGGTGCCGGACGACCGCGCTGTGACGGGGCACCAGCCGAACGGCGAGAAGATCGACGCTTCCGATGTCCGGTTCTCGTACGTCGAGGGGCGCGACGTCCTGCACGGGGTCGACCTGTCGGTGGGTGTCGGCGAGCGGATCGCAATGGTGGGCCCGTCCGGCGCCGGGAAGTCGACGCTGGGTCGGCTGCTGGCCGGCATCCATCCGCCGCGGACGGGTTCGGTGACCGTCGGCGGCGTCGGGTTGGTGGAGCTGCCGCTGGCCGACCTGCGCGGCCACGTCGCCCTGATCACCCAGGAGCACCACGTGTTCGTCGGCACCCTGCGCGAGAACCTCGCCCTGGCCGCGCCCCCCGGTGCGACCGACGACGACATCCGCTCCGCGCTGGATGCCGTCGATGCCCTCGACTGGGTGGTTGCGCTGCCCGACGGTCTCGACTCGGTCGTGGGATCGGGTGGGGGTTCTGTGACCGCTGCCCAGGCCCAGCAGATCGCGCTGGCCCGCCTGGTGCTGGCCGACCCCCACACGCTGGTGCTCGACGAGGCCACGTCGCTGATCGACCCGCGGGCCGCGCGGCACCTGGAGCGGTCGCTCGCCGCCGTACTCGAGGGCCGCACGGTCATCGCGATCGCGCACCGGCTCTTCTCGGCCCACGACGCCGACCGGGTGGCCGTGGTCGAGGACGGTGTGATCTCGGAGTTCGGGTCGCACGACGAGCTCGTCGCCGCCGGCGGCTCGTACGCCGCGCTGTGGGACAGCTGGAACGGCAAACACTAGGTCGCCCGCGCTACGCCGAGGTGAGGCCCTCGGTCGCTAGACCGACGCCGACAACGCCTCCGTCAACAACGCAACGAGCGCCTCGACCTGCACGTCGGCCGCCAACGAAACCTCGTCGTCGGAGCCGTCGAGCGCCCTGGCGGCCAACCCCGCCTTGCTGTCGATGAGTTCGGCGATCTTCGTGTCGATGGTCTGCGCGGCGATGATGCGCCACGCGGTGACGGGGTCCCCCTGGCCGATGCGGTGGACACGGTCGATGGCCTGCGTCTGCTCCGCGTTGGTCCAGGACAGCTCGGCGAGCACGACGTTGGAGGCAACCTGGAGGTTGAGACCCACCCCTGCCGCTGTCAGCGAGCAGACCGCGATGGAGACATCGGGATCGTTCACGAAGGCGTCGATGTTCTGCTGGCGCGTCTTCGACGTCTGGTTGCCCCGGATCGACGAGTAGCGGATCCCCCGCTTGGCGAAGGTCTCCTCGGCCACATCCATGACGTCGACGTGCTTGGCGAAGAAGACGACCTTGCCGACGCTGCGCGCGAGCTGCGCGGCGTAGTCGGCCGCCAGGCCGGCCTTCGCCTGGCCGATGCGGCGAACCATGCTGAACACGTTCTCGCCGGTCTTGGTGGTGGTCGTGTCGGCCAGCTCCCAGCCGGCGACCCGACGGACGAGGTCGTGGTCGATGCCCTCAACCACGACGCCGGAGGTCCGCGTCTCGAGAGCGCTCTGATAGCGGGAGACGAGGCGCCGGGCGAGCTCGCGCTCGGCGTCCCGGATCGAGCGGCCGACAGCGTCGTCGAGCTCGACCGGCAGGTCGGCGATCCGCCTGGCGGGGATGTCGGCAGCCACGTCGACCTTGCGGCGGCGGACGATGCCGAGGTCGATCACGCAGGTGCGGGCGGCGGCGTAGAACCCGGGATCGATCGGTGTCAGGCCGGTCTCCTCGAGGCGGTGCATCAGGTCGGGGCCCGGCTTGGTCTCGTCGATCCAGCCCAGGAACTGCCAGATCGCGCGGAAGTCCTCGATGTCGTTGATCAGCGGGGTGCCGGTGAGCGCCATCAGCAGGGGGCGCGGGGTGCGGGCCCGGATGCGCTCGGAGAGCTGCAGCACGTGCTGGGACCGCTGGGAGGCCTTGTTCTTGATGAAGTGCGCTTCGTCGACGACCATGCCGCGGAAGCCGAGGTTGCCGAGCCACCCCACGTGGCGGTCGAGCACCTCGTAGTTGACCACGACGATGTCGGCGAAGCCGTCGATCGTGTCACCGTCGCCGTGGATGACCGTGGCGGCGTGGTTGGGCGTCCAGAGATCCGCCTCGCGTGCCCAGTTGGTCTTGACGACGTTCGGTACGACGACGAGCAGCGGGTATGCGTTCGCGGCCTGCGCGGCGAGCAGGGCCTGGGCCGTCTTGCCCAGGCCGGGCTCGTCGGCGAGCAGGAACGTGCGGTGGCCGGCCGTGACTGCCGACACCAGCTTCCCCTGGTGCGGCATCAGCTCCAGGTCACCCGGCGCTCGAAGCGATCCCGGCTCCGGTAGGTCCATGCATGCCGAGGCTCCGCTGGCGGCACGCTCGAACGACGTGAGCAGCGGGCCGATCAGCTCCCAGGTGGCCAGGCGGCGCGGATGCGCCGCACGGGGCTCGGCGGACGCGAAGTCCGGGGTGAGGAAAGGGTTCGCGAGCTGTCGCGAGATGACCGACTGCGGTACGACGCGTCGCTGGGTCGTGGCGGGGGTGGCTGCTGCGGCCTCAACTGGGTCAACCTCGTCGGGCGGCGGCTCCTCTCCGGCCTCGATGAGCAGCTGGCGCCGCAGGGACCTGGCGGCGTCGGAGACGAGTGCGTCCTCGGCGAGCAACACGAGCAACGAGGTGTCCCTGGCGGCCGTCTTGGCCAGGATCGTCGCCACCCCGTCGAGGCGACTGAGCTGCCCGTTGCGCTGGGCTTCGGTGCTGCTGCCGTCGGCTTTCACCCGGGCCCGCTCCTCGCGCACCAGCAGTGCGACGACCTGGAACTTGGTGCGTCCCGGCCGCGTCACTGGTCCGCGTTGGGCCTCCGCCTCGACCTCGCGCACGGCACGCGCGAGCACCGGGATGATGCCCTCGTTGTCGCGGTCGCGGTCACGCCGGCGGCTGCGAGGGGCGGTACGGGTAGCGCCGGACTGGCGCTGGCCTCGTCGGGCCACGGACTCCTCCTCTGGAGTGCCCGCCACGCTCGCCGTGGCGGAACAGCAACACCGCACCAGCCCCTGCCGGGTGCGAGGAAACGTCGAACAGGTCGGCCCAAACGGGCCACTCCCCGACGCGACTCGGTCTCGCCGATCTGGGAGAGATCGACGCGGCGGACCCCCGGCCGCAGAACAGGACTTGTCCTCGACGAGCTGCGGTGCCGGTGTCGGTGCTGTCCTCATGTTAGCGCGCCGTGAGCCGGACGTATTCCTCCGGCCGGAATCCGCGGCGTTCCGAGCCGATCAGAGCCCGGAGATGCGCACCCCGGAGTGCGTCTTGTACTTCCGGTTGATCGAGATGAGCACGGCGGTCAGCGGCTCGAGCTGGCGGGCCAGCCGCAATTTCCCGGCGTCGATGCCGTCCCGGCTGGTCACGCACCGGGCCAGCTCGATCGCGACCTGCTTCGCCTCGACCGAGTCGCCCACCACGAGCACGTCCTCCTCGTCGAGGTAGTCCTTGTCGCCCCAGAGCGTGACCGCGGAGACGTGGTGGAACGCGCCGACGACCTCGGCCTCGGGGGCGAGGCGCTGGGCCGACTCGGCCGCCGACCCCTCGCCGCCGTCGATGGCCAGGCCGAAGGCGCCGCGCTTGTCGAAGCCCAGGGGGTTGACGCACGAGATCACGGTCTTGCCGGCGAGCGGCAGCGTCGCGACCAGGTCGTCGTGACCGTCGTACGGCACGGCGATCAGCACCACGTCGGCGTCGCTGCAGGCGTCGACGTTGGCGGCACCGGTCACCTCGCCGGCACCCTCGACACCGGCGAGCCGGTCGGTGACCTCCGCCGCAACCGGTACGGCCTTCTCCGCCGCCCGGGAGCCGAGCACGACGGAGTGACCGTGCCTTGCGAACCGATAGGCGAGCCCCTTGCCCTGCGGACCGGTGCCACCCATGACGGCGATGCGGTAGGTCGTCACGCTCTGCTCCTCCTGATGCTCATGTCCGGCGGGATTGATCGCCCGGGCCGGTCGTCCCGGGGATGATGCCACCCCCGGAGGGACGGCCATCCGGGACGCCACCCTTTGGTACCTTCGGGCCCTCAAATCGCAAAGGGGAACCATGAAGCTCTCGATGCCGCTGATCTACGCCGGCAACCCGCGCGAGACCGCCGACCAGGTCGCCGGCCTCGAGAAGGCGGGACTCGACACGATCTGGGTGGCCGAGCCGTACGGCTTCGACGCCCCCACGCTGATGGGCTACCTCGCCGCGAAGACCGAAACCGTGGAGATCGGCGCCGGCATCCTCAACGTCTACTCACGCACTCCGGGCGCGCTGCTGCAGACCGCCGCCGGCCTCGACAACGTGTCCGGCGGCCGCGCGGTCATCGGCCTCGGCGCGTCCGGCCCCCAGGTCATCGAGGGCTTCCACGGAGTCCCCTACGACAAACCGCTGGGCCGTACCCGCGAGATCATCGACATCATCCGGATGGGCCTGCGCCGCGAGGCCCTCGTCAGCGACGGCATCTACAAGATCCCGCTCCCCGAGGGCCAGGGGCTCGGCCTGGGCAAGCCGCTCAAGCTGCTCAACAAGCCCGAGCGGCCCGTCGTACCCCTCTGGGTCGCGGCCCTGGGCCACAAGAACGTCGAGATGACCGCGGAGTGCGCCGACGGCTGGCTCCCGTTCCTCTTCCTGCCCGAGAAGGCCCAGGAGGTTTGGGGCGAGGCGCTGGCCGCGGGAGCCGCGAAGCGGTCCGCGGACCTACGCCCGCTGGAGGTCAGCGCCGGTGGCCTGGTCGCGATCGGCGAGGACGTGAAGGGCATGCTCGACCTGATGCGGCCGATGTACGCGCTGTACGTCGGTGGCATGGGCGCGCGCGGCAAGAACTTCTACAACGAGCTCGCATGCCAGTACGGCTACGAGAAGGAGGCCAGGGAGATCCAGGACCTCTACCTCGGCGGCAACAAGCGCGACGCCGAGGCGTTGGTGCCCCAGGAGTGGCTCGAGGCCGGCAACCTGGTCGGCCCGGCGTCCTACGTCAAGGAGCGCATCGAGGCGTTCCGCGAGGCCGGCGTCACGAGCCTCCAGGTCTCCCCCGCCACTGACGACCCGGCGGCCACCCTCGCTCAGCTCAAGGACTGGATTTCCTGATGCCCGAGAGACCGAGCATCTACGAGCAGGAGCACGAGGACTTCCGCGCCACGATGCGCGCGTTCCTGGCAAAGGAGGTCGTGCCCCATCACGACCGGTGGGAGCAGGACGGCCAGGTCAGCCGGGAGGTCTGGGCTCGTGCCGGCGCCCAGGGCCTGCTCTGCTTCGACGTCGACGAGGAGTACGGCGGGGCGGGCATCAAGGACTTCCGCTACAACATGGTCGTCGCGGAGGAGATCAGCAAGGTGGGCGCGAGCGGGCTCGGCTTCCCCGTGCACACCGACATCATCGTCCCCTACATCAGTCAGCTCGGGACCGCCGAGCAGAAGCAGCGCTGGCTGCCCGGGCTGGTCAGCGGCGAGCTGATCTCCGCGATCGCGATGACCGAGCCGGGCGCCGGCTCGGACCTGCAGGGCATCCGCACCACCGCGATCGACAAGCCCGGGACGGACTGCTACGTCCTCAACGGGTCGAAGACGTTCATCAGCAACGGGATCATGTCCGACCTCGTCATCGTCGTGGCCCGGACCGACCCCGACGCCGGCCACCAGGGGATCAGCCTGCTGGTCGTGGAGCGCGGCATGGAGGGCTTCGAGCGCGGCCGCAACCTGGAGAAGATGGGCCTCAAGGCCCAGGACACCTCCGAGCTGTTCTTCGACAGCGTCGCCGTCCCCAAGGAGAACCTGCTCGGCGAGGAGGGCTCGGGCTTCACCTCGTTGATGGTGAACCTCCCCCAGGAGCGCATCTCGATCGCCGCGATCGCGGTCGCGGCCTGCGAGCACGTCCTCGAGCTGTGCCTGGCCTACGCCAAGGAACGGGAGGCGTTCGGCCGGCCGATCGGCAAGTTCCAGCACAACCGGTTCATGCTGGCGGAGATGGCGACCGAGGTGCACATCGCCCGCGTCTTCGTCAACGACTGCGTGACGAAGCTGAACGAGGGCAGGGTCGACACGACCCTGGCCTCGATGGCGAAGTGGTGGACCACCGAGCTCCAGAAGAAGGTCGTCGACCAGGGCGTGCAGCTCCACGGCGGCTACGGCTACATGTCCGAGTACCCCATCTCGAAGGCCTACGTCGACAGCCGTATCCAGACGATCTACGGCGGCACGACCGAGATCCAGAAGGAGATCATCGGGCGTTCGCTCGGGATCTGACTCCTGTCAGACGCGGCATGTCACACGCGCGGCGTTCGGATCGTCACTGGTCTGGACTTGTTTTCGCCCGTTGGCGATGACTTTTCGGTGCGGATCAGGTCTTCTCAGGGAAAACCCCGATGCCGAATGTCCCCGCACCGTGATGGAGTCCTCTCATGCACCGACAGATCGCCGGCAAGCTGACCGGCCGCGTGACCAAGTGGATCGTGCTCGTCGCCGTCATCATCCT
>JAOPXC010000097.1 GCA_025965335.1 Nocardioides sp. | reverse complement strand
GTCGGTACCCACTCGTGAGCGCCGTCACTCGTGGCGAACTTCAGCGCTGCGAATAGTCCCGGAAGCCACGCTTGGTCTTGCGGCCGAGGTAGCCCGCGGTGACCAGGTGCTCGAGCAGCGGCGACGGCGCGAACCCGGGCTCGCGGAACTCCAGGTAGAGCTCGCGCTGGATCGCGAGCGACACGTCGTTGCCCACCACGTCGAGCAGCTCGAACGGGCCCATCGGCAACGCACAGCCCTGCTTCATGGCCAGGTCGATGTCGTCGGCGCTGGCGTAGTGCGCGTCGAGCATCCGCACCGCGTCGTTGAGGTAGGGGAACAGCAACGCGTTCACGATGAACCCCGCACGGTCGGCGCACGTCACCGCGACCTTGCCGACCTTCGCGCACAGCGCGCGCACGGTCTCGGTCACGTCATCGTTCGTCGAGACGGTCGAGACGACCTCGACCAGCTTCATCACCGGCGCCGGGTTGAAGAAGTGCATCCCGATCACGTCCTGCGGGCGCTTGGTCACCTTGGCGCAAGCGATGATCGGCAGCGACGACGTCGTGGTCGCGAGGATCGCGCCCGGCTTGCAGATGTCGTCGAGGTTCTCGAAGAGCGTCGTCTTGATCGCCAGGTCCTCGGCGATTGCCTCCACGACGATGTCGACGTCCTTGAGGTCGTCGAGCGACGTGGTGCCGGTGACCCGGGCGAGGACCTCGGCCTTGGCCTCCTCGGTGGCCTTGCCGCGCTGGATCTGCTTGTCGAAGTTCTTCGTGATCGCGGCGACGACGCCGTCGATCTTGTCCTGGCCGCGCCCGACGACGAGCACGTCGTACCCGCTCTTGGCGAAGACCTCGACGATGCCGCTGGCCATGGTCCCGGTCCCGACGACACCGACGAGCTTGATGTCGTGCCGGAACTGGGGCTTCTCGTCGGCCGACGGGGTCTCGTGGTCGGCCACCACGACCGGACTGTCGGGTGCCTCGTAGGTGTAGAAGCCCCGGCCGGTCTTGCGCCCGAGCATCCCGGCGGTGACCATCTGCTTGAGGATCGGCGACGGCGCGTGCAGTCGGTCGCGGCCCTGGCGGTACATCGTCTCGAGGATCTCGTACGCCGTGTCGAGCCCGATCAGGTCCAGCAGCGACAGCGGGCCCATCGGGTAGCCGCAGCCGAAGCGCATCGCGGCGTCGATGTCCTCGCGCGAGGCGTACTTGCCTTCGTACATCGACACCGCGTGGTTGAGGTAGCCGAACAGGAGGGTGTTGGCGATGAAGCCGGCCTTGTCACCACAGACCACCGGGTTCTTGCCCAGCTTCTCGACCAGGACCCGCACCTCGTCGAGGACGGCCTGCTCCGTGACCACGGTCTTGATGACCTCGACGAGGTTCTGCACGGGAGCCGGGTTGAAGAAGTGCACGCCGATCACGCGTCCGGGCCGGGAGTTGGCGGTCGAGATCTCGGTGACCGAGAGCGAGGAGGTGTTGGTGGCGAGGATCGCCTCCGGCGAGACGATCGCGTCGAGGTCGCGGAAGATCGCCATCTTCACCTCGAGCGACTCGACGACCGCCTCGACCACGAAGTCCGCGTCGGTGAGGTCCTTGAGCGAGGTCGTGAACGTGATCCGGCCCAGGAGCTCGGACTGCTCCGCCTGCGTCATCTTCTCCCGCTTCACCGCGCGGGCGGTGGAGTGCTCCAGGTGCTGGCGGCCGCGGGCCAGGGCATCGTCGTTCACCTCGACGCCGACGACGGCGAAGCCCTTGCGCGCGAACACCTCCGCGATGCCGGCGCCCATCGTGCCCAGGCCGACGACGCCGATCGTGGTGAAGGTGCGGGTGGGTCTGGGGGCGGACTCTGGAGCAGCGGTGGTCATGCGGGGCATCCTTCCATCGGGAACGGTGCAATGGAGCGTGAGTTAGTTCACCCGTCAGTAACTTACGACAGACCGGATAGATTCACGCCCCGTGAGACTTGTCGTGGCCCGGTGCCAGGTGGACTACGCAGGCCGGCTGACCGCACACCTGCCGATGGCGACGCGGGTGCTGATGATCAAGGCGGACGGCTCGGTGCTCGTCCACTCCGACGGCGGCTCCTACAAGCCGCTCAACTGGATGTCTCCGCCCTGCTCCCTGCGCGAGGGCAAGACCCAGGACGGCCAGGTGGAGTGGACGGTCACCAGCAAGGGTGACGACACCCTGCGGATCCTGATCGAGGAGATCCTCAGCGACTCCTCCCACGACCTCGGCATCGACCCCGGCCTGCAGAAGGACGGGGTCGAGAAGCACCTTCAGGAGCTGCTCGCCGAGCATCCCGCCACGCTCGGGCCGGCGCTCACGCTCGTGCGCCGGGAGTTCCCCACGGCCATCGGCCCGGTCGACCTGATGTGCCGCGACGCCGACGGTCTGAGCGTCGCGGTCGAGATCAAGCGCCGCGGTGACATCGACGGCGTCGAGCAGCTGACGCGCTACCTCGAGCTGCTCAACCGCGACCCGCTGCTGGCGCCGGTCCGCGGTATCTTCGCCGCCCAGGAGATCAAACCGCAGGCGCGGGTGCTGGCCACCGACCGCGGCATCGCCTGCGCGGTCGTGGACTACGACGCTCTGCGTGGCCTCGACGACCCGACCCACCGGCTGTTCTAGGGAGCTGACATGCAGATCTTTCACATCGCGACCGCGGCCGACTGGGAGGCCGCGCAGGCGTCCGGCGCCTACACGACCTCGACGCTGGGGGTGAGCCTCGAGGAGGAGGGCTACATCCATGCCAGTCGAGCGGACCAGTGGGAGGGCGTCCGGGAGCGCTTCTACCGCGGGGTCACCGAGCCGTTGCTGCTGCTGGAGATCGACACCGCGCTGCTGGACAGCCCGGTCGTGGAGGAGGTTCCGGCGCCCGGGATGACCGAGACGTTCCCGCACGTCTACGGCCCGATCCAGCCCGCAGCCGTGGTCGGCGTCGTACCCCTGCGCTGAGCCTCAGCGTCGGCAGGTCGGCCCCGCGCAGTCGACCAGCGCGTCGATGCTGCGTCGCAGCTCGCGCACCTTCCTCCGCAGCGCCGGCGACATCGCCCGGTAGGACGACCCGTCCCGGGCGAGCAGGTTGGTGAGCTCGTAGGGGTCCTTCTTCAGGTCGTAGAACTCCTCGTGCGGAAGGTGCGTGTAGCGGACCAGTTTGTAGCGCCGGGTGACGACACCGGAGAAGTCGTTGAGCCGACTCGTCTTGGCCCTCGCGACGAACTCCTCGGGCGCCTCGTCGACCGGCGAGGACGAGCGCCGGTTCGTCGGGATCAGCGCCCTGCCGATCAGCAGCGAGCTGCGCGGCAGCGATCGCCTCGCGCCGGTGAGCCGCGGCAACAGCGAGAGCCCGTCCACGTCGGCGGGTGCCGACGCGCCCGCCATCGCGGCCACGGTCGGCGCGAGGTCGATGTTCCCGGTCAGGTCGTGGATGCGGGTGCCGGGCCGGATCCCCGGGCCTCGGACGTAGAGCGGGACGCTCAGGGCCTCCTGGAACTGGTTGTACTTGCCGATCTCACGTCGGTGCTCGCCCATGTTGTAGCCGTTGTCGCTCGTGAACACGAGGTAGGTGTTGTCGAGCGCGCCCTGCGTCTGCAGCGCACCCACCAGCCGGCCGACGTTGCGGTCCAGGACCTGCACCGACCGGATCCGCTCGCGGAACGCTCGGTCGATCGCCTTCTTCTGCGTCACCGTGAGCCGCTTCTTGGTCCGCGTCATGCCGAACTTGTCGGAGACGTCGGCCTCGTCGAACGAGGGGGTGCGCGGGTACCGCACCGAGGAGAACTGCGTCGCGTACCTGGCCGGGTGCGCGTACGGGTGGTGAGGCGAGTACGGCGCGTAGTACAGGAACTGCCCACCGGCCGCGAAGTCGAACCCGTGCGCCCCGGACACGAGCGAGACCGCCCGCTTGCCGAGGACCTCGTCGAGATAGGCCCGGCGGAAGCCCCGGTCCACGACGCCGTTGACGTTCAGCTGGTAGTGGTACTGGGCGTAGGGGTTGCCGCGCACCGCAGCCACCCAGTCGTCCCAGCCCGGCGGCACGTAGGTCGCGAGCTCCTTCTTCTCGGTCGGCGTCGCCTTGATGCTCAGGTGGAACGGGTACTGGTTGAAGTACTTGCCCATCATGGCGTTGCGATAACCGGCCGCATGCAACCACGTGGGCAGGGCATTGGACTCACCGGTGCGTTTCCAGACGTCGAACCCGCCCTTCGGCCAGGTGTTGGCCTCCACCCCGTGGTTGTGGGCGTACCTGCCACTGAAGATGCTCGCGCGCGAGGTGCAGCAGGTCGACTGCTCGACGTAGTAGTCGGTGAGCTCGGCCCCCCGCTCTCCGATCAGCCGGCGTACGTTCGGCAGGTAGCGCATCAGCTTGTCATCGAGGTCGTCGGCGACGATCACGATGACGTTGGGCTGACCGATGGCGGGGAGGTACTGCCGCTGACCCCCGGTCGACGGACCCCCGGCGGCCGCAGAGAGCACGGCGACGAGCGCCACGCTGACCAACGGGGCCGTCAGCGTGAAGTGGAGGCGGCGGCGCGCAGACACCCCCCGAAGAGTACCGCCGTGGATCCACCGGCCAAGTCAGGACACCAGCGCCGCGACCTCGTCGGCGCATCCCCAGCCGAGCGTCACCCCGGCACCCCCGTGTCCGTAGCAGTGGACGACCCGGCCGACCCTCTCGAGCCTGATCATGGGTCTCGCCGGGCGCAGGCCCACCTTGTGCTGGAGTACCTCGGCGTCCCGGAGCTCCGGCACCAGGAGCGCGGCCCGTCCGAGGATCTCGGCCGCGGTGTCGGGTGACGGCGTGCGGCTCCACTCCCCCTCGACATCGGTGCCGCCGACCACGATGTCCCGCTCGCGCGGCACGACGTACGTCGGCGCGTCGCCGTCGAGCCACCAGCGCTGGAGGCCGAACTGCGCGACCCGGACCACCTGTCCGGCCACCGGGAGCACGGTCCGGTCGTCACCGAGAAGGCGCGCGCCCAGCCCCGAGCAGTTGACGACGACGTCGCCACCGTCCGGCAGCGCCCGCAGGTTGAGCCGCGTGAGCGTGCCTCCGAGCTCGTGGAGGCGCCCGACCAGCCACTCCAGATAGAGCGGCATCTCCACCACCGGGGCGACGAAGGACCAGCCGGCGGCGTAGCCCTCGGGCAGGCCGTCGGCCGGCAGCAGGTCCGGCACCGCGGTCGCCCACCACGGGTCGGGCCGTGGGTCGCGCAGGACCTCGGTGCCGGGCACCAGCCGCACCCCGGCCTCCGGCTCCGCCGCGGCCAGGGCGGCGAACACGGCGTACGACCGCGCCGACCACGCGGTGACCCGGTCCTGGGGCAGAGCCCGGTAGGGGTACCAGAGCGCGGCCGCCACGGCAGAGGTCGTCTCGAGCGGCAGGTCGCGGGCCACGACGTCGACCCGGTGTCCGGCCTCAAGCAGGCGGAGGGCACACGAGAGCCCCACCACGCCCGCTCCGACGACGATCACCCGGCTCACGGGGAGCAGTCTGCTCCACTCCGGGCGCGGTCGCCGGGCTGAGCCGAGCGGATCCCTCAGGCCCCGGCGATGCGGGGAGCGGTGGGGTCCGCCGCCCCGCCGTTCTGCTCGCGCGCGACATACTCCTCGATGTCCTCGACGTCGTCGAGGTTGCGCTTCACCACGGTGAGCAGGTCGGTCATCGTGGCGACCTCCTCGACCTGCTCCTTGATGAACCACTGCATGAACTGTTCCGAGGCGAAGTCGAACTCCTCACGCGCGACACGGAGCAGGCCGTTGATCTGCTCGGTGACCCGCTTCTCCTGCTCCAGGGCCAGCGCCACGGGCGCGGTGACGTCGGAGAACGTGGGCACCGGCGCCTCGACCCCGGGGATGGTCACCTCGGAGTCGGTGTCGAGGAGGTACTGCACCATCATCATCGCGTGCTCGCGCTCCTCGAGCGCCTGCTGGTAGAAGAAGGCCGCCATCTGGGGCATGGTCTCGGCGTCGTAGTAGACCGCGCACGCGAGGTACTGGTTGTGGGCGGCAAGCTCGTTGCCGATCTGGACGTTCAGCTGCTCGACAAAACGCTCAGCAGGCAACGGCGGGCTCCTCGAAAGGTGGGTCAGGCGGCGTTGGCGAGCTGCTTCTTGGTGACCCTCTTGCCCTTCACCGTGACGAGCTTGCGCTTCTTGACCGTATACCCGTCGGGCAGCGTGCCTTCCTTCAGCATCCGGATCGGGCACCGCCCGCAGCGCGACTTAGACACGCAGCACTCCCGCTTGGGCAGCTTTGCCGGCTTCGAGGACTTGGTCTTGGCCACGCGCCAACGGTACCAAACTTTAGGATTGCCTTACCTATGCTCGAACGAAGCGTCACATCGGGGTGCCGCACCAGCGCACCGGCCGCCATCCGTCCGCGTCGGTCTCCAGCTCGATGACCCCACAGTTCGCCAGCGTCCGATCCCGGACGAACTCGCCCGGCACACCGAGCAAACGGGGCAGCCCGGCCAGGATCGCGCCGCCATGGCTCACCACGAGGATGGCCTCACCCCGGTGCTGGTCGGCGGCCTCCTCGAACACGTCGGCCACGCGATCCACGAAGTCGACGACGCGCTCGCCACCCGGGATCCGGACGTTCCCGTCGCCGCCCATCCAGGCCTCGAAGACGCCTCCGAGGATCGCCCGCTCGTCGGCGTCGGTGCCGGACAGCGAGCCGACGCCGTACTCGCGAAGCCCCTCGCGAACGACCACGTCGAGGTCGAGGAGTCCCGCCACGATCTCGGCCGTCTGCACGGCGCGCGA